>JBGCFZ010000199.1:0-5848 GCA_045110355.1 Lewinella sp. | reverse complement strand
TTGAGCAGCTGCGCCAGGTCCGCCGCCCGGGCCACGGTGGCAGAATCTATGATGGTAACGTTTTCCGGACTCTCGGCCAGCGGCCGGGTAAAACGGGCGCCGGTGACGACGACCTCTTCGGAGGTCGTACTCAACTCCGGAACCTGGGCCCATAGTGCCGCAGGTAAAAACAGACTACCTACCAGGAAGGCTGCGAAGTAAGAAAATGACCGATTTAGATAGCAATATTGATATTGGAAGCTGTAATTGGTGGGCTGAAACATGGTACATCTGGTGGTTGGGGCCGGAGATGAAGCGATGTAGCAGCAGTTGGGGCAAAAGTAAGACAGCTGGAAAACGACACGACATTCTTTGCCTTTGTCTGTTCCATGCACCTGCGACCGCGCCTGATTGATCTATTGGTTCTTTGGTCTACTGGTCTGTTGAAGCCCAATAGACAAACTAACCAATAGATTAAAGTACCAACAGCCCAACTCGCTACTCCATCTTTTCCTCCGAAAGATAAAATAAGTATGACGCCGCGGGCAGGTCTTCTGGCTCGTCCGTGTTACAAGTTGCAGGTTGTAAGTTGCAGGTAACGCCTTCCCAAGCAAAGCTCAGTGGCATAGAGTACCGGCAAGTTCACGGATTTACAGCTACGGGGATAGCTCCGGATTTGCACCGGATTCCCTTTTAAAGTGGAAAAAAGAATGCTCCACTACCTTTAGCAATGCAAACATAGCACTTTTGTCGAGTCGGAGGCATCTTTTGTCCACCATTGTTCGATCGAATGAAAGTCCTGCCTATATTCGTCATATTAACCGTTGGTCGAGAATCGCTGTTTACATCGTTTTTCGCCGATCAAATGTTTAACAAAATACACTATTATGTACGCTAGTGATACCCTTGACGATAACCTGTTGGGCGGACAGGAATACACCCCTCGTTTTGCCAACTTCGGCCCGCGCTTAGGTGCGGCATTATTGGATTTTTTGTTTACGCTTCCATTATTAGGGGCGAGCTTGTATTTTACCATGTTTTCCCCCAGTCTGAACGGTATCCTGGCCGTCACACTTCTTAGTATGCTCTATAAGCCGGTTCTAGAAAAGACCATGGGGGCAACACTGGGCAAGATGGTACTTAAGTTGAAGGTAGTTGCAAAAGAAGGCCTCCCGATCAGTTGGGGGCAGGCATGGATGCGTTACCTCCCGTGGTTGATCGTTGTCCTTTTTAACTTTTATTTTACGTACCAGTTCTTCCAAGTTCCTGGCATTGAGGAGGTAAGTGGTTACATGGAATACGTTCAGTTTATCACCGAATACCAAATGGAGAACGGTGTGTCTCCCGTAATACAGATACTACAAAGCCTGATGGGCTTCCTTCCACTCATTTCTGCGCTCGTCATGCTGGGTAATGCTCGTCGGCAGGCCGGTCATGATATAGTAGCGGAAACTTACGTCATTCATACCCAGCCTAAGCTTCAAGGGTAAGATCATTTAGCCGATTCGCTCATCGGTTCTGGGGCGGTTAGTATTAGAGTTAGGTCGTTAGGCGACCGGCTCTCACGCAAAATGCTAACTGCCCCAGTGCCTCTGGCTGGGGTAACGCGGGAAAGCTTTCAATTCAAGTTGAAGTTCCAACAGTCCGTTTTTATTATTACCTTTGCACCCTCAAACAGGGTGTTTCCCGGTTTACGTAGTCAGATTCCTTACGCTTTGGAGTCGCCGTGTAGTAAACCATCTCGCCCGTAGGCCCCGTTGTTTCAACGTTTGAAGCAACTCACAATACCGGCGATATGGAAAATTTTCAAGACAGCGCACTGCGCGATGACGTCAAGCGCGCAGTAGCGGAACTTGGCTTTGTCACCCCCACTCCCGTACAGCAAGCTGCCATCCCAGTTATCATGGAGTCTGACCGCGACCTCGTCGCACTGGCTCGTACTGGTACTGGTAAAACGGCCGGTTTTGGTCTTCCGGTAGTTAACGACATCGATATCGAGGTGAAGGCCGTTCAGGCCCTTATCCTTTGTCCAACGCGGGAGCTTTGTCTCCAAATAGCCAAGGACCTTAACTCTTACGCTCGTTTTCGTAAAGGCGTGAAGGTTACTGCCGTTTATGGCGGTGCTCCCATCACACACCAGATCCGTGAGATCAAGGATGGTGCACAGATTGTTGTCGGCACTCCAGGCCGAACGCTTGACATGATCAACCGTAAGAAGTTGAAAGTGGGTGGTTTGAAGCGGGTCGTACTCGACGAAGCGGACGAAATGCTTAACATGGGCTTTCAAGAAGAGCTGAATGGTATCCTGGGCGCAACGCCAGACGAAAAGCAGACCCTGCTCTTCAGCGCAACGATGCCTAAAGAGGCTAAGAAGATCAGCCAAACCTACATGACGGACCCTGCGGAAATTAGTGTAGGCCATTCTGACGCTGGTAATTCTAAAGTCGTTCACCAATACTTCAAAGTACGGGCCTCCGATCGCTTCGCCCTTTTGCGGCTGCTGATCGAATTGGATCCTGATATCTACGCCGTTATCTTTTGCCGGACGCGCCGGGAAGTTAATGGCGTTGCCGAAGACCTCCGTTATGCTGGACACACCGCCGATGCACTGCACGGAGACATGAGCCAGGCACAGCGAGACGACGTAATGAAACGGTTCCGCAAGGGGCGGATCAAATTGCTTGTTGCGACCGACGTTGCTGCTCGAGGCCTGGATGTACAGGACCTTACCCACGTCATTAATTACAATCTGCCTGATGCTCCCGAAGTGTACGTACACCGGAGCGGCCGTACCGGCCGCGCGGGTAAGGAAGGCATCGCCCTCAGCATTGTTACGGGCAAAGAAGTGCGTAAGATTCGCGACATCGAACGGTACTCCAAGATCAAATTTGAACTGCAGGACGTTCCGAAGCAGGACGAAGTTTACCGTCTCCGGGCCCTCCGGTTTGCCGAATCGGTGAAAAATGCGAAGCTCGACGATAAAGTTGCCGCCTACCTGCCAGAAGTCATCGAAGCTTTTGACGGCATCGAACGGGAAGAGCTGATTCAGAAAATTCTCGGCTATGGCCTGGGTAATCTCAGTAAGCAGATGAGCGGACAAAAGGCCGTTAGTAATGCACCAGAAGATACTCGCCCAAACAAGAGAAAGGACATGGAGTATTCTACCATCGTCATCGGCGCTGGTAGGAATAATGGCTTTAATGTTCCCCAGATCATCGGAATGATCAACCGTAAGATACCTGGAAAAAAGGTGGCCTTTGGTAAAATTGATATTCAGAACCACATGACCTACGTTGGCGTCGATGCGCGCGAGGCTAAGAAAGTTGTTGCGGCTTTCGAGGGGGCGGTGGACCGTGGAACGGAACTTAACGTTCGTCTCTTTGAAGGTGGTACCAAAGTCAGTGGCCCTAAAGGTGGCAGCAGTAGCGGTGGCGGTTTTGGTGGCGGAAAGAAAAAGCACTACCGGCCGGGTAACTTCAAGCCCAAAGGAGCTAAGCCCTTTAAGGGGAAGAAGGCTAAGTGGTAGGGCTATAGTGGTACTTCTTGATGGCTGATTCCTCCTCTATGTGGGGGCAAACTGTAGTGAGATCATGGAAGCATATGCTTCCATGGTATAATAGCTTCCTAGTTCCTAATTTTTAAAAGGCGCGGCCGCAGGTGCAAAGATGGTTATTGGGCAATCGCAAGGTCCGCTTAGTCCGTAGAGACTTTATATTCCAGGCTGCGGCTTCAGCGTTTGGAAGGCTAGGCTCAGTCCGTAAGGACTTTATATCTTAGGCTACGGCTTCAGGGTTTGGAAGGCTAGGCTCAGTCCGTAAGGACTTTATATCTTAGGCTGCGTCTTCAGCCGTAGCAAGGCTAGACCTTGCGATTGCCCCATGAAGCCAACACAATTATTTGCATTAAATAACAAATAATTGTATCTTTGCCGTATGAACCACAAAACGGGAGAAAAGCTAAAGATTCTTGCCGACGCCGCTAAATACGACGTTAGTTGTAGCAGCAGCGGTAGCAACCGTAAGAACACACCTGATGGTCTGGGAAACTCTACGGGTATGGGAATTTGCCACACCTACACCCAGGATGGCCGATGTGTTTCCCTGTTGAAGATCCTCCTGACGAATCATTGCATTTTCGATTGCGCTTACTGCGTAAGCCGTAAGAGTAATGACGTAAAGCGCGCGGCCTTTACGGTGGATGAGGTGGTCGACCTCACCATCAGTTTCTATAAACGGAACTACATCGAAGGCCTGTTTTTGAGCTCCGGCATTTTTAAGAGTGCAGACTACACCATGGAGCGATTGGTGCGTATCGCGAAACGGCTGAGGAAAGAACATAAATTTAACGGCTACATCCACCTTAAGGCGATCCCCGGAGCGAGTGATGAGCTGATCCATGAAGCAGGCTTATATGCCGATCGCCTTAGTGTTAATCTGGAAATGCCCAGTGAGAGCAGTTTGAAAAAGGTAGCTCCAGAAAAAAGCTTTGCCGATGCTTTCAAACCAATGAATTACCTGAAGGATACCATTGATGATCATCGTAGTCAGCGCACGGCATTGGTTAAAAGCAGGTATTTGCCTACTTATGTGCCCGCCGGACAGTCTACTCAAATGGTCATCGGTGCAAGCCCGGAGACGGATCAGGATATTCTCTCTTTGGCCACTGATCTTTATGACGAGCAGTCTCTGAAGCGGGTCTACTACAGTGGCTACGTTCCGATTAGTGACGACGCCCGGCTGCCATCGCTTTCTGCACCACCACTTCGGCGGGAGAACCGTCTTTACCAGGCAGACTGGCTGATGCGTTTCTACGGCTTCGCAGCCAACGAGATCGTTGATGATGCCAACCCAATGCTGGACGCCGAGGTAGATCCTAAACTGGCTTATGCCCTCAGAAACCCTCATTTATTTCCAATTGACATCAACAAGGCACCTTATGAGATGATCCTGCGTATTCCCGGAGTAGGGGTGAAGTCGGCTAAGAAAATCGTCAACACCCGGAGGTTTCGTCCGATCCGACGGGATCACCTCAAGCAAATTGGCATCGTCTGGAAACGGGCACAGTATTTTATCGTTACGGCGGATAAAGACTACCGTCAGCTTGGGTTTGACCCCGGTGTTATTCGTAGACGGGTGCTTAGCGAACGGTCCAGCAAGGGAAGGCATGTGGATACGGGGCAGTTGGTTTTGTTTGGTTGATGGCACCGTACCTCCCCCTGCACCTGCGGCCGCGCCCTGAATCTTCCATGAATGAAAGAAACAGGTATTTTGGCAAAGCAGCCTACTATTTCAGAAGAGTATTATTGATACCATCATACTTGTGCCTAACTTGCTGTAAAGAACAAACAAATGAGGCTATTACTATCAATATTACTCACGGTCAATGCCGTCCAACTCCTGGCACAAGGGGAAATCCGGGACAACACCAACCCAGCACTACCTTCCTCCTACGATTTTCAGGAATACGTTTTCCCCGAACCCGATGATCAGGGTACTTGTTCGGGCAACGTAAACACTACGGCGATGATCGAGGAGGTGTTTGTAGCCCAAACGCACCGACACGAGATTGGGCACCCATTATTTTTCATGGTCGGGCATCGTCCGGCTTTATTACAGTTAGCCGTTACCGGAAGTGGCGCTGCACCAGATGTACAGGTGATGGGTACGCGTAACGGTAGTACACTTGGGACACTGTGCCTCAAGGGCCCGGCGAATCTGCCGGTAGCCATTGACCTGAGAACACCAGACTTCGCCAACTACTTCTCCGTTACCTTACCCAAGGACTGGGTGCAAGATGGTCTGGAACTGGTCGTAACTGCGGGAGCACAAAGTAGAACCATTACCCCCGAGGACTTGAAAATTGGCCCCTA
>JBGCFZ010000198.1:0-6092 GCA_045110355.1 Lewinella sp. | reverse complement strand
TGGGACAATTAGCGCGCAGCTAGTGTGGTTTCTGATGAGGCAAAAAACGTAGGAGAAGCCTTAGCTTCGGCGAGGCTTTTTAACGAAATCAGGGGCCGCAATAGCAAGCGATAAAGTCCCAAACCACTTTGACTTAGGTATATATACTACCCACTACTAACTATCTAAATCTCAGCAACAACTGTCTCCCCTCCAAAGTATCCGGTGCATCGTCGAACAACAGCACGGTATAGGCTAGTCCGCGACCAACCTTATATATGGCAACGAGTTGGGCGGTGCTACGACCACTGTAGCTGGTTTTCGGGCGAAAGGTGTACATCCGCGCCCAGTCGGCGTTGAGCACCGCGAGTTCTTCGTCGTCGAAAGAATGAACGGTGGTGACGGCGTCTTCGGCGTTACTGGCCAGGTTCAGCACTAACATACCGACCCTTAGGTGGGGCCTTTGGTAGTAAAGATCGAGTTCGGTTTCTGGCCGCAGGTGGAGACGAATTTCCAGCTTCTCCGATTTACTGCGGACCGTCAATTGGTCAGCCAGGTAATCATTTTCGGGATTCTTGAGCAGTTTAAAGTCAGCGTCAAAAGGATGATTTACCCGCACATCGAGGCTATCGAGCCATACCTGGATTTCAGGCGTCAGGGGCAGCTGAGCATGCAACAGACCGCCAGACAGCAGCAAGAGGATTAAGAAAGGCTTCATACCTCTTAAACGATCCAATCATTAAGAAAGGTTAATCGCTACTGGCGCGCCGGGACAAAAACGGAGGTCATCCGTTCTACAATAAGGTTGGTCATCCTACGGTGGACGTTACCATCATTGGCTAGGTAATAGCTCATCTCGGCGGAAGTGAACTGGCCCAGGGCAAGTCCGAAAAGGAGGTCTCGCAGGCGGTGGTCCCGGGTCACCATCTCCTTGATCTTACCGAATCGTTGATCCACAGGTAGTTGATCCAGCTTCACCTTGCGCTTGGTCAGGAAGTGTTCGAAGACGGCCAGGATCAGGTCGTGCTGCAATTTCATGATCGGCCGCAGGGTATCGTTCTGAAATTTTTCATCAGGCGCGGCCGCAGGTGCCAGGTGGAGTTGAGGGCGCAAGGAGAGACGGTTTTGATCTAAAGACATAGTATTAAAGGTTCAGTGTCTAGTACAGTGTAAACTAGGAGACAGTAATCAGGAGATTGTGTTCAGAGAAGAGCCAGTGAAAAGTTCCCATCAGGTTGTAGCCGTCAGCCAGATTTCATCCGGCTTCGCCAGGCCAAAAGAATTTGTCGGACAGCCGCTGCCATACCGTCTTCTTCCAACTGCTCTTTAAAACCTTTCCCCGCACCTGCGCCCCCGCCCCTTAAATCTGCTTCTACAGACGAAAAAGCATCCCTTTCGGCACCGCATATACCAAGTTTTTCAAATTGTCGTATCTTCGCGTCCCCAACGGATGCCGGCCGGGACCTATAATGCAGTGGTCCGGCCGTTTTTCATGCGGAAAATCAACAAACTACCCCGAACATAAGCGCCCACATAGCCGTGGGCAACGTAAAGCTAGATGCAGTATGGCACTAATTGGTAAGATCAGACAAAATACGATAATCGTTCTCCTATTCATTGGAGGCGGCGTTGCGCTTTTCATCCTTTCGGAGATGACCAGCGGAGCCAACGGCCCGCTCGGCCCCGTCATGAACCGCATGGGGCAGGTGGGAGAAACAGAAATTGACCGCACGGATTTCGAAAGAACTGCCAGCACAGCCTTTACCGGCGGCGATGCTTTCCAGAACCGCGATCAGTTGTGGCAATTCTACGTCAACGAAGCCATCATGACCAACGAAGCGGACGCCATCGGTCTCACCGTTTCCGAGGAAGAAATGGAAGAACTTCAGTTTGGCAATAACCTCAGCCCCGTCGTTCAGCGTAACCTCACCGACCCACAAACCGGGCAGGTGAACCGTACACTCCTCAACCAGATCAGAACGGCCCGCGACAACGGTACGATTGATACTGAGATCGCTGAAGGCCGCCTCAACCCTGCCATCAAAGACATCTGGCTTTACCAAACTCGCGAGATCAAGGCCACGCGCCTGCAGGAAAAGATGACGGCCATGGTCACTAAAGCCATGTATGCCCCAAGCTGGCAGGCCAAGGATTTTGCAGATCAGCAGCTCGGCAATCGTCAGGTAGCCGTGGTAAAGGTGCCCTTCGAGGAAGTGGACAACACCGACGTTACCGTTGGTGACGCCGACATCCAGGCTTACATCGACGAAAACCGCAGCGTTTTCATGAACGATGTAGAAAGCCGCCAACTCAGCTACCTGGCTTTCAACGTACTGCCTACAGCTAAGGATTCCGCAGATCTACGCAATGAGATGGCCGACATCGCCGATGACTGGCGTAAGGAAACTACCGAAACAGGAGACAGTCTCTTTGCCCTCAGCACCAATGGTAGCTACCAGGCAGCTTACATCGCCGCCGACCGCCTCAGCCCCATCGTTGCCGACGCAGCCATCAATCAGGTAGCCGTAGGCACCGTCTTTGGTCCTTACGTTGAAGGCAATGCCATGAAGTTGTTCAAGCTCATCGACCGTAAGGTGATGTCTGACAGCGCGAAGGCGCGCACCATTCTGCGTCGTGCATCCACCCCCGAGCAGTTCACCGAAGCTGAGCGCATTGTCGACAGCCTGATGAATGTCCTTAACCGGGCACCACGTAAGTTTGCGGAGCTTGCAGAAGAATTCAGCCAGGACCCCGCTACTTCTTCCAACGGAGGCCTCATTGAAAAAGCGACGCCGGGCCAGTACCCACGCCAAATGGATGGGGTTATTTTTGGTAACAGCCGTATTGGTGAATTGGTAAAAGTACGTGAGCTCTTTGGCTGGCGCTTGATTAAGGTAGAAAGCCGCAGCCGCTCAACCCAGCCGCGCGTAAAGATTGCCTACGTGGTGGAGCCCATTCTACCAAGCTCTACTACGGAGAGCGACGTCCTCGCAAAGGCACAGTCTTTCCTCAACGGCAAGAATACCCTCGCTGAAGTTAAGACCGCAGGGGAAGCTGAAGGCATGGAAGTCGTTTCTACCGGCCCACTTTCCATCAGCAACTACGTGCTTAGCCCACTGGGCAGCGGACAGGAAGTAAAGGACATGATGTGCTGGGCATTCAGTGCCAACAAAGGTGACGTGAGCCCACAGGTTTACACCTTCTCCGACCCACAACTTTACTACCAGAACAACCACGTGGTGGTTGGCCTTGAGGATGTGATCCCCGTTGGTCTTCCAACCATCGCTTCCGTTAAAGAAGCCCTCACCCCCGTAGTACGCAACCGCGTAAAGGGCAATAAGCTTGCTACTGACCTTGCTGGAAAAGACCTTTCCGCCATCGCTGCGATGTACGACCTTGTAGTGGACACCGTAAGCAGCAACCCCACCCTGGAAAGCCTGCCGACCATCGGCCGCGAACCTAAGGTTATCGCCGCTGCCTCCGTTACTGCCACCAACAGCGCAAGCAAGCCCGTTGTAGGCCAGTCAGGTGTTTACGTCCTGATGCCGCTTACCGATGCAGCTACAGGCAACAGTGGCAACCTGCCCGGTGCACGTGCACAGATCAACATCACTACCCGCAGCCAGGCAAGCAACAGCTTGCTGCCGGCGCTCCGCGCCACTGCTTCCGTGGAAGACGAACGCTCTGAAGCTGATTGTCAGCAGAACTAAGTCAGCATTCAACGCTTAGAAGAAAGCCCTCACTGTCTTTGGACGGTGGGGGCTTTTTTTAGATTGATGGATGTGATAGAATCATAGATTGACAGAGCTGCCGCGAGAGGGTGCTCACTTCGCTCCTGCGGCAGCACTATAAATCTACCAATCTATCACATCTATAAGGCCGCAGGCCGTCTATAAGAAAAAGAGCGAAGCGACTTTTCGGCTACTGATGAGCAACTTCCAATATCCAAGTCGTACTTTTGCCACGCAAAATAAATTTGCCCCAATATGTCTGAAATCAAATCTGCCGGCATCAAAGGATATGCCTTTCTCGGTGCTGTGATTGCCCTTTTCCTTTTTGTCGTTCTGGTGGTATACCTCTACCGCTACAACAATAATTTCGTACCAGAGGAGCCACAGAAGTACAGCGACTTAATTCAAGCTGCGGTCTGGAGCCTGAAGGCTTAATGGAGCGTCTGCCCCGGATTCAACAATTTTTTTTGATGCTATCAGTCTTATTCTTGACCGGATGGCTGTGCAACGCTTGTGTCAATGACCCAGGAGACGTTGCCCGCCTGGAGCAACAGCTTAACGACAAGATAGAGGAGGCTGATGACGTCCACATGATCTTCAGTGACTCTGGCCTGGTGCGTGGCATCGTCATTGCACCAACCATGCTTAACTATCTGGACAAGACAGATCAGCGCCAGGAGTTCCCCGACGGATTACGCGTCGCGTTCCTCGACGAGTTTCAGGACACCACCAGTACCCTGACCGCAAAGTGGGGCGTCTACCGCCGCCGCACGAAGGAGATTACGGTGCGCGACAGCGTAGTTTGGGAGTCTACCGACTTTCAACGACTGGAAACAGAGGAGCTTAATTGGGACGAAAAGAAAGAGCGCATTCATACCAAGAAATTTGTTGTCTTGCAGCAGCCGGATTATCTCATTACCGGGTACGGACTGGAAGCTGATCAGAGTTTCAGTAATGCAAGGGTAGTTCAGGTAGAAGGGCGCATTCCGGTATCCCGGCCAAAGGAGGAGCAGGAACAGGAATAGCCACCAGCCTAAACGCTCACCTTTACAATATCACTTCCATCCTTTATCTTCGTTAATAAAGTTAGACTGCCCTAAAAGGAAACAAGCGCAGCTAGTTTTCGCCTAAAAGGCCACAGGCCGTCCAGATCTTGACCACTTTTGCCATTCTTCTTTTCTTGTTCCTCTCCGCCATCTTCAGTGGTTCGGAAATCGCCTACGTTTCGGCGAATAAGCTGAAGGTGGAACTGAAAAAGAAAAGAGGTACCCGTCGTAGCCGAATCCTGGCGGGCTGGTTCGATCGCCCGGCGGACTTCATGAGCACCATGCTGGTGGGCAACAACATCGCGCTGGTTGCTTTTACTTTCCTGATCTCCGGTTCCTTTGCCTGGCTACTCGATGGCTGGGCGCAGCCCGGCGGGATGCTCAACCTACTGGGAGAAACCGTTATCCTTACGCTGATTGTATTGGTTTTTGGCGAATACTTGCCCAAGACCTTGTTCCGATTATTTGCGGACGACGCCCTGTACTTCCTCGCCGTCCCACTGCGCGCGCTACAATGGCTACTCTACCTTCCCAGCCGGGTGATGACGGGGTCAAGCAACCAGCTATTGAGCTTATTCTTCAAACGGCCATCCGAAGAGTTAGATACTGTCCTAACCCGGCTCGACCTGGAGAACTTCGTCAACGAAAGTCGTTCAGCAGCCGATGAAGACACGGCGGTAATCGACACCAAGCTATTCGGAAATGCACTGAACCTCTCCGAGGTCCGCGTAAGCGACTGTATGGTACCACGAACGGAAATTCAGAGTGTAGACGTCACCATCTCCGTCGATGAGTTGGAACAAAAATTTCAGGAAACACGCCTGAGTCGTATCCTGATAATTGATGGGGATATGGACGAAGTACTTGGATACGTTCACCACCAACAGCTGCTGGATCTTCCGGAATCGGTTCGTAGTATGATTCTTGAGCTGACCTTCATTCCCGAGGTTACCCGGGTAACTGATTTACTGGATCAGTCGATCAAGGAACAGCTCAGTATTGCCTGCGTCGTTAATGAATTTGGCGACATTGCCGGACTGGTCACCATGGAGGATTTGTTAGAGGAGATCTTCGGCGAGATCGAAGATGAGTTTGACGAAGACCCTTACCTGGAGACCGTGGAAGAAAATGGAAGTTATATTTTCAGTGCCCGCCTCGAGATTGACTACCTCAACGATAAGTATAACCTCAAGCTCCCAGAAGGAGAGTACCACACACTTTCGGGCTTCATCGTTACCGAGGCGGAGCGGGTACCAGAACAGGATGAGCACCTCGAATTGAGGGGATTCATGTTTGAGATGGTGGAAGTGTCCAATACCAGAATTGAGGTGGTACG
>JBGCFZ010000197.1:0-19418 GCA_045110355.1 Lewinella sp. | reverse complement strand
ATCAAAGAAAACTGCCCTTCCCGAACCTCCACCCGTTCTGACCCCGGAAACCGAAAGGCCATCCGGTACAGATAAGTGTCGGTGTTTTGTGGCGTTCCGTTGTTGGTGCCGTCCCATGCTTCTGCCTGACTGGAACTACTGAAAATCTGCTGCCCCCAACGGTTGAAAATGATCAGCGTATAATCTTCGGCGGGGCAGTTGCTGAAGAGTCGGAAGATGTCGTTGGTCCCGTCTCCGTTTGGGGTGATCAGTTCGGGGACACGACCGTCGCATTCACAGAACTCCGCGATGTCCAATCCATCGTAAACGAGTAGTGTGCTATCGCCACATTCATCGAACACCGTAACGGGGTAGGTGGCTTCAAATTCGGCAGTAAGGGTGCGCTTATTATCAGTATTGCCATCTTCCCAGCGTACACGTTCGATCATCAGGCTGCCGGGGTTGATGACTTCCAGCGTAAGCTCTTGTCCGTTGCAGGGTTCCTGGTCTGCTACGGGTAAGAATTCGGGGCGGAAGCGGTCATCTTCAGGATAGTCAAAATCAGGCCGGAGAAAGAGCAACCCACAATTGATGGTGGGGATGATGAAAGAGAGTTCCTGCCCCTCCTCCGGCTTTGGGAACGCGACCATCCCGTTGGGGAAAGTATCCAGGAAAACCGGGATGGGGCTGCCAACCGGGTTGGGGCGGGTAATGGCAACAATGACTTCCTCGACGTCGAGGGTAATTCCAAGATCCGCTAAACAGTACACGCCTTCACAACCGCGGTCATCAGTTCCCGTCAGTACCGGGTTCGTGGCGGTGCTTTCGTAGCTTACCTCCCGGCAGTCGACCACCGGCGTACATTCCTGAGTGATGGTGACGCAGTAGGTGCCGGCGGTGGAGACCAACAGGGTATCTGCTGTGCTACCGTCTGACCAACTATAGGCCAGGCCAGTTTCGCGTGGTCGTAGCACAATTGGCGATTCGTCACAGCCATAAACGGTGTCCACCGCTAAGCGGATGGTATCTGGTACCGGGGGAATGGCGAAAATGGCATCCACATAGTTGGGCAAGGTCTGCGGCTGAAACGGGGTCTCATCATTGGTTGGAAAGGGGAGGAGGTATCGGTTGACCGACGGTTCCGGGCTGGACACACAAGTGATTTCACTCAGACCGTAGAGCGATTGCTCCATATCTCCCGTCGGAATCGTCTGTTCCACGAAGTAGATGTTGCCGTTGGGGCCGATTTGGAACGGCGCGGTGGCGATGACAACTTGGTCGTTGGCTACATTCAGTCTTTCGATGGCCTGGGTCGAGAAATCACTAAGGTCGTACCGGACGATGATCTCTCCCAGTACTGGTCGGTCTTCGGTAGCATAAAGGAAGCGGCTGTCGGGGGTAAAGCAAGCAGCCTGAGCCGTAACGCTGGGGAATTCAGTAAGCTCGGTTCCGATGGTGCCGTTGGCGTTGTCGAAAGCGAATAATATCCCTCGGTGGAACAGCATGCTGCCATCGGGAGAGAACTCTAATTTGCCGCCAACTGGCCGGGTAGGGTATTCTACGGGCATACCTACGCCTGCAGCGGTAAGGGGGACGACGATGAACAGTGGGTTGATTTCGTTGGCATTGTGGCAAATAATCCAATAGCCGCTGCCGTCGGCCATGGGGGTGGCGTCAAGGGCTTCGAAGGCAGGGACGTAGACGCGCTGATCGGCAGTCCGTACACCTCCAAGACCACCGTTCAAATTCATATCGATGATGAAGTAGGAAAGCCCTCGCCCAAGGGGTTGGCCAACCACCATGCTGTCGATGTTGAACTCCGTTTCCTCCATCGTGAACAGATAGTAAATGCCTTCTTCACCAGACGGGGCAGGCATAGCAATGGCACTCTGCCTGGCGCTGAAGCCTCCTCCTTCCAGGCCACGCATGTCGTACATCACTTCGTGGTTCCGATTCCAGATGATGCCGGTGTTTTGTACAAGATCGGGGTCCATACCTGCGGGGCTTACCCGCCCACCACCGTTGGTGTAGAACAACAGGTTACCGGAGGTGTCGCTCATGGACACTACGCCTTCAAAACCATCCATAGAGGAGGGCGAATTCAGCATCGGGGCCCCGGAAGTAAAACTAACGGAAAGCGCTTGTCCGAAATGCCAATGCTCCGCCTGGCGAGCCTGGGCGGAAAGAAACATGGTGGTCATCGTCAGGACGACTAGTAAAAGGAGAGGCAGTCGTACTTTCATCAAGAGCTCATTAGGGAGAGAGAGATTATGCTGGGCTCGGTGTCTACGTGTAATGATACGTAACTGGGGAAATATCCATTTAACTTAAGTAGGGCTCAGGGGGGAAGCGGTTAAATCAGTTGCATCGAAATAAATAACCTGCAAAAAAAACTCCACCTATGATGGCCAGGTCTGCAACGAATTAAACGAAATACGCTATGCGAACGATTTAGGCATAATGGAACATCCGCACTTTATTTTGCTCGCATTCCTAAGTAACGAAAAACCGAAAGAAATCTTACACGCTAACGCCCTCATCTTCCAAATCAGAAACAGGACTTTCTTCGGATACCTTTTGGGCCTCGTCTTCGTCCTCTTCCTTTTCTTTCCTGAAAACGAAGGGTAGCATGATGAACATCCCCGCCATGATGGCCATATCCGCTACGTTGAAGATGCCGGTTTGTAGTTTGTCCGTCAGCTGAATGTGCAGCATGTCGACGACATGGCCGTAAATTAGCCGGTCGATGATGTTACTCAGGCCTCCACCAACGATGAGCGCGAGCGCTACCGTTTGCCAGCCGTTGAGTTTGCGTTCCCGGAAAATGAAAACCAACAACCCAACCAGTAACAGGGCCGGTAATGCGTTGAGCAAAATGGGTTTCAACCAGGGGCCGAGGTTCTCGCCCAGCGAGAGGAAGGCACCGGTGTTGGTCGCAAATGTCAGATTGAAGAGATCGCCGAAGTAGTAGGTTGGCGGTTGGCCCTTCAGGTGCTCGATGGCCAGCTGCTTGGTCCATTGATCAAGGCCAACGGTAAGGGCCACTGCGGTTCCTACGGCAATTAGTCGTGACTTAAAATCTTTCATTCGTGGGAGGTATTACTGGATTGCCGGAGGCGCGACATGGTTTAGAGCCGGGTAGTAGAAATAGAAACGGGCAGCTTACCCATTATGCTGTTTACTTAACGGAAAAGATGTCGGCGAGTTTTTTCTCCAGTGCTGTTCCACGAAGATTTCGGGCAATGATCTTCCCTTCTTCGTTGAGTAAGACCGTTTGCGGGATGCTGGAAACGCCATAAAGACGCCCGTATTCACTTTGCCAGCCTTTGAGGTCAGAAATATGCAGCCAGGTGAGCTTGTCATCGGCAATGGCTTTGACCCAGCGGTCTTTTGTTTTATCGAGGCTGACGCCGAGAATCTCGAAGCCTTTGGCCTTGTACTTTTCGTAGAGCTTAACTACGTTGGGGTTTTCCCGCCTGCAGGGGCCACACCAACTGGCCCAGAAATCCAACAGAACAACTTTGCCACGCAGGCTTTCCAGGCTGATGGTTTCTCCTTCGGGGTTAGGGCCGGCAAAAAGAGGGGCTTCTCCACCAGTAGCGAAGGTGCGCATCGTCGCTGCCTGAGCAGCTACTTTAGCGACTACTTTGGGATGGTCAGCTTTGAATTGTGCCTCAATGGCTTCGGCTACTTTGACGGTGGCGGGGTGCTTTTTCTGCGAGAGGGCGGCGAAGCCGCCCGTCATGGCAAACAACCGCGCACGGCTGCCTTCCGGCCACTGTTTGTACACTGCCAGCAGAATGTCAGCCAACTGCTCATTTTTGATGGCTCCCAAAAGGGTGTTGGCAAAATTACGATTGCCTTCATACGTCCAGGGCAGGTCACTGTAGCCAACGTCTTTAAAATCGACGAACTGGAAGTAAGTGTTGACGAAGTAATCAAGCTCCGTTTGATACTTCCCCTTGTTCTCGTTAAGAAAGGTAAGGTAGGTGTTGAGGGTGGCCACTTTGCCAAGTACAGGGTAAGCGGCAGTCGTTTTTTTGATCAGTGTTCGCTTCCTGTTGTCCAGGTTGGCCAGGGCAGCAAGTTGCTTTTCCATCCCGGCGCTGTCTTTCTTTGCCGCAGCCGCCTGGTAGCCGCGGATGCCATTGGTGAAATCACGGTTGTGCGCCTGGAACGTCAGTTTCATTTCCTGGTAAGCTGTGTTGATCTCCGAGTTCACCGTCTTTGCTTTCTTGAACTGTCCGCACGTACCGGTTATGTTCAGGGTGTCAGCCCCACCAATGATAACGGGAAGAACGTCGCTGGTCCGGCTACCGATGTAGCGGAAAACAGGACCGTCGGGGACAGCCATATCCGCAGTCCATGACCCCGTTTTGGTGGCCGTCAATGGCTTTACAACGTCGAAATCAATGCCATTAAATGCGTACAGGTAAACTGCCTGGCATCCTTTAGCTTCTACAACAATGTTGGTCTGCTGACCAGCAACGGAGAGTGAAAACAATAAAGAAAGGAGGATGGATAAATATTTCATTAGCACAAAATTACGAAATTGAACCCGTTTAAACTTTTCTAATCTGACCGAGAACTGTTCATTTTTTGCCAAAACAAGCGGCTAAAATTGGTGCATAGCCAAGGCTACGGAGCAATTTTAGCCGTGAAGTATTCGTGAAAAAGGAACGTTCGCAGGTCGATTAGAAAAGTTTAAACGGGGTCATTAAGACGGCCTGGCCAGTCAAATTGTAGTCCTGAAGAAGTCGTAGAGCGATAAATCAGGCCTATTGGACGATTTTTCAAACGGTATCTTGCCGGAATGAACAACCGATCGTGACTGCTATTGGTTGTACTGGTCGGGGTAACTAGCAGAAAACCCCCTCCCAAACCCTTCCCGCAGTACTGCAGGAGAGGGCTATTTAAAACGCTGCGCGTTTTTCGGTGGAATAACCGAAAATCAATAATTAAGCATCACCAATTAAGAATCACCAATCACATGTCCAGTTCCCGCTCACCTTTTGATCGTTCTCCCCTCGGTGGCATTGGCGGCTTCATCGTCGGCCTGATATTTTTATATGTACTTTTCAAGCTGGCCGGATGGTTGTTCAGCCTACTGTGGTGGGCCGGGCCATTTATCTTTATCGCCTCCCTGATCATCGATCACAAAGTCTTCCTGGGCTACGTCGGTAGTATCAAGCGGCTTTTTCAGCGCAATTGGATACTGGGCGTCGTCTTTGGTGTATTGAGTATTGTGCTTTACCCGTTGGTGTCGACTTACCTGCTGGGGATGGCGCTGTTCAAGAAAAAGTTGAAAGAAAAGGCTGAGGAAGCGGACGTTCGACGAAACGGAGAATGGACGGATTTCGAAGAAATTCCGGAAGAGCCCATGGACCTGGACATCGATTATGAGGAGCTTCCTCCGGCTCCGGAACCTCAACTGAGAAAGAATAAGGGAGATACCGAATATGATGAGTTGTTTGAGTAAGAGCTTGTTGGGGAGTCTGCTTCTGGCGAGGAACCACCCCCCCCTAATAAGCACTAAGCCCGCTCAGGAAGTACTTTGTTATCCCTAAAATTTGTGTGTATATCAGATTGTAGGTTCGCCGTTAAAAGCGGGTTGCTTTAATCGGCGGTAGCCGACACGAGCGTTAGCGAGCATCGGCTCAGCTCGTTAGAGCTTTACAGCACAGGCCTGCGTTTTAACGCAGGTAAGGCCCAAAACAGCTCCTGTAATTTGATATGCATACCCAAAATTCTCTATCATCGAAAGTTGGCTACTGTATGCCTGCATCGTCCTGGCGCTGACCTATGCTGGTTGGCAGGGGCGCAATTATTGGTATTGGTGCAGGGCCGTAGGCGCAAAGTCTGTTGAAAAGAACAAGTTCGTCCCCTCCATTACGGTGGTCGTTCCGTTTCGGAATGAAGAGAGGCGCCTGCCGACGCTACTGGCGTCTTTGCGGGCACAGCATTACCCAGCCAAGGCATTTGAGGTGGTATTCGTCGACGATCATTCCGAGGATGGCGGAGCGGAGCTTTTGGCTAAATTGTCTACTTCGGAGGTGGGCGGGGCCGCAGGTGCAGGGGAAGAGATTAAGAAGCAAGGGAAGCTGAACTTCAAAGTATTGTCTTTAGCCGATCATTTGAATGGGCGCGAAGTCGTTGCCTTCAAGAAAGAAGCATTGGCCTATGCCATCGGTGCATCGAAGGCTGATGTTATCCTTACCACTGATGCTGACTGTGAATTGCCCGTAGATTTGCTCTCCCGCATAGCCGCAGCATTTACCCCCGCTACGGACGTGGTCTTGGGCCCGGTGCTGATTGGTGCCGGAGATGGATTGTTGCATGCCTTTCAGGCCCTCGACCTGGCGGGCTATCAATTGTACACTGCGGCTATGGTCGCCGGGGGCGCACCGGGGCTGGCTAACGGGGCGTGTTTGGCCTTCCGGCGGCAGCGGTTTCTTGAAGTGGAGGGCTATGCTGGGGTAGATCACCTGCCTTCCGGAGACGATGTACTTCTGCTGCATAAGTTTAATCAGGCGGGCTTCCGGTCTGCCTGGGTGCCCGGTAGGGTACCCGTCCGTACCCGGGTAGTTGCTGGCTACCGCGCATTTTGGCGACAGCGATTGCGCTGGGCGGGCAAGGCGGGCAGTTATGTCCACCCCGGCCTTAAGTTTGGTCAGGCGCTGGCATTTTTAACGTCGCTGGCGATTCTCCTGGCTATTTTCATCCTGCCCTTGCACCTGCGGCCGCGCCTGGTATCCATACTCTTCGGTACCAAAATTATTGTCGATTTCCTACTGTTGCGCAGTGTAACCCGATACTATGGACAGGCCCACTTGTTGCGGTGGTATTTGGCCGTGGCTTCGCTTTATCCATTCTATTTGGTGGCGGTGGGTACGGCAGCACTGCTTGGGTTTAAGGTGGGATGGAAGGGGCGAACGTAAGTATTGTAAGTATTTTCCTCCGCAAAAAGTCGCTCAACCGCCGTTTAGAAATTGGCGTGTTAATGTTTTACGCCCCCTGACCAACATGCAGTAACTTACCGTCCGAATTTTACCCCATGAACCTACATATAATCGCCCTTACAGCAATAGTGTTGCTGTTTGTCCTTCCTGTTAACGCCCAAACCTGTACCGGTAACCTTGGAGAAAACATCTTTACCGCCGGTGATTTCGGTAGTGGGGCTGCGAATGTTGTACAGATGGACCCGTTGATCGCTCCCGGCTTCATTTATCAACGAAACCCGCCGCCTAACGATGGCTTTTATACCATCACCAACGATATGCGCCGGTGGGGAGGTACCTTTCCCACCTGGGATGCTTTTCCTGATAACAGCTCGGATCCCAATGGATATTTTATGGTGGTAAATGCGGCCTTTGCTCCCGGTAAATTCTACGAACAGCAGGTTGATGACCTGTGCGAAAATACCCTCTATCAATTCACGGCAGACGTCCGGAACATTCTGGTGAGGGGAACCAACGGATTAATGCCAAACGTCAGTTTTTCCATCGACGGGGTGACTCGGTTTACCAGTGGCCTCATCGGGGAGTCTCAGGAATGGAACACTTACGGCTTTACTTTTACCACGGACCCCGGGCAGACTTCCGTGTTGCTGGCCCTGAGCAATAATGCTCCTGGGGGCTTCGGTAATGACCTGGCCATCGACAACATCACCTTCCGGGCCTGCGGGCCGGAGGCCCGCATCGCTGGCGCCGAAACCCTCAGTGTGTGCGAAGACGGCGGCCCGGCCACGCTCTCCGCCGAGATCAACGGCGATCAATACGACAACCCGGCCCTGCAATGGCAGCAAAGTTTCGACGACGGGATGACCTGGCAGGACCTGCCGGGAGAAAACGGAATGACTTTCCAGCACACCGCCCGGGCCAGTGGTTTTTACTACTATCGGTACCTGCTGGCCAATGGTGGCGTCAACCTGGCCAATACCAAATGCAGAGTGGTTTCCAACATCAAGACCGTTTACGTGGTGCCCAAACGCTGGGAAATCATTGATACTATTTGTACGGGGCTGACCTTTACGGTAGGCACTTCCAGGTACACCAATTCCGGGGTGTCGTTGGATACACTGATCTCCTCGCTAGGCTGCGACAGCATCGTTACGCTGCGGCTGACAGTGGTGCCGGACGCGGGCCTCACACCGACCTTCGACCTCATCGACCCTAGTTGTTCCTACCGGACGGATGGGAGTATTCAATTGCTTAGCGTAATGAATGGGACTGCTCCGTATGATTATGTGCTGGATTCCTTAAATAGGGCAGTTGGAGACATTGCCCCCGGTCTTGGGGAAGGAACTTACCGTTATCAGCTGACCGACCGCTTTGGTTGTACTACGGCTGGTGAGGTAATGCTGATGACGCCCAATCCATTCCTCATAGACCTGGGCCCCGATCAGGTCGTCAGCCTGGGCGAATCGGTACGCCTGAATTCGGGGTCGGGTACCCCAATAATGTCTTACTCCTATAGCCCTGCTAACCTGATAAACTGTACCACCGACTGCGAAGGCGTTACCTTCTTTCCTCCCGACAATACTCTGGTACGCCTACTGGCTTCCTCTTCCGCTGGCTGCGTGAGCGAGGACTCGTTGCGCATCATCGTCGTCAAAGACCGGCTGGTATACCCACCTTCTGCATTCTCTCCTAACGGAGACGGGATCAACGATCGGTTTACGCTCTTCGCCGCCACGCCAAACGTAACGGCCCTGGCCCGCCTGCGGATTTTCGACCGCTGGGGTGGTCAGGTCTTCGAAGACTTTGACCTGGCTCCCAATGACGTAACGGCGGGCTGGGACGGTAATCTGGAAGGGGAGGCCGTGCCCTCCGGTACCTATATCTATGTGAGCGATGTCGTCTTTTTGGACGGGGCAGTGGAACGGTATTCGGGGGCGGTGGTGTTGGTTAGGTGAGGGCTTTAAAAATCTATCAGATCCGTACCCTCAGATAAGTAGCCATAAGTGATCAGGTCCGCAGACCCGTTAAGCAACTTAACTCTTTTGTCTACGATGAGGTATAACTTATCGGTGACGGATAATACCGTTCTGAATTGGTGGTCTGAGATCAGTATTCCTTTTCTGGTAGAAACCTCTTTGATGGTGTCGACTAATAATTGAGCGTGGACGGGGGCCACGTTGGAGAAAGGTTCGTCCAGTACAGTGTATTGAACGTCTGCATGGAGAGCAACTAAGGTAACTAATAGCCGTGTTGTTCCGTAAGAAAGTTCACGGATTTCTGAACTCCGATCTTCTAAGAAGACTGGGTGCTTTTTCAAAAAAGCATCAGGATCGAGCCCATAGCTTGAGATTAAGTCTTCAATCACCAGCCATGATGGATGGCATTTCTTTTGGGGGATATAATTGATTAAGCCCGGTTTAGTGTAGGGCTTCTTGACGATGATTCCATCAAAAGAAACGGCGAGGTCTTGAATGTGGGTCAAGCCATATAATGCATTGAATAATGAGGTTTTTCCCGTTCCGTTCCGGCCAAGTAAGGCCGTAACGCCGTGTTGTTCAACTTTAAGGGTTGAAGGTTCGAGAATGATTTTGCTCCCGTAGGAAACGCTGGCATTTTCTATGATCATAATGGTGTTGGAAGGTTGCGGGAAGGCTGAGCATTAGGCTTCAGTCACCGGTTAGTGTAGCAACAAGACGAAACCGCTGAGTAGTAAATACAGGATGATGTCCACGGAGATAAAGGTGATTCGAATTTTCATCATGTCAAAATTGAGGTTCATGAAGTAGATCGAAGCGTCCTTTTTTCGTAAGTGATGCAGGAAGGTGACTCCTGCAGAGATGACAAGTTTGAAGAGGAAGGTGGTTGGTAATATAACCAGGCCAGCCTGGTAAACTGGGTAAATTAGGAGCAGGCTAATCAATGCACTGATTAAAGTGATCTCTAAATGATAAAGGACCACATATTTGAGTGTACGCATGGTTGGTTTTGCCGTGATTCTCAGGTTGGAAGGGTGATGCATCCTTGTTAACGCATAAAGCGACCAAATGCTTTCATTTCACGGTTTTCTTTGTTGAGTATCTGAAGCGTACGATAAGGTGGGAACCTTGATGGCCAGTCAAAAGGATAACAGGCTCTGAAACCCTACCTTTGCGACCACCCAAAAAAAGAAAACTATGAAACGCATCTTCTTGCCCTTGCTGGCCATGTGTCTGCTGTTGGTCTTTGCCGCTTGTGGCGACAGCAATAAACCGGCACGCACCGCCGGGCCGCAGGCCGGCCCCGGAGACCTGAGCACCAAGGCTGTCCCCGTTCGGTTGATGACCTGGCGTTACCTGCCCCAGGACGCAGAGATCATCAATGCTTTTCAAAATAAGTATTCGGTAAAGGTAGACGTGATTGTGCGCCCGATGCGCGACATTGTTGCGGACGCCGTAGCCGGAAAACAATTGCAGGCCGATGTCTTGATGGTCCCCACGTTGGAAGATGCCGCCCGTCTGAAGGGTTTTGGGGCACTGCAACCCTTCTTCGTGGAGGCCTTTACCAATGGTGATGTAGCGGACCGTTACCTTGACAATGAGGGCTACTGGGCCGGGCTGACCCGCTGGACGATGGCCTCGGTCTTTAACCCTAATGCCGTGACGGCCGCTGAGGCTTCCAGCTATCGGGGCATTCTCGAAGCAGCTACCCGTGGCATGCGCTTCGGGGTGGCACATCCGGACAGCTCCGGGCTGGCGGGCGTAGTGGCTGGTTTGCATACCAACATCAACCCCGGTGCTGCCGAGCTGTGGGGTAAGGCGATTTACGCTAAATCTGCTGGTGGCCCGCAGGGCAACGACTATGATCAGCTGGACCGAATGCTGGCCGGTGAGCTGGATATGGCTTTCGTTAGTCTTGGTGCTGCTGTACGCTGGTTCCTCAACGGTAACCCGACGCACTTTAGCGCGGCGGAACAATGGCGTGTCCGCTTTCCGCGGACGCAGGCTACCAACATCAACTTCTACAACATGACCTGCGTCACCATGCCCGCTAATACCAACAACCGGGCCATGGCCGTGCGGCTGATCGACTTCCTCTTTCAGCGGGAGATGCAGGAAATAATGACCAATAACTGGTTTGAGTTTCCCTGCCAGACTTTCGCTGAAGCCAATTCTTACCTTTATGGCTTTCCCGATCAGATTGGCCTGAAGGTCAGCGGGGAGGACCTTGACCGTAGTATGCCGGCGGCGTGGGGGATCATTAACTCGGCGGCTGCCGCCGCAGCGGAGTAAGTAGTTGATAGTCAGTAGTAGGTAGTACAATACTACAGACTACTCACTACCTACTACTGACTATTTTTGCACCTGCGACCGCGCCAAAATGTTATCATTGCGCTAATAACCGAACAAAAGCCCACCTGGGCACCTGTTATTAAGCTAACGAACCAATAGACCAAAGAACCAATATGCGTTTTCTCCTCCTCCTTTCCTTTTCCCTTTTGTCCTTTTCTCTTTTCGCTCAGCCAGATCGTTGGCAACAACGTGCGGAGTATACGATGGAGATCGATATGAACGTCAAAAAAGACCAGTACAAAGGCCAACAGACCCTGAAGTACTACAACAACTCTCCGGATACGCTTAACAAGGTCTTCTACCACCTGTACTTCAATGCCTTCCAGCCCGGCAGTATGATGGATGTACGAAACCTGACCCTGCCGGACGCTGATCGCCGTGTGGGCGATCGGATCAATAAGCTTACCGAAAAAGAGATTGGCTACATAAAGCCCGGCGTACTTAAGCGCGACGGGACGCCACAAGCCTACGTGGTGGAGGGCACCATCATGGAGGTGAACCTGGCTAAGCCAATCCTCCCCGGTGCAAGCACCACCTTCGAATTAGTATGGGATGCACAGGTGCCCCTTCAGATTCGACGTAGTGGTCGCGATAATAAAGAAGGTGTGGAATATAGTATGGCCCAGTGGTACCCTAAAATGGCAGAATACGATTACCAGGGCTGGCACGCCAACCCTTACGTTGGCCGGGAGTTCTATCACATCTGGAGTGACTTTGACGTAAAAATCACGATTGACCGGAACTATGTAATTGGCGGAACTGGCTACCTGCAAAACGCAGCAGAAATCGGTTATGGCTACGCAGATGAACCCGCTAAGCGCGATAAAAAAATAACTTACCACTTCAAGGCTCCAAAAGTAGGCGACTTTGTTTGGGCTGCTGACCCCAACTACCGCCACACCAGCCTGAAGCGTGCTGACGGTATGACGATGCACTTCTTCTTCCAGCCTGGAGAAAAAACCTCGACTAACTGGCAGAACCTGCCCAAAGTAATGGATGAAGCTTTCGCTTACATCAACGAACACTACGGTCATTACCCCTACGAGCAGTACAGCTTCATTCAGGGCGGTGATGGTGGTATGGAATACCCGATGGCTACCCTGATTACGGGAGAGCGGAGCTTCCCGAGTCTGGTGGGCGTATCCGTCCACGAGCTTATGCACAGCTGGTACCAGCATCTGATGGGGACCAACGAAAGCCTCTATTCCTGGATGGACGAAGGATTTACCAGCTGGGCCAGCTCAGAAGTGATGAATCACTTGCGTAAAAAGGGCCTTATCGGTGGAGACGCCCAGGATAACCCACATGCTCGGACGTACGCTGGCTTACGGGCCTTTCGTACCTCCGGCCGGCAGGAAGCCATTTCTGTTCATGCGGATCACTTTGCCACCAACGCTGCTTACGGTGTTGCCGCATATACCAACGGTTCTGTTTTTCAGGAGCAACTACGTTACATCATCGGAGAAGAAGCACACCAGCGTACGCTGCACCGCTACTTCAATGATTGGGCCTTTAAGCACCCGAACCCCAACGATTTTATCCGGATCGCGGAGAAGTGTTCCGGCATGGAACTCGACTGGTATAAAGAGTACTGGGTCTATATGACGGATTACCCCGATTATGCGGTAAAGGAAGTCGTGGCCGAGAAGAAGCAGTCGAAAATTGTCCTCGAGAAAATCGGTCGGATGCCGATGCCGGTAGAAATTCTGGTAACCCTTAAGAATGGAGACGAGCGCTGGTTCTATACCGCTCCGCGTATTTTACGGGGCACTAAGACGCAACCCGCCTATGCCAATAGTTGGACCGTCATGGCTGATTGGCCGTGGACAAACCCTACCTACGATTTTAACATTAATGTAGCGAAGGAGGACATCAAATCTGTAGAATTGAATCCCACCGGGCGGATGTTTGAAGATGCTGTAGACAATAATAAGTGGGAGGAGTAGGGTATATTGAATGAGAGAATAGTTGCCGCAATTACCTTCGCTGCCCTTCGTGCACCTCACCCAGAGTGAGCAAGCGTGGCGCTGCGAACGGTATTTGCGACAGCAACTCAGTGACTCCCCAACTCAATAACTCACCCCAGGCAACGTTTCCCTATTCTACCGTATCAACACCACGAGAACACGCACTAACCAAGCGTATTGAGAGACAATTTTGCCATTCCCTACATGAAGATTCTATTACTAACCAAGAAGTTTCCTTATCCACTGAAAGACGGTGAGAGCCAGGCCATTCATGGCCTGAGCAAAAGCCTTAGTGAACTGGGATGCGAGGTTAGCCTGTTGGCTATGAACACCAGTAAGCACTTTTTCAGCGGTACGGAGTTGCCCGAAAAGATGGCCCATTACCGGGAAGTTCGTACGGTTGGTATCGATAATGAGATCAGCCCCTTTGATGCATTAGGAAACCTAATGCGTGGTACCTCCTACCACATTAGCCGTTTTGACGAGCCCGGGTACCACGATGCGTTGGCCACCTGGTTGCAGGAAGAGACCTTTGATGTAGTCCAGCTGGAAACCTTATACCTCTCGCCTTACCTTTCTACCATACGCCGTTATAGTGACGCACAGGTCGTTATGCGGTCGCACAATGTGGAGCACGAAATCTGGGAACGTTGCAGCGCCAACATTCGTTTTGCGCCTAAGCGCTGGTACCTCCGGCACCTCACCCGTCAACTTAAGGAATACGAGCAGGCACAGCTGAACCAGTATGACTTGTTGCTGCCCATTACGGAACGCGACGAAAAAAGATTTGAAGCTATGGGCTTTCGGGGAGATAGCCACGTATTGCCCATTGGGCTGGATACCGTTTGTGGTGATCCTAATTACGATAGTTTCCGCCAGACGCCTGATCTCCATTTCATCGGTTCGCTGGATTGGCTGCCGAATCTGGAAGGGCTGCAATGGTTTCTTAACGACGTTTGGCCAGCTGTCCGCCGGCGGTTCCCCGAACTAAAATTCCACGTAGCTGGCCGGAATATGCCGGAGTTTCTGAAGCAATTGCAGATGAAGAACGTCATCATCCACGGTGAAGTGCCGTGCAGTTGTAGCTTCGTCTCGGCCCACAGTATCAGCATTGTTCCCTTGCTTAGCGGAGGGGGGATGCGTGCTAAAATCCTTGAAGCCATGTCATTGGGGCGGGTAGTGATTTCCAGTTCCATCGGGCTGGAGGGCATTTCTGCAAAGCACCGTCGGGACCTCTTCGTGGCGGATACCCCGAAGCAGTTCGTCGATTCCATTGCAGATTGCCTGAGTCGTGGCCGTAAGCTGGAACGCATCGGCCGCGCTGCTGCCACCAGATTCCACAAGAAATACGACCGGAGGGTACTGGCCGAACGGTTGTTGCAGCGGTACCATAAGCTGGTGGATGTTGCCATACCTACCGATTAGTCTTTATTGTTCAGTAACCTTCAGGCTAAGGGTTGTAGAACAAAGACATTAGTGCTCTTTCAGGTCACTAAAGGTAGGCCACAATGGATAGTTCGGCTAATTCTTAAGGCATCTTGCCGTAAATTGCGCAATGCCTCGTAGCCTCCTCACCCTGCTCCTAATTCTGTGCTTTTGCACCTGCGGCCGCGCCCAAAACAGCGAAGGTCAGGACTTCTGGTTCACCTTTCTGGAACACCGGGACCCAGGAAATAATAAAGTAGCCCTGATCTCCGCCCGGCGGGGGACTACCGGAACTGTTTCGATCCCTGGAACTGGGTGGAGCCAGAATTTTACGGTTCCTGCTAACAACGTAGCACAAGTCGTTTTGCCCACTGAGGCAGAAACCAAAGGCTCGGAACGCGTCACTGGTACGGCCGTTCATGTGGTGGCTAACGACGTGGTCTCGCTGTACATCCACCAGTTTTTTCGAAATCGATCTGAAGCAAGTTTGGTATTGCCCACGCCGGCACTCGGACGTGATTATCGGGTCATGGCCTACACCGGACGCGAGGATGCTCAGACGAATTATCCTTCCACTTTTGCCGTGGTGGCTACGGAGGATGACACGGAGGTCAGCATTTTCGGCCTTGCTGCATTTACGGAAGGTGGCCGGGCGCCACTATCGCAGATTACCGTTACCCTCAACCAGGGAGAAGTGTATCAGGTACGTGCCCGGAGTGGAGCTGATGATTTGACGGGGACCGGGATAACCGCCTCGGCACCAATTGCCGTTTACGCCGGCGCTTCCTGGTCGGGCGTGCCGTTCAGGACTTGCGGAGTGTATGATAACCTGTTGGAAGTGAATTACCCAACGAGCCAGTGGGGGACGGAATACGTCGGGATTCCAACCCTTCGCAATTCGGGGAACCTTTACCGCATCCTTGCAGATGAGGTAAATACAGTAGTTAACGTCTCCGGTGGAGCAAATTTATCGCGAACCCTGCAGCCGGGCGAATTTTTTGATTTTCAGGCAGCGGACGCCATTAATGTCCGGAGTGATAAGCCCATACTTGTGGCCGAATTCCTCCTTGGCTCGCAGTGCAATGGCCACCCCAACGGTGGCACCGGAGACCCGAGCTTCTTTCTGCTCAACGAAGTATCGCAAACCCAGGATACGGTGACGGTGTACAACTCTAACCTGCAGGACATTTTCGAAAACTACCTCAACATTCTGTTTCGGACCGGAGACGAAGTGGGCATTCTGCTCGACGGTGCACCCATTACTGATCCGCTGGAAGCCGTTCCGGGGGGGGAGTACAGCTATTATCGGGTACGGGTCAATACCGGGAATCATACGATTACCTCCGGCGGTTGTGGTGTCATCGTAACGGTATACGGCTACGGAGACGTGGAAAGTTACTCTTACGGCGGCGGTGCCGCCTTCCGCAACATCAACAGTAATCCTATCGTGGAAGGCGGCTGCCTCAACGATACGATTACCTTCAGTACGGGCTTAGATACCCTGCGGTTCCGCCACACCTGGACCCTGGAAGACGGTAGTACGGAAACCCGCGCAAATTTCACGCGATTTTACGATCAGCTGGGGGAATATCCTATCCGACTTATCCTCGAAGATGAGTGCCTCGGGCAGATCGATACCAGCTACCGGGATCTGCGCATCACGCTGAGGCAGGCCCTGGAGGTGGTGCCTGACCCCAGAGCCTGCGAAGGGGCTGAATTAGTACTGGAAGCTTTCGATCTGGAAGAGGCCGACTACCAGTGGACAAGGCCGGACGGAACGGTAGAAGAAGGACAAACCTTATTATTGCCGGACCTGCAACGGGTAGACGCAGGTGTTTATTCGGCCATCGGTATTGTTAGTGGATGTGCCACCTTTCCGTCAGAGGTAGTGGTAACGGTGGACACAACGCCATCGGTAACGATTACCGGACAAACGATTTATTGTGACCGGCGGGACAACCCGCCGCAGCTGGATGCCGGTGTTTTTACCGACTATGAATGGAACCAAGGTTCCGGGCGTAACCCACTGACGGTAATCGATGAAGGCATTTATATCGTGACGGTGACGGACGAATTTGGGTGCACTGGGGTTGACTCGATCCTGGTGGAAGAATTTTGCCCCACGCAGTTCTACGTCCCGTCGGCTTTCAGCCCGAATGCCGATGGCATTAATGACCGGTTTGGGGTATTTGCCGTTGATTTTACGTCGGTCTTAATTGAAGTCTTCGATCGTTGGGGCGGTTTGGTGTTTACTTCGACGCCGGATGTTCCGGAGTGGGATGGTCGGGTTAACGGAGAAGCCGCGGCAGCGGGGTCTTATATGTACAAAGCAACGGTGGAAGGGACAGGAGATGATGGGGTGGCGCGGACGCAGGTGCAAAGTGGGGTGGTGGTCCTGGTACGGTAACGGCATCAGAGATACGGAAGGATGACCGTTCGAAGAACATTCCGAGCACAAGTCTCAGCGTCGCACTCCGCATGCGCGACTTAGAGTTAATGGCTGATTGTATCCCCAATAAGCGCTAAGGTGCTTTAACAGCTGACCGCATTGATCCTTAGAAACGTTCCCTATATTGCCAACTACAAATATGGACATAGACACTTCCTTTCTTGCGGACTCTACAACTTTTTCCCTGGCGGAGCGGGACATCCGTTTTTGCCTGCGACACAAAGATTATGCTAAAGCCCTTCAGCGCTTAATTGAGGAGTTGGATCCAGCAGACAAGTCAGAGGGTATGGTGGGGCATCGTTTTGCCGGAGCTGTTTTGGAAGCCATATTTCTTGATACCGCTGGAAACGTACCTCCGATAATAACAGCGTTGGCCAGCCTGCCGGTAACGCCATTAGAATATCAGCCGCTGCCGCGCCTGTTCGCTAAGGCGATGGAGAATGGCATGATGGAACTGCAGGTAGGAGCCGATGAAAAATGGATCGAGGAAGGCGTAGGTATTGAAATGCGAAAGCTGCTTAAAGGACAGCGGGAGGAGGATTTCTCTGAAACCGAGTTGGCTTTCTTTCGCCTTCGTGCGAGGGCAGGGTACTACATCCTGGTAAAGGCCTACATGATGGCATGGCTGAGCCTGCAAGAGGCGGAAGCGCTCATGCCAGGAAAGCTAACCAACCATCCATTTAAGCAACGAACCGATCAAATGGTGGGGATTTACCAGCAGGGCTACCTGTTGGGCAAAGCGCATCAGGTAGACCTTACACCGGAGCTTGAAAAGCAACGGGAAGCCTTCAGACCATCGCAGGAGGCTGCGGTGCCTGCGCTGCGTAAATTCGAAGTGGGCCAGCCTAATGGACGGATAAAATTCCAGGGTGGTGGTGCGGTGTTGATTGAAGATGCGGACCTTGACTTCCTGGAAGAGGCTTTCGAGTTGTTACCAGCAAAATCGGTAAAACGGATAGAGCTACGCTTTTGTATCTTCCCTAAGGGAAAGCTGCCCAGTGCCTTTTTCCGATTTCCGAACCTTACCCACCTCACCATCGACTCCTGTGGGCTGCGGGCCATTACTAACAACATCGCAGGCTTTAAGCAGATGCGGCACCTGACCATTATCAATGCTATGGGACTGGAAAGTCTGCCTTTGAAGCTGGGTGGATTGAAGAATTTGCAATCCCTAACCATTGATAAGAGTGGGGTTACCGATATTCCCTATTCCATCCTGGAATGCAAAGGCCTTAAATCAATCTCTATTCAAGCCAGCAGGCTGACTTACATTAACGGCTTCCTGGGGGAACTCCCCCAGTTGTTGTTCGCCGATTTTAGCCATAACCACATCGACGAAGTAGAGGACGGTTTCCTGGATGCTTTTCGCCTGCGTTCGCTCGATCTGAGCCATAATCGCTTAGCCGGTATTCCAGATAATCTTCATGTCCTGAAGCACCTCGAAACCCTTAACCTGGGGCAAAATCCGTTGAAGAAGATTCCCGCCGGTATCCTGTACATGAATGCGCTGCATTTTCTAAAAATCGATGGCAAGACCATCAATAAACTGGATCACTATCTTAGTTTTAAGGACGATCTACGTAAGAAGATTTCGTTGGGAGAGCAACGCTGGGCGGAGTGGCAGGGGCTTTGGCCGGCTTTTCATTTTGACAGCTACAACACTCCGAAGGCCTAATAGACTTCGACGATTGCCTCAATCTCTACGGCAATGCCGCCCGGCAAAGACCCCATGCCGACGGCTGCCCGGGCGTGTTTTCCGCGTTCTCCGAATATGTCCACCATTAAGTCGGAAAAACCGTTGATGACCTTGGAGTGGTCCGTGAACTCTGGAGTTGCGTTGACCATACCCAGGACTTTTACGATGCGTTTGACCTTATTGAGGTCACCCAGTTCTGCCTGGAGTGCGGCGAGTTGTTGTATGCCGACTAGGCGGGCCGCTTCGTAGCCCTGCTCTACCGTCAATTCTCCACCAAGCTTCCCGATAACGCGGGAGCCGTCGGCTCGAGTGGGGCCTTTGCCAGCCAGGAAAACCAAGTCGCCAGTGCGCACAGAGTGGACGTAGTTGGCTACCGGAACACCCAGCGTGGGAAGTTCAATATTGAGTGTGCGTAGCTTGGCGGCCATGTCTTCGGTGGGGGCGGCTTCTATTTCTACTGCGGCTGGTGGGGCGGTTGGTTCGGTACAGGAGGATAGTACTAACAGCAGAACGAGGAAAGCAAATAGGTTTTTCATAGCAGAAGATTATGTGGGTACTATAAATGTAGATTTTCAATGGTCCGGTGACCACGTAGTGGTCGAACTTTATTTGCCC
>JBGCFZ010000196.1:0-8524 GCA_045110355.1 Lewinella sp. | reverse complement strand
ACCTCCGGAAAAAACATCGAAGAACTGGTGTCGATCACGATCTGGCACCGCAGGTTCGTTTCTTCTTCGTAACGTTTGGTGTACATCTTGTCGGTACGGGCGAAGACTTTCCAGTCGATGTTTTTAGTCGGCTCACCAGGGTTATAGATCCGGTGTTCGGCAAATTCTACGCTGAAACCATGGAAAGGGCTCTTGTGCAGGCCAATAATAAAGCCTTCTACCACCTGGCGGGCGAGGAGGTCAAAGTTGCCGAGATTACGTACCTGTTCGTTGTCAATTAACTGCATTTCGTCGTTTTGGGGTTGATGGCGGGGGCCAACCATCGGTTACGTGGGGGTGTTTGTCGAGTATAACGTCCACAATGTACGCATCGTACTAACTTCGTGCTTATGCTAGGTAAAATGAAAAAGTGGTTGGGTATTGAAGGCGTCAAGCTTGAGCTTGAGCTTCCCAACAAATTCTCCCCACGTCAGGGGACGGTGGACGGTAAGGTCCGCCTCTACAGTAAGAACGCGCAAACCGTCACCGGAATTCGTCTGGTCCTGGTGGAAAAATACTCCCGGGGCCGCGAGGACGACCAACTCGTTGACGAGTACATGCTCGGCGAACTGATCATTTCTCAGACCATCGAGGTGCCCGAGGAGGGAGAGATCATGGAAGTTTCTTTCTCCCTTCCGTTTGAACCGATGACTTCGGACGTTGAAGAATTCGGTAATAAGAACATCCTGTTTCGGGGTTTGGCCTGGGTGGCCCGTAAAACGCGCAATGCTGAGTCGGAATACCGCGTCGAAGCAGAGGCCCAAGTCAAGGGCGTCGGATTGAATCCTTTTGTGCAGGAAGTACTTCCGGGGTAGTCTGTTCTCTAACTCACTTTGCACCTGCGGCCGCGCCCATATCCTTTTCTAAAGGAAGTCTTAAGTAATGTAATGGACCCCTAAAGTTATCTTAAACAGGTGATGGAGTAGTCGCAGTTGAGCGCTCAGGATTATCTTAGTGGGACAATAAATACCTGCCCATATGAAAATTTCTACCTTCTCTTTTTCCCTTCTTCTTTTCTCCTTTCTTCTTTCTGCCTGTACTCCGCTGCGCGTTGTCCGGCTGGAACCCGACACAGAAGAAACAACTTTTCGCTATGGAGAAAAAGTTGTCACCGATCAAACAGCAGGCGCTAAAGTCGAAGTGAGTTATTACGATGCTTCGCCAAACTACATCGTTTTTAATCTGGAAGTAGAAAATACGGGTGCAGAACCATTCAATTTCGACCCGGTTAGTTGCCTCCTGGTGCCGGATGCAGGCCCCGTTTCTCAGGCCGTTGACCCCGAAATTCAGTTGCTTTCGATGGACATAAAGACCATCAAAGCTGAACAGACTGTCCGGACCCTCGCTTGGGTTGGTGCAGGTATAATGGTCGCCGGTGTTGCCGTTGATCTGGCCAATGACGGTAGCGTTAATGATTTTGACGGCGGTACATTTCTAGCCTCCGATCTGGCCATCACCTCCGTTCAGAACCTGGCTTTCAGCGTCATCAACGTTCATGAACAACAGGACTACGTTCGTAATGGCGTACCCTTCGAGGACGAAATTCCACTTCCCGCCAACCGTTTTTTCTGGTTAGATCACGCCATACGCATTACCACGATTAAACCAGGACAAAAGGTTTATGGTAAAATTGCCTTCCCGCGTAATGATGAGGCGACTTCTTTCAGCTTCAATGTGTCCGTCAAAGGCAACGATTTTACCTTCCCCTTCAAGCAACGACTTTTCAAGCCTTGAAGTGATGGCCACCGTTAAACCGACTTAGGCTTTCGGTGAACATGTTCCATTTTTCCTTCCAACCAGGCCAAGACATAGTTGAAAACATCCTCTCTTTCTGGTTCGAAGTGAAGCTCGTGATACAGCTGTGGCCATAGCTTGAAGGTCAGGTTGTCTGGGTTTCTACGGGCAAATTCCGTCGTGCCTGCTGGACTCGTAACGCCATCTGCTTCGCCGTGCATCAATAATGCCGGCACATTTATGCCCCCTGAGTAGGCGTCCAGTTCAGCAGCATTTTCCAGGATGTCGATCCCCGTTCGACTGGTCAACTTGGGGTGGACCAGAGGGTCCGCATCGTATTTCGACTTTACGGATGGGTTACGACTGAGTAGACTAGTGTCAAGTTGGCTGTCCTGCGAAAATGTAGGGTAAATGTTACGCATGAGTTTACCGAGCCCTACCAAAATCGGGCTTGGCGTGAAACTCAGGCGGATGTGCGGTGCGGAAACCACAGCGCCAGAAATATTAGGGTTCCGACGAATAAGGTAACGAAGTAAGAGGTGTCCCCCCATACTGTGGCCGTAGAGAAAAACAGGAAGGTCTGGGTAACGCCGCTCACAGGCAACCAGCAGCCGGGCTATTTCGTCAATATATTCTTTATAGTCTTCTGCGTAGCCTTTTCGGCCTTCACTACGGCCAAACCCTTGCCGATCATATCCCACCACGGCAATATTGTGTTGGTTGTACCATTCGGCCATGTCGTCGTAGCGTCGGCAATGTTCTCCCACTCCGTGAATAAGTCCGATAACGGCTCGTGCTTCCCTTGCTGGCCATTCAACGGCATATATCTTGTTGCCATTGTCATTATTCCAGTTAAATTCGATGGGGGCCATGCCTTGCTCAGTTTATTTCCTGCCCCTAAGGTACCGCCTTAGGAATTCTTTTTTGTCTAAATTCGCCGCATGAAGCCAAGAATAGTTTTTATGGGGACGCCCGACTTTGCGGTACCCAGCCTTGAAATACTTATTGCCGCCGGATATCCGGTCGTTGGGGTGGTAACATCGACGGATAAAATGGGGGGTAGAGGCGGAAAAAAACTACTGGAATCTGCGGTCAAGAAATGTGCACTTAAACACAAGATTCCCGTTCTTCAACCCCGGAACCTGAAGGCCGAAGATTTCCTGTCTGACCTACGTGCGCTCAACGCTGAACTCCAAATCATTGTAGCCTTCCGGATGTTGCCCGTGGCCGTTTGGGATATGCCACCGCTGGGAACCTTCAATCTTCATGGCTCCCTATTACCAAAATTCCGTGGGGCTGCTCCCATTAACTGGGCGGTAATCCGGGGGGAGAAAGAAACGGGGTGTACGACCTTTTTCTTGCAGCATGAAATTGATACGGGGGACGTTCTTTTGCAGAAACGACTTCCGATCGGCCCCAATGATACGGCCGGGAATGTACACGATGCCATGATGCTGGCCGGGGCTGAATTGGTACTGGAAACGGTTCAATTGATTGAAACGAAAAACTACGAATTGAAGCCGCAGGAAGATGCCGCGGCCACCTCTGCCCCAAAGATTCACCGGGATACTTGCCAGATAAACTGGGATCAACACGTTAAGACCGTTCATAACTTTATTCGAGGACTGAGCCCCTGGCCTGCGGCCTGGACCACCTTGAACGGCAGTCAGCTTAAGGTAATCCTAGGGAAAAAGGAAGAAGCTAACCACGACTTAACTCCCGGAACGCTTAGTACCGATGGTAAAACTTATCTTAAGGTGGCCTGCCCGGGCGGCTACTTGCATATTTTACAACTGCAGATGGAAGGGAAGCGTCGTATGAGTACCGGAGATTTTCTTCGGGGAACGAACCTTGCCGTTGGGGCTGTGCTAAAATGAACTTCTCCCTTCTTTTGAAGCTTTATCCTCACCTGATCCCCTATCCTGTTCGAGCCGGCATCATTGACTATTTTGAGGAATACCATAAGAGCTTAAAAGAGAAGGTGGCTGCAGATAGATTAGCGAGCGACACGTCTATCAACATTTCTCTTTTTGGCCGTGCCTTGTTGTACATGAATCAGGCGCTGGGCAACAAGATTTAAGAATGTAGCTGGATTCGATTACCTTACGCCTCCACAATAAATAGCTTTTGTCTACGCTTCATCACGATCATTGCCCCCTTTGTCAGTCTGCCGCCATCACACCAAAGATGTCGGTTAAGGACCACAGTATTACTAAGGAAACCTTCGAGCTGTGGCGTTGCGCCGGCTGCGACTTCCTCTTTACGCAGGATCCCCCGCTTCCGGAGCAAGCCGGACGATATTACAAGGGGGAGGAATACATCAGCCACTCCGACAGCCAGGAGGGCTTGGTGAATAAGCTGTACCATCAGGCGCGTGATTTTATGCTGGGCCGTAAGTACGCCCTGGTCAATAAGGTGGCCAAAGGAAAACGCTTGCTTGATTACGGTACCGGGACCGGTTACTTTACTGACTTTATGGTCCGGAAAGGCTATCAGGCGCAGGGTATTGAAATTGATGAAGACGCCAGAACTTATGGGCGGAAAAAGTTTGGCATTACGGTTGATGCACCAGCGGCGCTCTTTGAAGAGCTGACGCCGAATTCCTTTGACGTCATCTCTCTTTGGCACGTACTGGAACACCTCTACGATCCGAAAAAATACCTGAATAGGTTCAATGAATTACTCACAAACGACGGTAAATTGATCATTGCGGTACCGAACCATAAAAGCACCGATGCTGCTGCTTACGGCGCGGACTGGGCTGCCTACGACGTACCTCGTCACCTTTGGCATTTTAGCCCGCTTACCATGAGAAAGATGGTGGAAACTGCTGGTTTCCGGGTGGTGTCTACCCGCCATATGCCACTTGATCCATTCTATGTTTCGATCATGAGTCAGCGGTATCACAACGGTGGTGGCCTCCTCAGCGGTGGCCTTAAGGGGCTTAACTCTTTCGTAGCTAGTACATTGGATACTGAGCGTGGAAGCTCCGTTATTTACGTTTGCGAGAAGCGTTGATCTTTTTGGCGCGGCCGCAGGTGCAAAGGAAGGTTGAGGGGCTTGTAGCCCGAACGCGAACGGGACCGTTAGGCTCCCGGCGTGTGTTGTAGCGGAAGCTTCGTATGGCACAAAGTCGCTGCGCTCCCTTGTGCCATACGGACTACAAGCCCTCACCCTTACTTCTTGACCACCTTAGTCACGTAAACCCGGGCACGCCCATCAAACAACTCCGCGAAGTATAAACCGGCAGGCAATTCGGCACCAAAGTTGACGGATTCACCTGAGAATGCCTGCTGAGAAACCGTACGGCCCAGGGCATCCGTTACCCGGATGCTTGGGTTGGCCAGTGACTGGCCAGTGTACTGGAGGTTAAAGGCTTCCTGGCTGGGATTAGGGAACACTTTAGCCCTTAGGGTACTGGTGAAATGATTGTCGGTGGCAACTGGGATAGGGCGACCGTATACCAGGAAGTTGTCGAAGCCTGCTTCAACTAGGTGCCCAGCATCTGCAAAGTCGCTGGTAGAAACTATAAGCTGGAGTCCACGGGTAACGTCAACAAATTCATCGATGCGGAAAGAGTCCGCAATCCAGCGTGGATTACCATCGTAAGCATACTTTTTGACAACAGCGGTGTCTAGCCCATTGGCGATGCTGATGGTGAGGGTGTCGTTTATTGGATCTCCCCCGGCATTAGCAAACCAGTATTGATAGCTCACTTTCAACTCCGCCAGGCGCAGGGGGCCAAAAGTTGGCGAGGTAAGGATCGTGGTACCGTCATCGACGTCTCCGTCTCTTGGGTCGCCACCAATATTACCGGTTAAGTAACATTCCTGGCCAAGGTCGCCGTCAGCATCGATTCCAGGGTTCATCGGGAGGTTGCGAAAGAAGGTGCCCTCAGGTATGGCGCGCTCCCAGACGCCAGTGACGGCGTCTCCTGAAAGGGTCCATCCTTCATCGGTGATGAAGTCATCCATGTAGCCGGGTGTTAGTCGGACCACTCGTCCTTCCAGCGTTGATGGGCTGACGTCAAATTCAGCCTTCGTTAAGTAGCCCCATTCGGCCACGTATAACTCGTAGTCTCCTTCAAAAACGAAGTCAATTTTTACTTTTCCCTCAGCATTTGACAGCATGTTAAAGGAGCGGTCTGCGTTCTTGTAAACAAAACTGGCGTTAGGGATTACCTCCTCGGTTTCATCATCAATAACCGTAACATCAATGCTGAACCTGGGAACGGTTGTGTTGAGCGTAGTGTCAAAAATGCTGCAAACACCGTTTTCCAGAAAGCGGGTAACAGTGATGGGGTTATAGTTTAATGCTGAAATGGTGACATCATACATCCCACCTTGTGCCAAACCGGTCTTGTAAATTCCTAGAGCATCCGAAGTGGACTCAATGGTTTCTGATGCTGCAATCTCTATTTGAACATTATTGATTGGTTGGCCAGAAAGCGCGTCGGTGATGGTTCCTTCTAAACGAGCGGCTCTTTTGTAGTCTACTTCGATGACATAAAGCCCCGTGGCGCGGTCCGTGGCCAAGGTTAGGCCACTTGGCAAAAACGGATACGCTCCCCAACAGCCGTTAAAGTCTCCATCGGGTCCCAGCCAGGTGTCGTAGTTGGCCACCTCGATGATGTTGTCTGGCTTGCTGGCATCTGCCACTCTAAGTCCGTCGGTGTAATAGCTAATGGAAAGGTAGTCGTCGATAACGTGGACATTATGTGGAATTACCCCTGACCCCACACTTCCCAATGGTCGGAAATCAAAAGTTTTTTTGATATCGTTTTTATCACGGACATCGTATGCTGCTACGGGCGCATTGGGCTCTTCGTCGGTCGTGAATACAAACTGAGCGTCTTCGGTAGTCCACGCATTATGGGTAAAGGTGAAAGGCGTCAGGGTGGTGCCAAGCGTCTTGATGTCGTCCAGGTCAGAAATATCGTACATCGCCAATCGGCCTTCGTAGATCTCTGAACAGTAGAGGGTGTCTCCCTTAGAAAAAACGTCGTGAGAATAGACTGCTGGGGCAAACCCAACGAATTCGGGCGTTAAAGGGTCCGTATTTAGGTCGAATATAACGATCCCGCCTGCATTAATCCGATTACGGTTCTCGTTGCCGCCAGTGGTGTACATTCGACCTTTCAGGGTGTCGATGTACAGATTGTGGGACTGAATCAATGAACTATTAGAACCTGGCAACTGAAATACATTGCGCTGGAAGGTGACGTTGTTTGGGAGGTCAGTTAGGTCGAAAGCAGTAATTCCCTGGTTGCCCTGATCTGCGACGGTGTAGGCATACTCTCCAAAGGTCTTGATGTCTCGCCAAACGGAATTGTCTCCCGGAATGAATGCGACTTCCTCAATATTATCAGGATCCGCTAAGCTTACGAACGAAGTTCCTGTTTGGGTGCCAACTATTGCATACTCTGTGCCGTCGGGGGCTACGTAACCCCAGATGTCATTAACGGCCTGGTCGTAGTCCAGGTTATCACGTAATGTAGTGTTGAGTTGGGCGGATAACATCGCCGTGCAGGCCAAAAGCCCAAAAAGAAAAAACTGTTTCATGTAGTGTTGATGATTAGAGCGGGCAAAGATAATGGAAACAGTCAGCCATTCTTTCCAGACGGTGTTAAACCGGTTCATGGTCAGACTGCGGACTAAAACATCCGTTACTTTCTAAACACTACAGTTAATTGAATCCCCTATTCCAACGTCTACTTAATGCCTGAACTGTCCGGCAGGAGGCTTTTAGGTGCCATTAAGCCATCCGAAACATTCCACCAATCACCGGTACGTGTAGCCAGGCCTCCCGCACGACTTTGCCCATTAAACCTTTCACTGCATCCTGCGTCAGCGCCAAATGAGCCAAATAGGTGGGAAGCTGTTGATCGAACTGTTTCCCAGTCTGATAGACGTTAACGATCACGGCAACTTCCTCTGCATTGAGCGCAACGATCCAATCTGGTGAAATGGTCACTCTTTTTTCTGCCGTTTGGTAATCCAGGCTGACGCCCTGAAGGAGGTCTGCGCCCGGATAATTTCCCTCCAGCCATTGCGAAAAAGCTCGGTTTTGTACGAGCATTTCTTCCGGACTGACTTCTCCCCCCGGGTAATAGTTGCGCACCAACCCTGCCGCGCGCTCCAGCGCGAGGTCGTCGGGCATTTCATGTGGTCTGCCTTGCTGGAAATTGGCAATGCATTGGCCCAGTAACCGGTCGTCGTTGGCCGGGTCGGGTGGGGGAGGCGTATAGTAATTCAACCGATCGGCCACCTCCCCGTCGGGGTAGTGCTTCAATAGCCATTCTTCTGATACGAACTGGTCCTTGTATGTTTTTCGGCCAGGCCGCAGTCCCGTGAGGAAGGGGACCGGCGTATGCTGAAGCTGTGCCGAGGGTAAATTGCGTGGCTCCGTCCAGGTCTGTAAAAATTTATTGACTTCGTTGCCAGCCCAGTCAAAGGGGGCGTCAGTACTGTCAGGGCTCAACACAGGAACCGTGCCTCCGCCCCGGGCGAAGGCGCGGTCGAGCCAGGGCGCACCGTTTTTATTGGTAGGTAGGATCAAGTAATCGCGGGCCCGGGTAAAACCAACGTAAAGCAGTCTGGCCTCTTCTGCAGTGGCGTTTTCTGTCGACTCCGTCTGCCACTCACTTTCAGCCATGGCTTCCAGCCACGGGACGCCGCCGGTGAGCTTCCCGTAGGGATTGACCCAATAGCGAAGCCATCGGCCCGCCAGCGGTTGGCTCAGGTCTACTTCT
>JBGCFZ010000195.1:0-16017 GCA_045110355.1 Lewinella sp. | reverse complement strand
GGGTAGCGGTATCACGGACGACGTGCGATCTGCTTGGAAAGGAATTTATTTGCACAGCCGCAGGGTCTTTTGAGGCTAAAAATATTGGGCTGATGGAGCGCTTCTTTGTTATTATGGAGTAGGGAGTTGTCCATTTCTGCTTTTTAAGATCTACTTTTTTGGGCTCGCTTCAGGGGGAGGGGCAGTGGGGGATTTGTGCCTGGGGGCGTATGGAAAGGTGCAGTGATAACTTTTTAAAAAGTTGGACTGTGGAAGTGTTGGTTTGGGTAACTCCCTGTAAATCAGCTACTCCAACTTTTTGAAAAAATGAAAAATTCCGCCACCCCATCCCCCAAATCCCCATCAAAAAATTACCCCATCACACCAAAGAGCCTTCATCCCATCATTTATCTAGAAGGTTGGATGAACCAGCTTCAGCTCCGCTGCAGCCTCAGGAAGTCCTTCATTCATTATTTCTTTTTCCTAACCCGCAACCTTGCGCTATAATGGACTGTTTACCCCAATGAAGGTCCGCAAGTTTACCCACCGCGGAGTCCTAACGGGGACGTACCGGAATCGACAGGGAAGTAAGCTTTGTAGTAAGCACGCCGGAGCATGATTGGTTACTCCGTAAAAAATAACGATTACAATTCTAGTTGGCACTCCCAGCTACGCTATGGCAGCCTAATCACTGATTAGAACCATAGTATATAGGCCGCATGGTTGAGGTTCCATACACATCACGCCGCCTTCACCCCCCCCTGGAACTAGCCACCGACCCTGGTCCGAGTCGATTGGTGAAATTTAGGACTTAAGGCTCGGACATGAGTGGGTGACCATACTCCCCCCGAGCTCGAAAATTTCGATTGGTTAATAAGCGTGTAGAAAGCTGCCTCGCGCTTTCGCTGGACGCGAGTTCGAGTCTCGCCGTCTCCACCCGTCCTGGGGAGTTTCCCCTAAAGAAATTCCCCCGGTTACTTCATCTCCGCTTTGCGCAGAGCAAAAGAAGTCTTAGTCTTCGGACTGGGGCTTACCCTGCCTCGAACTTCCGCCAAAGTTCGGGGCTTTTTAGTGAGTTAGTGAAGGGATGAGTCTCTGAGTGGCTGCCGCAAGTACCGTTCGCGGCGCTACGCTTGCTCACCTTAGGCGAATGAGCGAAGCGAAATGAGTGGTAACGGCGGAGCAACTCAGTGACGCTCTAACTCACCAACTCACTCAGACCCAAACCAAAAAAGGAACCCCATCAATTTTTCCTTCTACCACTGCGTTTTGCCCGAATACCCGAGCCAATTCGTGGACTTCTCCCGCTGGTACGTCAAAAAGAAACACACCGGTTTCAGATCGCCATTCACCATTGGGTTCTCTGCCTTCCGCTGGTGTAAAGGGCAAGCCGCCTACCCGTAATAACTCAAGGAGGTTCTCCTGCCGCTCGGTGTTCTCTGCCGGAGAAAGCATAATAGATCTGGGGTTGTGAGCGGATAAAAAGGCATAATTCAGGTAGCCCTGCTCATCTAACCATAAATCAAATTCTGGATGCCGTTGACCGATTTTTAGCACAAAACCATGTAAGACGTATTCGGCCGACGTGTACGTAATGTTCAGCCGCTCGTCGTAATGTGGGGGGCGCTCGTCGGAGGAAGGTGCTGACATAGTTTTTGCTTACGTACCTTTGCGGGCCCTAACGGGCGTTAGCGGCAGATATGAATCAGTCGGGAAACGCTTCAATAATACGGAAAAAGTTACTATCGTATGGAGATGGACAGAAGTACCGTCATCGGCCTGGTGTTGATCCTGGCAATTTTCACGGTTTGGCAAGTAATGGTTGCGCCAAGTGCCGAAGAACTGGAAACGCAACAGCGCTACCAGGATTCAATCGCCGCCCTCAACCAGGCTGAGCTGGCCCCGGCTCCGGTTACGGAGGCCGCCCCCTTTAGCCCTACAGAGCTGGAAGGGCTCACCGATTCAGCTCGCGCAGCTCAATTCGGTAGCGCGTTCGGCGCCTTTTCCTCCGCCGCTGCAGGCCAGGCAAAAGACATCATTTTAGAAAACGATCTGATCATTGTTACCTTCAACACCAAGGGAGGAGGAATCAAACAGGTTGAACTAAAGGAGTATGCCAAAATAACGGAGAACGAGGATGGCTCGGAAAACAAGCTTCCGCTCTACCTGATGGACGATAAGAAAAACCGGTTCGAGTACGTCCTGCCGGTCAATGGTGTAACGGGTGCAGGCATTAAAACCAGTGACCTGTACTTCGATGCAACCTTAGAAGGCCAGACGTTGGTCATGCGTGCCCCTGCCTCCAATGGCGGTTTTTTCGAGCAACGCTATGTGCTAACTGATGGTACTTACCTAATGGATTATGACCTGCGTTTCGAAGGACTCAATCAGGTACTCGCCCACAACGAAACGATCCAGTTGCAGTGGGACAACCACATGGATAAGATCGAGAAAAACAGCCAGTACGAGGCCAGTTATACCACCATGTATTTCAAGCCGCTCGATGAAAGCTCCAGCTACTGCTCTTGTAATGGATCAGATACGGAAGATGTACCGGAAGAGAAACTGAAATGGGCCGCTGCTTCTCAGCAGTTCTTTACTTCTGCCTTGATTGCCGACGATGCCTTTGCGCCTGGGGGGCACTTCGCAACCGTCGCACCCGATGATCTGGACCAAAGCCTGGACCTGAAACAGGTTTCTGCTACCATCAATATCCCGGTGGGTAAGTCCGCTTCTGAGGTTGTTGGCATGCGATTCTACGTTGGCCCCAACGAATTTGACCGCTTACGTGCTATCGGCTATGACATGACGGATGTTATCAGCTTTGGTCGCTCCATCTTTGGGGGCATCAACCGCTGGATCATCCGCCCACTGTTCAATTTTCTGTCCAGCTTTATCGGCAATATGGGAATTGCGATCCTGGTGCTGACACTGATCGTGAAGCTATTGGTCTATCCGCTGACGTATAAAATGCTGGTTAGTAATGTGAAAATGCAGTTGCTCAAGCCCGAGTTAGAGAAAATGAAGGCTAAGCTCAAAGACGATGCTCAGGCACAGCAGGTGCAGCAAATGAAGATGTATCAGGAATACGGGGCGAGTCCGCTGGGCGGCTGTTTACCCATGGTGCTGCAAATGCCCATCTGGTTTGCACTGTATCGGTTCTTCCCGGCGTCAATTGAATTCCGACAGGAAAGCTTCCTCTGGGCCAGCGACCTTAGTACCTACGATGTATTGACCAAGATTCCTGAGTGGATTCCCTTCATGCAGGGCCACATCAGTTTGTTCGCCGTGCTGTGGGCCATCACCACGGTTATCTACGCTTACTACAACAGTAAGCACATGGACTACAGTGCTCAACCCATGATGAAGTACTTCCAGTACATCATGCCCATCATGTTCCTGGGCTTCTTCAATAGCTTTGCGTCCGGCCTCACCGCTTATCTGCTCTTCTCCAATACGTTCAATATCGCACAGACGATCATCACGAAGAACTTCCTGATTGACCACGATAAGTTGAAGGCGAAAATGGATGCCAACAAGAAGAAACCTAAAAAGACCACCGGCTTCTCCGCAAGGTTGCAGGAGGCACTTAAGGAACAGCAGAAGCAACAGGCTAAGAAGAAGTAATTTAGTTCATAGTCCATAGTCCATATTCTCTTAGCGTGTGCTGTACAATTGAACTATTCACTATGGACTATGGAACTAAAAAGGGCGCGGCCGCAGGTGCCATTAGAGCTTCCCAAACAGCAGGGTGGGGTAGTTGCGGTACTCCTGCTTACTGAAACACCCTACCTTTAATCTTCTTTTAACGATTGCCTTGTGCAGTTACGGTGACATTTGCATCAACACATTGTCTTAATTACCGAACTGCTCCAATAAGACCAACAGTACCAACAGACCAACCATGCGTTACGCCATTCTTTCCATCCTCTTGTTTTCTCTATTGCTCGGTTGCAACCGTGATGCAACATCTGCTGAGGGCTCCTTCCTGGCTCCCGCCAACCAACCCGACAATAATACCATGCCTTCTAAAGACATGGATGAACGGTCGATGGGGATGACTAAACAGACCGAAGACGCCCTGATAGATGAGGGGAAAACTAAAGTTGAGCCGTTGTCGGCAGAAGATCTTGCTGCCGCCCGTCGTCCTGGCTCCAGGGCAGACAAGGTGGCCGTGTCAGGTGAAGCTGATCCTCAGAAAACTAAAAATGTTCAGGCAATGCCCACACCTACTACTGCAGGAAAGCCCGTACTTGATTATGACCGCCCCATTTTTGCCATCAGCAAAACGCCCTGCTATGGAGAATGCGAACAGTACAGCCTCACCCTGACGAATGACCGGCAGCTGATTCTGAACGCTAAAAAACATATGGACAAGAAAGGGGAATACCGGATACGGCTCAATGCCAGGGAGTACAACTCCCTGATCTCTGGCTTGGATTCACTGAACCTGCAGCAACTTCCAGCCGTCTTTCCCAACAACATCAAAACCATCCCGTCAGACATACAGGCAACGGTGCTTCGCTTTCCCGATAATGTGGGAGGGGAGGAGATGAAAAAGGTAGAAGTGTATTTCGATGCACCCGATCAGCTGACTTCGTTCCTGCAACGATTCGAGGCGATGGTTGCCAGAAAGGACTGGGTGGCCGTTAAGCCCTAGGGCAAACGCATCAAACTTCGTTTGCCACGTTTTTGATTGGCGATATGCGATACTCGATTCTTGATTTAGCTGCCGCATGTGGCAGCTCCCTGCGGTCGTTCTAACAGGAAATCAACCTTATGGTTATACATTCTGTTTTGATGCGTTTGCCCTGGTTAAGCCCTAACTAGCGAGAACGCTGTCAGGCCGAATGCTTATCTTGAGCCTTAAGACGCTTCATCCATTCTAGAGGATGAAGCGTCTTTTTAATGGTCCTCATATGAAACTCTCGCTGCTTCTTTCTTTCCTGATTTTTACGGTAACCGCTTACGGTCAAACACGTCGGTATGTAGAAAACATTGCTGCTTCCAGTACAGTTTCCGGTAATGTGGTCTACGGACAAGCTCCTTTCCTCAACGGGTTTACCTCCAATGAAACGAATACGACGATCGGCGATTTGGTGATGGACGTCTATGAGCCCACCGGAGATACGCATGATAAACGAGCTGCCATCATCTTCGCTCACTCCGGAGGCTTCATCAACGGGAACCGAAACCACGACGACATCGTGGCATTATGCGATTCCTTTGCCCGGAAAGGCTACGTAACCGCCAGCATTGACTATCGTAAAGGCTTTTGGTTCTTATCCAATGCGGGGCTGCACGGCACCCGTGCCGTTTATCGGGGCATCCAGGATGGCCGCACGGCAGTGCGGTATTTTAGGGCGAATGCCGCTGCCCTCGGCGTTGACCCCGACCAGATTTACCTGGCCGGTAGCAGCGCTGGAGGCTTCATCGCCCTGCACAGCATTTACATGACGCAGGTGGCAGAAGTCCCCCCAGAAGCAGGAGAAGTACAGTACCTCGATCTTATCACCCTGCGGACGACCCCCGACCTCGGACCACCCGATGCCGGTACTAACTCCGAATTCAGTGGCACGCCAAATGGCGTGATTAACCTGTGGGGAGCGGTAGCAGGCATTGACCTGGTAGATGCTTCCGACGATCAACCCATCTACCTGGCGCACGGAACGGCGGATGGTACAGTACCCTTCAATTCCGGCCCTCCGTTTAATTTCTCCGCCTTTCCCGACGTAACCGGCAGTGGCCCGATCAGCGACCAGTTGGCGATTAATGGTACCGCCGATTTTGAAACCTACTTCGTCCCCGGTGGCGAGCATGAATTCTACGGCACGGACAATGGCACCTGGAGCAACGGAACTGGCCCCAACGCCTATTGGGATACCCTGCTGCCACGCGTTAACCAATTCCTCTGGCGGCAACACAAGCCTACGGCAGGGTTCTCTGCCGACATAACGGCACTAAGTGTTGACTTTACCAATGCCTCCACCGATGATATCGATTGGTTTTGGAGCTTCGGAGACGGTAACACCAGCACCATCGAAAACCCAACGCACCTTTATGATGCACCCGGTACCTACTCGGTAGAGTTGTTTGTCCGCAACAACCTCCAAAGCTGGGATACGCTGGAGCAGGACATTACGGTGGAGGCCATTTTGCCACTCACTTGGGCTGGTCCTTTACGCGCAGCGTATGATGGAAAAGATACCTGGCTGGATTGGTCAGTGGCCAACCAAATCGGTACCGACTACTTTGTGGTGGAGCATGCTGTGGCGGAGCGTCCTTTCCTCGAATTAGGACAACTGTCCGCAGTAGGGAATGAAGCAGCAACAATCAGCCATCGCTTCCGGCATGCTTTACCGCAGGTAGGGACCCATCTTTACCGCATCCGGCAGGTAGATGTAGATGGGAGGAGTAGCCTTAGCTCATTAGCCTCCGTTAAGGTTGGGGCCAAATTAGGCGTTTATCCCAACCCTTCTAACGGCATGCTGACCTTAACCGGACTGGAGGAAGAAGTAAATAACATTGAGGTCTTCGATGGTGCTGGCCGAAGGTTAAAGGTACTAAATGTGTCCGCCAGCGGTAACGTTGATCTTTCCAACCTTAGGGGAGGCCATTACTGGCTTCGGCCTCTGAACGGGACGGAGTGGATTGGGGTGCAAATCAGGTAGATTTATGGGTGTGATAGATTTGTAGATTGATAGGGCTGACGCACGAACGCAGCGAGCATTCCCTTGCGGAGCGCTATCAATCTATCACATCTATCCATCTAGAGGAAGGCGCAGCCGCACGAGCACAGCGCTATCAATCTACGAAACCATCAATCTCTAAGCGCGATGCGCGTCTATTCCACCACCACCATATACCGCTTCTTTTTACCATTCTCCACCATCATAAACCGATCGTGGAGTAGGTCGTTCAGCGATATTACAGTTTCAAGGCTTGTCACCTTTTCCTTATTGATCGAAATGGCATTGCCCTGGATGGCTCGCTTGGCTTCTGATTTGCTGGCAAGAATGCCGCTCTCCGCGAGAAAATCCATCAGGTTGATACCATTGGTCAGTGGTGCTTTGGCGAAAGCATGCTTTGGCAAGGTCTCACTCAGGAATGCGAGGGTCTTAGCGTCCAGCGCCTGGAGGTCTTCTGCGGCAGCCTTACCATAAAGTAGGTTGGTTACCCGCAAGGCAGTTGCCAGGCCATCGGCACCGTGGACTCGTTCGGTCAATTCTTCGGCAAGACGGGTCTTTACGTCTCTGATGTCCTTGAACTCAGGAGAATCGGTATCGAAAACGGCACAATCAGCCAATATTTCCTCCTTACTGCGCAAACTGAAGTACTTCAGGTAAGTTGGAATATCCGCATCATTAGAGCGCAGCCAGAATTGGTAGAACTCGAACGGGCTGGTCAGTTCCGCATCCAACCAGATGTTACCGGCCTCGGATTTGCCGAATTTGGAACCATCTGCCTTGGTGAGTAGGGGAGTGGTGACGGCGAAGGCCTTGCCTTCCAGGTTGCGACGGACGAACTCGGTGCCGGCCGTGATGTTGCCCCACTGGTCAGAACCACCCATTTGGACGGTGACACCTTCTTGCTCGTAGAGGCACTGGAAATCGTAGCCCTGCAGCAGCTGGTAGCTGAACTCCGTAAAGGACATACCAGTCTCCAGGCGGTTTTTGACGGAGTCCTTCGTCATCATGTAGCTAATGGTGAGGGTTTTTCCGACGTTGCGCAGAAAATCCAGCGCGTTCATGTCTTTGTAGAAATCGTAGTTGTTGACGACGGAGAACTTTGCTTCGTTAACTTCCACTGCACCTGCGGCCGCGCCCCTTAAACCTGCTGAAAGCAAACGCAGCATCTGTTGCCGCTGAAACTCCAGGTTGCTGTCCAGCTCTTCGTAGGTCTTGAGCTGCCGTTCTTTGTCTTTTCCACTAGGGTCACCAATGCGGCCCGTAGCTCCACCAAATAATACGACCGGATGATGGCCAGCACGTGCCCAGAGGGTAAGCAGCATGATCTGTACATAATTGCCGATGGTCATCGACGGTGCCGTAGGGTCAAAACCGATGTAGGCCTTGCGGGGACCTTCGGCCAGATGTTCTTCAATTCCGGGGGTAAGCTGGTGCAGCATACCACGCCACGTTAATTCGGCGATGAAATCCATAATTCTTTCTGAGTAGTTGGCCCGAAAACGGGGGCAAGGTTTCCTTTAGTTGCGGGGGGTAGGTAAAAGTTGGGCAAATATAGGGCGCGGACGCAGGATGCAAGGGAAGTTTTTTGAGCAGGGTCTGTAACAAAGGACCCACTGCTCCTGACGATGGAGTGGCGGGGCTTTTTTATGGGCTAGCTCCGGCAGGTCTTATGGTTGATGAAGTCGTGTTGTTTTCATCAGAGGCCGAAGGAAATTGGCTTCCAGAAATCCAAATTGGCGAGTAATTGAAGCGAAAACAAAATTGGTTGACCAAAACTTGGTTAACCAATTTATTAATGTTAGATTTGTTTCGCGTTCAAGTAACCTGTACGAATAATGTAGGTCGTTATGCTAGAAAATTTCAGTGAAATTAAAGTCGAGAGTCCAGTAGATGTAATCATCCGACAGGTTCGGGCGCTGATTACTTCGGGGCAATTGGCTCCTGGTGACAAGCTACCTGCTGAACGTAAAATGGCGGAACGACTTGGCGTAAGCCGTGGCCATGTTCGGGATGCTTTACAGAAACTGGAATTCTATGGAATTCTTCGCACGCTACCACAAAGTGGTACCGTTGTTGCTGGAATGGGAATCACTGCCCTCGAAGGCTTGATAACTGATGTTTTACAATTGGAAGAAAGCGACTTTGGCGCTCTGGTGGAAACCCGGGTGATGCTGGAGGTTCAGTGTGTGAAATTAGCTACTGAGCGACGAACGGCTGCTGACCTCGTCGAAATCGAGAAAGCTTTAGCCAACTATGAAAACAAAATTAAGGCTGGGGAACCCGCCGTTGAGGAGGACCTCCTGTTTCACTTGAGCCTAGCGGATGCGAGTAAGAACGGGGTACTGAAATCATTGATGATGGTCATCGCACCAGACATCATTTCCAGCCATAACAAGTATCAAGTCTGCGACGAAAAAACAGAAATGAAAGCACTCTATGAGCATCAGGAGATACTACAATACATCCGGGAGCAAAATGTAGATAGGGCTGAAGGGGCTGTGCTCCGGCACCTGAGTAAGGTGGTTCACTTCAGCGAGTCTATGCAGCTTCCGAAGGTTTAATTCGATCAACCCTTAAAAAGAGTTTACTCGTTTTCTGCAAAAGAGCCGAGTTCAAAATGCTGTCCGTAAAGCATAAAATCAGTAATAAAGCTGCGGACTACACCTCCGAAAAACTAATCTAATTTTCAAATAAATGCAAAAAGCAAATATCATGCAAAACATGAAGACTACGGTCACCAAGAACATCATTCTGATGATGTGTCTTTTCTTATCAATCACCATGGTTTCGTCTTGCGGCGAGGATGATGAGATGGTTACACCACCAGACCCTGACCCCTCAAGCGTGGTCGCCAATTTTTCCTCGCAGGTTGATGCAGACAATTCATTGACTTACGCTTTCACTAACAACTCTGTGGTCAACGGAATCACCAATACTACCTTCACGTCTTCCTGGGACTTTGGTGGAAATGGAACTTCTACTGAAGCCAGTCCTACTTATACCTTCACCGAAGAGGGTACTTTTGAAGTTACCTTGACGGTAACTGCAACTGATGGAGTAATGGCTACTACTAGTTCAACAATTGAGGTTACCGCCCCGAGAAACAGATACGTGATTATAGCTGACCTGCTTGACAGTGATACTGGTGAGCTTCGTTACTTAGCTACGGATTCCATTCGCACGGGAAGAGTCACTTTCGACTACAGAGTAGCCGATGGCGCTGCAGACGGTTTTATTAATGTTTCCGGCACTTCGACAACTGGTGATTTTGCCATTGTAGAAGTAAGGATTAAGGACAATGCCCCACATGAGTACCGTGAAGGAGCATCTGATGCTGCTATAGCAAGTGCAACATTTCCTGATCCAGTAGTTGATGCATGGATTCCGGTTGAAGTAAGTTGGGCAGCCGCTGCTGATAGCTCGACCCCGCCAACCTTTAGCGTTTCGATGAACGGCCAGGTGGTGAACACCGATGCCCTCAGTACCACTAACGGTGGCGAAGGTGATGAGCCAGGTCACTTAGAGGCGACCAAAGATGGTGCTTTTAATTTCCAGTGGAAATACAATTCGACTTCGTCTACTTCTGACCAAGTTTTTCACGTTGATAATATCGTAATCTACTCTTCTGATTCAGGATCTGAGGTGATCGCTTTCAGTGATGACTTCCAGGGCTATACGGCAGGTGATGATTTGGACCCCGCAGACGCTGACGGAAATGTTATCAATGCTGAATCCGTATACCACCCTAACTGTTCGGAAGTAACCGTGGGTGAAGAATTGTAAGCTTTAATTAGCAGAATGCTTAGGAGCTTTAAGTTTAAGTAGTAAAGTGAGGAGCGTCTGGATAGACGCTCCTTATTTTACACTTTGGTTACTGCCTTTATCACCTTGAAAGCGATCATTCAAATTAGCTGTACACTCACAGCTTACAAGTTGCTCATTACTCCATCATTATTTTAGGATTAGGAGCACTAAGAACTAAGAGCGTGTCTCAACTTAACCATTCGGTTTACCTAGCAAATCAGTCGTTGGTTCTTCGGTTACTTAAGTAAGGCCAGGCGCGCTCATTCCGTCTACATCAGAACAATATTTGTCAGCAGTTAGCTTGAGGGCCAATTCCAGGCACACTTTAAGGCCGAAATGCGTCAAATGCTAGTAAATAGAAACTAAATCATTGGCTGAGAAGTAGGCTTGCCTTAAGTTTCTTAGCGATTTTAAAGCGGTTGGTCCCAGTATTAAGAGGAGCTTTACTGAGGCGATTTTGTAACGAAAATCCAGCCACTTTTTTTTAAAAAAATATTCTATGAAATACTTTTCACAAAGTCATGCTGGGCGCACCAATAAGGTGTTATGCCTTCTTTTTATGTTCTTATGCCTGGCTACAACCAGTATCTACGCACAAGGAACGGTTAGCGGCCAGGTTACCGATGAGGACGGTGAAAGTCTAATTGGAGTTACTATAAGGGTACAGGGAACTACCACGGGTACAGTAACCGATTACGATGGAAATTTTAGTTTAGAAGTTCCTTCCAACGCGGTATTGGAATTTTCATATACCGGATTTGAATCGCAAGCTATTCCCGTTGGTACACAAACTCGCTTCGACATTTCACTAAGTACAAATTCAACGGTATTAGATGAGGTTGTAGTAGTTGGTTATGGAAGTGTCCAAAAGAGTGATATTACGGGTAGTGTTTCCTCGGTGAAGGCCGAAGATATTCAAGCTTTTCCCGTATTGAATGCTGGCCAGGCACTTCAGGGCCGGGCAGCTGGGGTATCTGTTCAAACGCAGAATGGTGGCGAGCCCGGAGCGGGCATTTCAATTCGCGTGCGCGGTAGCTCATCACTCAATGCAAGTAGTGACCCACTTGTTGTAGTGGACGGTTTTGTTGGTGCTTCCTTTCCTCAACAAAATGATATAGAATCCATAGAGATATTGAAAGATGCATCTGCAACGGCCATCTACGGCTCTAGAGGGTCTGGAGGAGTTATCCTGGTTACTACCAAGAAAGGTAAGTCTGGAAAAGTAACCCTTGAGCTCAATTCTAATTATTCCTTTCAGGAAACGACCAATAGGTTGGATTTGCTGGATGCAAGAGGGTTTGCTCAGTACCAAAACATGATTCGTACCAATGCGGGAGATACCCCCTATGCTCAGGGATTAGCAGATACAGATTGGCAAGACGAAATATACAGAGCGGGTAGTACGCAGAACCACCAGTTTTCAGTTTCCGGAGGAGGTGACAATGTTAATTACTACGTGTCTGGTACTTATTTTGACCAGGAGGGAATCGTTGTTAACTCTAATTTTAACAAGATTCAGTTTTTAGCCAATGTAGACGCCAAAGTCAGTGACAGGTTGAAAATTGGCTTGAACACTGTTTCTAGTCGAAGCGAACAAAATGGTGTCTCAACCCAATCGACGGGAAGTGATGCCATTGGTTCTGTAAACGGTGGAGGAGATGATGTTGTAGCCTTGGCTTTCCGGTTCTCGCCTGACGTTGGAAGGTTTAATGATGCTGGGAACTTTTCTCAGAATACCGTGGGAGATGATATCGAAAACCCATGGGCGGTTGCTACACAAATAACCAATGAAACTAAAACTGATAATGTAAGAACCAACCTATATGCTGATTTTCAGATATTTGACGGTTTGAGTTTCAAAACTACCTTAGGTTACAGAACGCAGAATAGTACGGAAGGATATTTTAAGCCACAAACTTTTCTGCTTTCTGCTGGTGGAGCATTTTTGGAATCCGTAAAAAGAACAAGGCTTCTTAACGAGAACTACCTAACGTATACCAAACCAGTCGGGCAAGGTAATTTGACCTTATTAGCGGGGCATTCCTATCAAAAAAGTACTACAGAGGGCCTTGAGGCCGGTGCCCGGGAACTACTGACTGATGCGTTTTCATTCTATAACCTGGAAGCAGGTCAGATTGATCAGCGTACCGTTGATTCTCGTTTCTCAGAGTCTGAAATTGAGTCAGTTTTTGGACGACTTAACTTTGACTGGCAGAACAAATATTTGCTTACTGCCACCGTTCGTAGAGATGGTGCATCAAACTTTGCGGCAAACAATAAGTTTGCAATTTTCCCCTCCGTCGCTGTAGGCTGGAAGATTTCACAAGAAAACTTCTTGGTTGACAACCCAACGATATCCAACCTTAAATTAAGGGCTAGTTATGGACTAACGGGTAACCAAGCCATTGGGCCTTACGAGTCACTGGCTACGTATCGCGTTCAGCCTCCCTCAGAAGTTGACGGTGCTTTTGGTGTAGACCTCGCTCGTGAAGCCAATCCGGATTTGAAATGGGAAACTTCATATCAGACGAATATTGGATTAGATGTAGGCCTGTTTGAAGGTAGAATAGCGATAAGCGCAGATTATTACAACATTGATACGGAAGATCTTCTGGCCGTAGACCGAGCTTCAAATTTTTACTTAGGAACGTCTGACCTGGACGTCCTTCGAAATGTGGGCTCGATCAATAATAAGGGGTTTGAGTTTTCATTAACTTCAACCAATGTCAACAGCGCAAACTTTAGCTGGAAGAGTAATTTCAACGTGTCGATAAACAGGAATCAGGTGGTGGAATTATCTTCCGGAACGGAAATTATCGGTAACGGTGCTCCGGGGTATTTCGCTGGTGGTTCAACTTACATACTGAGAGAAGGCGACCCCCTCGGCATTTTTTGGGGATTAGATTACAGAGGGGTGTACCAGGGTGGAGATATTCCCGCAGGAACAGCTTTAGAAGGCAGGTCTTTCGATGGAAATGGGAACGCAATTCCTGGAGAACCATTATTTGCCGAGGTGGCGGATGAAGATGGCAATTTTAACGGTGTTATCGATGACAATGACAGGCAGGCTATCGGTGATCCAAATCCTGATTTCACCCTTGGCCTGAGTAATAGCTTCTCCTATAAGAACTTCGATTTGAATATCTTCTTCCAGGGTTCCGTAGGTGGAGATATTTACAACCTCACCGCTGTTCAATTGTACAATGGTGACAGTAATGGATTGACCGATTTACTGAACTCCTGGACGCCGGACAACACGAATACGGACATACCCCGTGCCGCGGTCAGAGGTAGAGAACGGTCTTCTCGCTTTGTAGAGGACGGAAGCTATTTAAGACTAAAGAACGTCGCCCTGGGTTATAATTTATCATCAGGGCTTATGCAAAAGCTTGGATTCAGTTCTGCAAGATTGTCGGTAAGTGCACAAAACCTACTAACCTTCACCAATTATTCTGGATTGGACCCTGAGGTTAGTTATTTTGGCAGTGGTGGCGAAAGCAGTGGAGATGATAACATCATTCAAGGGCACGACTATGGAAACTACCCCAATTTAAGGTCAGTAACCGTTGGTGTTAATTTGAAATTCTAAAGGACGTGAAATAAATAAAATTTGTCTTTTGACTTGGCATTTTTGTTCTCACCGTTCTTGGTTTTTTCAGCACATCGCGACGGAAAGAACCTTTAAGAACGGTGAGTGCAAGACAAGCAAAATGAAGTTTATTTGTTTCATATTCATGAGTCAGATCAGTCATAAAAAGATAACTAATTTAAGATGAAAAACATTAAAATTTTATTCACGCTGATACTTGGTTTATCAATTCCGGCGTGTTCAGATCTAGAAGAGAATGCTATAAGTCAATTGGAGCCGAGTGAACGGAGTATTGACTTACCAACGGTCGAGACTACAGTTAATGGTGCATACGGCAATCTAACGGCCAGGGCATTTTTGTCGCGAGGCTTAGGCCTGACGCTTATGTTACGATCGGACATGGTGGATATCGGAAACCCCTCTACTGCGGCTGAAAGAATTGAACACGATCAATTTACCGTTTCCGCTAGTAATGTATTGATACTAAATCCGAACAATCCGGAAAGAAGTTTTTGGCCTCGTCTCTATCAAATGGTCAGAGGGGCAAATGAAACCCTCAGAGAGTTAGAACTTGTTGAAGGAGTAGATCAGGTTGTGATAGATGAAATAGCTGGCCGGGCACGTTTCATCCGAGGTTTTGCTTACTACCATTTGGTTAGACTTTTTGGAGACATACCATACTTGGACGAGCAAACTACTACTGCCGAAGCATCAATTGCGCCAAGAACACCTGCAGAAACCGTGTATGCGGGTATCATTGCAGATTTTGAATTTGCTAAAGCTACCTTGCCAAACACACGAGCGAATAGAGCGCTTCCTGGTAAAGCTGCAGCAGGTGCTTATCTTGCCAGTGTATACCTAACTCGTGGAGATTACCAAATGGCCTATGATGAAGCCACTGATGTCATTAACAATGCGGGTACATACGATTTAGCTTTGGAACCAGATTACCGAAATATTTTCCATGCAGTGAACACCGATGCATCGAAAGAACCTCTATTCGTTATAGATTTTGTTGCAACGAATGTTGGTGATGAATCAAGAGATTACTTAGCCGCTTTTACAGGTTTCTATGGTCAAGCAACCTACTACGCTACGGGAGGGTGGTCTGTTATGGTACCGGCTCAGGCAGTTTATGATACCTGGGACGACGGAGACTATAGAAAAGAAATCAATTTTGATGCAGAAGCTGTTGATAACAGTGGCAATGTGCTTCCTTTTACTAACTTTTCTAGCACGGATGTTCGTAATGCGAACCGTCCACATATTTCTAAATACACGGCAATGGCGGGTGATACGCCTATAGCCAATACCAGCGGCCGGGATTCAGATTCTAATTACCAGCTGATGCGTTATGCAGAGGTACTTTTGATTGCAGCAGAGGCTGCCATTGAACTCGGTAGAACCGCAGAGGCTGATGCATGGATAAATATGGTTAGGGAAAGAGCCAGAAACGGTGACGGAACAGGCGCGCCTAGTGCTGTACCCGCAAATATTACTGGAGCGACCATTGCCGATGTGATGGAAGAAAGAAGATTAGAACTTGCCTTTGAACATAAAAGGTGGTACGATATTGTCAGAAGACAATTGGGGCCTGAAGTATTTGGTCCTAATGGTTTTGAAATTGAACAAATGGGTACACAGAACTTTGACCCATCCAGGGATTACTTACTCCCAATTCCTCCTCTGGAAATTACTAATAACCCAAGCCTGACACAGAATCCGGGTTACTAGTACAGTGTAAACTAAATTTCATTGCCTTTTCTGCGGCGTCTTTTATCGACTGGCTGCGTTGGTAAAATCCTCATTTAGCTACGGCTAAACTCCGGTTTTACCGCCTTGCCAGCCAATAAAATCCACCAGCACAAAAGTCAACAAACTTAGTTTACACTGCACTAGTAAAAACATTATTCACCTTACGTACCAGAGGTTCATCATTCCAACTCCTTCAACCCC
>JBGCFZ010000194.1:0-9659 GCA_045110355.1 Lewinella sp. | reverse complement strand
TCAATTTCTCGTTCCGTCAGGAAAACCGGCGCCAGCTTACGTGGAGCAAGATCGTTCCGAATACTTTCCTTTTCCCATTCATCGGCGATGTCTTGTCCTGGCCAGCCAATCCAGAGTTTATTATAGTCCTCGTCGAGAGAGTTTAAGCCGGTGGCAAGCCCGCCAGCACTAGGGTGATAATGCAGTTCTCCGGCCGACCGATTTATTGTAATAGGTAGGCGATTGGAAATAATAACGAGTCTGGACATCTAGGTTAAATAGCAAGGTGAAAAGTACATGACGGGACAATAAGCCAACTTTTAAGGATAAAACAAAGAAACGGCCGGTTCCATTTCAAGGAACCGGCCGTTTTTTTCCAGTGTTCAGACAAGTAAACCTATTCTTCAATTTTCTTTTTACGGGGTGTTTTGAAAAACTCCTTCAACTGTTTCTCGGTCATAAAGCCATAGGCCATCCAGGTGGTCATGGTGGTTTTCTTAATGTCCCGGTAGTCTTTGCCACGTTTATTGGTGTAGACTTTCAGCAATTCTTTGGTGTACTTTTTAGCCAGCCCGCGCAGCTGCTGATTAAAGGACTCGTTTCCAAATACTTTTATGTAAGCAGGAATTTGCTTGCCAGATATTTCGAACCACTGCATATACTCTTCTTCTGAAGTTCCAAGACCAGCAGCAACTTTAGCGAAGTACCCATAAATCGTTTGGCGAATGTTCTCGTTAAAATTACTCATGCCACTGTGCTTAGGCTGTTCCTCCTGAATAGCTTCCTGAACGGCGGGGCTAACAAATCCATCAGCATGGATTTTATCTGTCAAATTAAAGTAAGCCGTCAAATCATCGTCAATGGAACGATCAATAATGGCGCCCAGCATTTGCTCCTGTTCTGGTCCGAAAGGAACAGCAGTACTGTTCTTTAGTCCAAGAATGAAGCTCAGGATAGCATCAGCAGTTGCTTCTGGCTGCTCTTTACGCTCACGGTTAACGGCTGCGATAAGTTCTGGCTCTCCTTCATCCGTAGGTGTAAAGTAAGCGCCGTAGATCGCAACTGGCTTCAAAATCTCCTCCCTCCCGGCAAATTCGGGGCGGGTAACCATTTCGTGCAACGTTGGCAACAGTGCATCGTTATTCAACGAGCCACTGACGCGGTAGAGCAGAAAATCGATGAGAGCCGTAGAATGAGAAGTAAGCTCAGCGACCTCTACCGGGAAAGGCGCGTAATGGTAGTTACGACCTTTAAACTGACGGCGGTAGCGTCGTTCAATTCTACGCCGACCTTCCATTGTGCGGGCGTCACTACTACGCTGTGCCTGCAGGAACTGACGTACCCGCTTACTGGAAACATTGTTGACCAGGCTCGTTACAAAGATGTCGCTGCTTAGCGCAAACCCACACTGTACACTTTGGCCAATCCGACTACTCAATTGGTCAAAGTTACTGTTCTGGGCAATCGCCTTCAGAATAGCTCCGAAGTGGTTATTCTGCCGCGCGTAGTAGTAATGTGCGGTAACCTCACCCCGAAGGACTGAGTAACCCAGCACACGTGGTAAGAAGAGTCCCTCAAAACGCTCATCTAACAGTTTCAGCTCAAAAGATTCAATTTCTAATGGGCTAAAATCAATCATTTGCAAATACGCCTGTTCAATTTGCGGCTCAAATTCCAACTTAAGTGCGTCATAAAATTGATCCTCCTCTTCTTCGAGGTAGCTGGCAAGATTTGGGCTGGCCTGAATGGCTTCAGCAATGGCCTCTAAATGTTGGGCGTATGCTTCGTTAAGTTCGTACATAGTAGACTAAGATGCTTAAGTAAAAAGAAACCTGATAATGCCGTTTTGGCATTATCAGGTTTATGCACTCCCGTGAGTGCGCTGCAAATGTACGCTTTTGTGCGAGGAATTGTTGTATCGGGTTGAAAATTTTGCGTTTGAGCCTAAGGGCGTAGACTTCTAGCCCGAGAGCGAACGGGGCCGCCAGGCACCCGGAGCGGGCGGACACAGCAGCAACCAAAGTGGATGCTGCCCAAAATCACTTCGCTCCCTTAGCCCTCAACCATTCACCAGAGAAGGCTTCCCGCCACACTTAACGCACAAAGGCCGCCTCCTTGCGGAAACGGCCTTTTGACGCGTATTGAGCGGATTACAAGATTCGAACCTGCGACCTCAACCTTGGCAAGGTTGCGCTCTACCAACTGAGCTAAATCCGCGTCTGCTGGCTGCTCAGCCATGTGCCCTATTCCTAAGGCGGCGCAAAGATAGCAAAACCTAATTTTAATATGCAAGTATTCCCTTGAAAAGTTTCTACTTTTACCCCAGCGCAAGGATTAAAGGCCAAAAAATGCTTTGCATTTTCTGAAGCCCTGCCCCGTGGGGAGAGTTGGCAGGGGGGTGCTCAGCGCTTCTAAAGATGTCTGTTTACCATAGGCTAAGCCTTGACTGTTTACCAGGAAGACTACTCACACCAATAACGCACAAAGGCCACCTCCTTGCGGAAGCGGCCTTTTGACGCGTATAGAGCGGATTACAAGATGACTCCCCATGGTCGTGATCGCTGCGCTCGAAGTTCGAACCAACGCGACCAAGAAGGACTTACCGACGAACATAACGCACAAAGGCCACCTCCTTGCGGAAGCGGCCTTTTGACGCGTATAGAGCGGATTACAAGATTCGAACCTGCGACCTCAACCTTGGCAAGGTTGCGCTCTACCAACTGAGCTAAATCCGCGTCTGCTGGCTGCTCAGCCATGTGCCTTATTACTAAAGCGATGCAAATATAGCATCGCTGATAAGGACTGTGCAAGTAAAATGCTTCTTCGCTAAGAAAAAGTTGCAGTTGTCTGCGGCAAGGGACTGATTGTCAATCTGCTGCAAGCCAGCTTTTTTTTAAGCTATTTTTGGGCCAGATGTCGAAGTCACTTAAATGGTCCTGTCTTGCTTTGGTTGCCCTCGGGGGCGTGCTTTGGTTCATCAACTGGTGGGCTGGTCGATCACTTTTTCTGGATGAAGCCAATGTGGCACGTAATTTATTTGACCGCTCCTTTAACGGCTTATTTTCTCCGCTGCATCACCGACAGTATGCCCCCCCACTCTTCCTCGTAGTGGCTAAGCTTTGCGGATTGCTTTTCGGTTACGGAGAGGGTGCTCTTCGGCTCCCTGCCATGGCCGGAGGGCTATTGGCCATTGGTACACTTTTTACGGCAGGAAGAAAACTACAGCTTGGCTGGTGGCTGCTACTACCTCTGGCCCTGGCTTTTATGAATCCGGAAGTACTTAGGTACGTAGGAGAGCTCAAGCCCTACAGCATCGATCTCGGCGTAGCGGCCTTGCTTACGACCATGGCACTCGACCGGCAACGATACAACCGAAGCACCTGGGTAGCGGTTGGTGTTTTCTCTGTTTGGCTTTCTTTACCCTCCGTTTTTGTTTTGGGAGCTGCTGGCATTGGCTTTCTGGTAGCTCCTTTAGATGATGCACCAAAAAATCAGCGACACGAACGACTCACTTGGTTAATTGTTGGAGCGTGCTGGCTCTTATCTTTTCTATTGCTCTATTTTCTGATACTCCGGCCATCTATCGGGAGTGCTTACCTCAACAATTATCACCAAACCTATTTCTTGCCCTTGCCGCAGGGAGATTATCCCTGGGAACTATTGGGCAACTTATTGCTCTCCTTGCCTAAACTTGCTTTTGGGTTTACGGCACTGGCCATTTTCTTTGGCAGTGCTACGCTGATCATTGGTGGGTTGCGTAGCAGTTGGTTTCTGCGGATACTCTTTCTGGGGCCGCTACTCATTGTACTTACCGTTTCGGGTTTTGGGTTTTACAGCCTGATTCCCCGGCTGCTACTTTTTGTGCTACCGGGCATGTGGCTACTGGCTACCATGGGCAGTAAATATGTTTTCGAGACAACAAAACTTCCCGGCAATTGGAAATATGGCCTAGTAGTTATCTGGCTGTTCGTTCTTGGAGGAACCAATGTAGTGCGCCATTATTGGCAGCCGTTAACCTTTAGTGACGCACGGCAATTAACCACCGAATATGATAAAAACTACACGCCCATCTTGCACCACGGTGTGGTTCCTGGTTTTGATTATTATCATCGCATCCATCCTGAAACCAGGGAAGACACATTCCTGAAGACATTGGAAGACGATATTCGGGTACAGCAATTTCCAGGAAAATACGTCTTACTTTATGATGTACTTACTCAGGGAAATATTCGGGACAGCGCACAACGTGACAGTATTTGGGCGACGGCGCGCGGGTGCAAAGTAAGGACGGAGGCAATGTTTCGGGCCAAGGCGTTGTACCTCGACTGCAATGAATAATCCTACCCCTCCCTTAACAACTTCTCTAAATCCACCTTTCGGGTAAGGGGCCCTACGGTTCCGAGTTTAAGTTCTGCCATCCCGCGCCCGGCGCGGGCACAGGCTTCCCAGTTGTAGCCGGCGAGGTGTGCCGCCAGGAAACCCGACCAGAAGGCATCTCCGGCACCAGTGGTATCCTTCACCTCTACTTCCCGGGCCGGCAGGTAGAACTCTCCCTCCGCGTGCATAACAAAACATCCTTCCTCTCCCAGCGTCAGGCAAACGAGGTGCGCGCCAAGGTCCATGATCTTCTGGGCGCTGGAGTGGTAATCAATGACGGTCTCGCCGAAGAGGCGTTCAAAATCGACTTCGCTTACTTTGATCAGGCCGCCAGCGGAGGCGATCTCAGTCAGGGTGGCCAAACCAGCTGCCCGATCAGCGGACCAGATCTTGTCCGCATAATTAAAGTCAACACTAAGCCTGGCACCGTTCTTTCGGGCACGCTCCATACCGCTGATAATATTTCCGCGTGCCGGCTCTCTGCTCAGCGCAAACGCCGTAGTATGCACTATGCGAACATCAGCGGGTAACTCCATCTGATGCGGCAAGATGTAGCGATCCGCCATACGATAGGGCTCAAAATCGCTCACGGCCCGGCTCTTGGTGACCAAAATCAAGGTAGTTGGCTCAGCTATTCGGGCAATGTTGGAGGTGTCAACACCCGCTTCTTTTACGGCATCGATCAGCAGGCCTCCGGTGTCGTCTACCCCAACGGTAGCTACCAAACCGACGTCCCGCCCGAGGCGGGCCAGGTTCATGGCCAAGTTGGCAGGGCTGCCGCCAGGCAGCCGTTGATACCTATCTGCCGAACGAAAATCATCCGCATATTCAGTACTGATGAGATCAATGAGTAATTCGCCTGCGGCAATAATTTCGGGCATGGACTGGTTGCTTTTCTCCGCGCAAATTAAGTATTCCTCAGAGAATCAAATGCGGTCCCTACCCTGCTTCTTGGTCCTTTCCCCTTCGGGGATCGCGCCTGCGGCGCGGACAGGGGGCCCTGCACCTGCGACCGCGCCCCTAAAAAAATGAGTCCCGATAAAAGTACAATTGCGTCCGAAAACGAAAAACTTCATAAAAAGTAGCACAATGTAGTACAGATACAAGGCCAGGATGACAGAACAATTAACCATCGCACGTACTTTACAGCCTGTTACGCGACGCAGATCAATAACCTGTAAGTTGCGCCCCTAAACAACATCAGCCCGTGCTAAGCGGTACATAACAATAGAAAAGTAGTCGATATGAAACCCACGCCACATCGTGAAACAAAAATTAAAAAATTACGGACCGATAAATTTGATCTCGTTGTGATCGGTGGAGGGATTACTGGTGCCGGAGTAGCGCTGGATGCCGCCAGCCGCGGCCTCAACGTAGTCGTCATTGAACGCAACGATTTTGCTTCGGGCACCAGCTCCAAATCCACCAAATTGATCCACGGAGGACTGAGGTACCTTAAGAATCTTGAAATAGGATTAGTCAGGGAGGTTGGACAAGAAAGAGCCGTTGTGCACGAAATTGCGCCGCACCTCGTACGACCAGAAAAGATGCTGCTCCCACTCGTTGAAGGTGGCTCCCTGGGCAAGCTATCCACCAGCATGGCACTATGGGTGTATGACTTTTTGGCCGACGTGGAGGGAGACGACAAACGCGTAATGCTCACCAAAGAAGAGACCATTGAGCACGAACCGCTCGTCCGAAAAGACATCCTGAAAGGCGGTGGTTTTTACGCTGAATACCGAACGGACGATGCCCGACTAACCATTGAGAACATCAAAACGGCGGAACAGCACGGGGCTACGGCGCTCAATTACGTAGAAGCAACTGATTTCGTTTACGATGACGACAAGCAGATCACCGCAGTGGTTTGTAAAGACCGTTTCAGCGGAGCATCAATCACCGTACAAACCAAACACGTCATCAGCTCCACCGGCCCCTGGGTAGATGAACTGCGTACGGTGGACAAAAGCATGACCGACCGCCACGTGTTTCTTTCCAAAGGCGTACATATTGTCGTTGCCCGCGAACGATTACCCTTACAACATGCTGTGTACTTCGACGTGGAGGACGGCCGGATGTTGTTCGCCATTCCACGGTTGCGGTGTACCTATATCGGCACCACCGACACACCTTACAAGGGGGATGCTAACGCCATTCCTACCAATAAGGAGGACGTCGAATACTTGCTCAATGGCACCAACGCCATCTTCCCTACGGTCAACCTTACCATCGACGACGTTGAGTCCAGCTGGGCGGGCGTTCGCCCCCTGATCTTCGAAGAAGGCAAATCGGCCGGAGAAATGTCTCGTAAGGACGAAATATTTGAGTCTGCTTCGGGCCTCCTTTCCATCGCCGGCGGCAAGCTGACCGGCTACCGCAAGATGGCCGAACGGGTGGTAGACCGGATGGGCGACCAGATGAAGGAAGACGGAAACACCTTAAAAAAAACCAATACCAAAAACATTGACCTGACCGGAGGGCCCTTTGCAGATTTTGCCTCCGTGCTGGCTTATGAAAAAGAAATTGCGGCGCAGCTGGAAGCAGCTAGCTTAGCTCCGGACCGGGCGGCCTATTTGGTCAGCAACTACGGCAAACAAACACCGATCATCATCGAGGCTGCCCTGAAACGCGACGAGGGCACCGATGTAGCGCGCCTGGCCTGTGCAGAAGCTGCCTGGTGCATCGAAAACGAACTAGCCCTCTACCCCATCGACTGGGTGGAACGCCGCAGCGGCCGTTTGTACTTCGACATGCCGAGCATTGAGCCCGTACTGGAAGAAGTACTCACTGTCTTTGCGGAGGCTTACCAATATACTGAGGCGGATCTTGAAAAGGAACGACAGAAGGTTTCGGAAGCCGTGGCTTGGGTTTCTACGTTTAAATGAATGGGAGGGTAAGGGAATGAGGGAATGGCTGCCGCATGGGGGGGGGCTCACTGCGCTCGTAAAATTCTCGATTCTCGATTGGTGAATCTCGATTCTTGAGGGGCTACCGCAAGTGCATACACGTTACGTTCGTAGGGAGATTTAGGTATTCCCCTAATTCTCTCATTCGCCCATTCTATTATTCACCCATTTTCCTACCCAGGAGCTGGTGATCTTCGTCATAGAGCCCAACGAGTAGGCTGTTTCCGGCATTATCGATTTTCAGGCCACCGTATTTGGCAGCTTCGTATATCGGCCCAGTACCTTCTTCGAAGAAGTAAGATTCTGCACCGATGTTCATTCGCCAATTTGGGATAGTATAATTGACAATGAATTCTCCTTCATGTAGCGGCGTGGTTGTCGGTTGAAATCGCTGCCTTACGGCTACTCCTCTAGTATTTCTTGTCACGACCATGTAGCCGGTTTTCGAAAGGCTGTCGCGATTAAAGCTCCGACTGGCTGCATAATTGAGGACCATGTAATCTCCCTGGATCAGGGAACGGGGATCTACTGGCGCAAGCTCGAAGAGCAGCAAGTCACCTTCCTTGAGAATAGTCTCCTTGGTCTGTACGTAGAACAAGGTATATCCAAGTAAGGCGATCAGGTTCACGATCACCAGGGCGCGGATAAAAGGCTTCATGACGGGCTGATTTTTTGGTATAAAACACGGTAGGCGACCAAGAACAGGATACCGGAGACCGATAAGATGATGGACTTGGCCAAAAGGGTCAGGTTGAGGTCGTAGTAATAACGGCTGACGAAGTAGATTAGGGCAATAACTGCGATAACCGCTCCGGTTCGATAGCCGGAACGCCAGCTCAGGATCAGGATCAACAAAGCGGCGCAGATCGCAGGTGCAAACACCGTGGGTAAAAGCAGGGTGAGCGCGCCAAAGAGGTATACTACCTTTGTGGCGGGTACTTTGACGAACTGGTTTAAAACTTGCCAGACGACAAGTCCGGTTAAAGGAATCAACACCACAGAAACGTACCAGTTAGCCTCGCGGGGAAGCTCCATCCACCAGCGAAAATCACTAAGGTGATAGGCCCCCATTAACAGGGCGAAGATCAGCCCGATTCGGATACCATCGTATCGCCGAGCAATTAAGTCTGATGCCTTCAGCAAGGTTCCTTCCAACAGAAACCAAACGGTAATCAATAAAGCCGTAAGCCCCACAAAGAGGTGAGCACCATCTGATTCCCAGGCATCCGAGGCCAAAAAGAGCAGACAGCCTGCGGCAGTTGTCGTAGCCAAAAACGTCACAATACGGTTGTCGTTTACTGCCAGGATAATGCCCGCAATACATGCTCCTATCAGCGCTAAAACCCGTTCGGAATTGAGGGAATCTTCAAGTCCTATCAGCAACAAGATATACCCACAAGTGGCCAATGACACACTGAAGGCGTCGGCGATCAAACTAGCGTTTTTCGGCCGGCTAAGAACGTAGCTGCCCACTAAGAGTACCAATCCGGTAAGGGCTAAGCCCGCGGAGGAGTTGTAAACGTCGGTCACCAAGATGAAACCAAGAAAGAAGATGGTCCCCAAGAATGCCCCTAGGATAGAGAGTACTTTCATCCCCAAGGATCCCTCATGCTCAAGATCATGTCTGAATTCGGCAAGTATTGCTGCTTCATCGACTTGAAGTGGCCGGTTTACGCCCGATTTGAGCAACTCCAAATCATCAGCTAATTGTTGTTCACGCATGGCTCCAGGTTTTACGAAAGCGGTTGAGGTAAAAGAGACTGCCAATGGTGGTGCACAGCACCCAAAAGGTAGCGAGGAAAAACCCACCACCATCATTATCAATCTTGAGAATAAGTGCAGTTCCAATCACGATCAAGCTGAAGGTCATGGCTACCAGATAAAATAGATTTTTCTGTTTTATGGCGTACTGCCTGGCGAGCCCATACACCAGGGCCACGATCAGTACATACAGGCCGGCAATTCCGCCACCCTCGTCTATAACAGCACTAAAACAGGCAACAGTACCGCAACCTATGGCCCCTAAGGCAAATACCTTCGCCAGCCAATCGGGGTACGCCTTTCGAGACCAGCGCTTAGGCACCAGATGAACAAATACGGTAGCCAGGCCATTGAGCCCGAAGAGTAACATGTAGGTGAATGGAAAGTCCCACCCACTGGCAATTTGTTCCGCATAAAGTGCTACTGTAATGTTCAATAAGCCGACAAACAGCAACCACAAGGGAGCAAAGTCAATGACAATTGCCCAGATGGTGATGAACATCGCCCAGGCGAAAAACAAGTCATAGGCATTGGCACCTGTTTGGTAGATCTGACCGAGCACGCCAAAAAGCGGGCCTACCAGAAAAGCGCCTGTGGTGAGCAAGCTTTTGCGCAGAAGTTCTGATAAATTTGGCA
>JBGCFZ010000193.1:0-13020 GCA_045110355.1 Lewinella sp. | reverse complement strand
GTCGCATAGCGACTCCCCCCCTAAGATTGCCCGGGACGAAGCAAGGCGCGAAGCGACGAGCGGGGTCCCGGGGCGCAGATGCGCGCGACACCGCCCCCGCGAAGCACCAAACGCCCCCCCCCCACACCCCCCCCCCCACCCCCCCGCCCCAAATAGGTATACCCCCGAACATAAATTACAGGAAGGCGCAGCGTTCCGCCCTGCCGGGTTTTCCGGCGGCGATAGCGTAGTTCGCCGTTGATCAACAGGCGATCTCCAAGCTTAAGGTGTTGGTGCAAGTCAAGGGCTGCCGGGCCCCAAGCAGTACAATGGTGTGCTTCAGATTGATCGGGTTCGGAGGAAGAAGCAGTACGTAGTTCAAACCGGACCAGGTCCTGTCCTTCGCCAGTACAGTGATAAGTGGGCAGAAAGGCCAGGCGGCCAATGAGGGTGATTTGGTTCATGAGGATTAGGATGCTTATTGGGTAAATACGGAGTCTAATGAAGCTGAAGTAATTGGCCGACGGTGTGTTCGCTCGAGGATATAAAAAGTCGAGAGGTGAATCTCGGGCCTGAAATGCTGGGTCCCTCCCTGACGAAAAGAGCGGATGTGTAACCGGCCCTGTACGAAGAGCGTATCCCCTCGTCGGACGCGCTCATGGAAGGACTCCGCGAGGGTACCCCAGGCATTAAGCATAAAGGCAGAGGACACAGGTGTCCCCGAACGGTCTTCACCGTCTTGATACAAGCGTAGTCGGGACAGTGGCGTACCATCGGAAAGGGAATGGAGGTCAACGTCGTGGCCGGCACGGCCAACCAATTGAATCTGGTTAAGTGGAGGAGACACAAGTAATAATTTTGATCGGCCCCAAAGATGAAAGCACTGGTCAAGAATAGCCGTCATTTATACGCATACTTACGTTTATATGCGTTTATATACGGATAAACACAGCACTAGAACAGTCTAAAACACTGTTTTTCAGACATTTAAATCCTGCCCCGCAATTTATTAACCCCCTTTTCTTTTTACGGTACTCGGTTCTCCTCCTGACCATTGAATCAAGGAGAACCTGTCGTAAAATCAGCATTCACCTTATCTCCACCCCGTAATTATACAGAAGTAGCCCCTACCCTCCTCCCGGCTACATCAGAGAAAACAATAAATTCCGGCAGCACAAAAGACAGTCTAAACCGAGCTAAAAAGTAAACCCAGCATTAAATATTTAAGATTTGAAAAAAATCTGCTCCCAATTCAATTTACAACCCTAATATTGCTGCAGAAATACTCGCAATGTGTGCTGAGTGATTAAATCAATATTCTCCCCTACTAAGGGAATTATTACACCCTGTTTTAATCTACTACTTCCATGAGCAAACCACGCGTAATCAAAAACTACGAGAAGTTGGACGACGACGTCCTGGAACAAATCAAACTCTTCTACCCGGAAGGTTTTGCTTCCCACTTGATCCGTTTTACCGACGTCGACGGCCGACTCACCAGTGCCCTTCCCTTCGAGACCGAAGAAAAGCATTACCTCATCCGAATGACAAAGACCGAGGCCCTCGAAATCATTGATGACGATGACGACTACGATGACGACGGCAATCTGCTGGACGATGTCCGCGATGAGTACGCTGATAAATACGATGATGATGACGATATTGAGGAAGCCGACATCGACCCCGATGAGCTTTCCGACGAAGACATCGATAACGACGAAGATTGATGCTGCTGCTAGTTTCTGGCTCTCCCCATCCTGACAGTGCCAACACTCGATTCCTAACCGGCATCGGTAAATTGAGTGGCAAGACATGCGTTGTAGCCAGCTACCTGCCTGATCTGCCCATCTTCCAGCCTAACCGGGATAGAGCTCCCTGGCCAGAAACTGTGCTCCGCTGGCGGAAGGATCTGGCCATAGCCGATGCAGTAATCATCTCAACGCCGGCTTATCTCCACAATTTGCCCGGGGTACTGAAGAACGCGCTGGATTGGCTCGCCTCCTCCGGAGAATTTGATGCTAAACCTACGTTGGTATTCACCTTCACTCCCAGCCCCCCGAGAGGTGACCGTGCACGTCAGTCGCTGCTTTGGTCTCTGGACGCATTGAACGCCCGAGTAGTTGCAGAAAGCGCCTTCTATCAACAGCAAGTCAACTTTACGGACGAAGGAGAGATCGCGCCGGGAGAAGAGCGAGACGTATTAATGGCGGCGGTTGAGTTGCTTTAGAAATCAGTATTTAGGGTTCAGGGTTTAGGATTCAGAATTCAGGACTCAGTTTTCAGTTTTCAGGACTTAGAAATTAGGATTTAGGGCTCAGGGTTCCGTAATCAGGATGCAGGGAACCAGACCAATACCCCCTGAAGTATAAATACTTACCACTGAACCCTAAATACTGAATCCTGAGTCCTAACTCCTAAACCCTGAGTCCTGAACCCTGATTACTACCCCCTCCCCTGCACCTGCGCCCGCGCCCAAAAAATGCATCCGGCAAAATCCTCCGCGCACATTGTACCTTTGTCGCCTACCAATCCATAAAGCGATCAAGCTAACCTTCTCCCCCTGGTATCCCGTATTATTTTTCCTGACCTTACTCTTATTGGGAGGCTGGATACTCGACGACTACGGCATCAGCTGGGATGAATCTATCCAACGGCGGCATGGCCGGGTTTCCATCGATTATGCGGCGGAGAAACTGGAGATGACCAACCACGTCGCCCTTGAATCTGCCTGGGATCTCGAAGACTATCAATGGTCGAACTACGGCATGATCTACCAGATCACGGCTTCCGGACTGGAATTGGCCCTCGGGTACGAAGACGATCCATACCATTATTACAAGCTCCGCCACTGGATGAACTTCTTGCTTTTCTGGCTGGCGTGTATCTATTTCTACCGAACGCTGCGGCTTCGGTTCCCCGATAAGGACTGGTATCCGCTACTGGGCACGTTGGCGCTGGTGTTAAGTCCCCGCATTTTCGCCAATGGCTTCTACAACCCTAAAGACCACATCCTGTTGGTCTTCTACCTCATCAGTATTTTCACGCTGTTGCGGTTCCTGAAAGAGCGAACCTGGCGCAATCTAATTTTCCATGCCTTTGCCACCGGACTGGCCCTCAACACCCGGTTGCCGGCCCTGATCGTCCCCCTCACCACCGCGCTGCTCCTCGGATGGGAGTTGTTGCGGGAACGTCGTGGCAATGAAAAAAACCTCGTTTGGGTAGCCACCTATTTGCCGCTATCCATAGCCTTCATGATTCCCTTTTTTCCTTATCTCTGGGAAGATACCGTCAGCCGCCTGATCGATGCTTTCACCGAAATGTCTGCCTTCGACTGGGACAGCTACGTTTGGCTTTTCGGTGATCGCATCAGCGCGCTTGACGTCCCGGCCTACTACATTCCGGCCTGGATCATCATCACCACCCCCATTCTATACCTGCTCTTTATGTTCACGGGCATCTACGCCACGGTGAAGAATATGATCGGCAGTTTGCGAGATTTCCGTTTCTGGCGCAATGATCAGGAACTCCTGGATTTTGCCCAACTTGGTCTCTCCATCGGGCCCATCCTGGTGGTCATTCTTCTGGGTTCCACGCTCTACAACGGCTGGCGGCACCTCCATTTTGTCTACCCCGGCTTCATATTTCTACTTATGGTTGGCTTCGAATGGGCGCAGAAGAAGTGGGCGCAGCGTGCTAAACAACCAATAGCCAAACGGACCAACAGACTATTAAGCTGGGCGCGGCCGCAGGTGCCAAAACTGGTTTTAGGAGCAGGGCTCGTCCTTACGGCGCTGACGATGGTTATTTACCATCCGCATCAGTACGTCTACTTCAATCTCGCCATCCAGGGTAAGCCCTTAATGACTAGGTTTGACATGGACTACTGGGGCGTAGGTTTCCGGGAAGCCTTTCTGGAGCTGGCGGAGCAAATTCCAGAAGGGGAAGTCCGGTCGATTAAGTGTGAAGTGTGGCCCTGCAACGATAATTTCTACGCTCTGCCGCCAGCAGCCAAGGCCAAATTCAGACTGGAAGGTGCCTGGCATAAGGCCGATTACCTAGCCACCAATTTCATTTGGGCCAATACCCGCTACATGGTTCGTGACCGGGAGGAGCACTTTGCCCGGCCAGCCGTGGAAATTGCTCCGGGAGGGCATCTGACGGTGGGGATTTACCGGTTGCGGGAGTAATAGTACAGTGTACTACCTAAGTTTTCATATCTCCTTCGGTACGGACGGGGCTCGCCCCCGTCCGTATGAAATCTCCCAAAACGCTTTAACGCGTTCGCTCAGCGAACGATTCGAGATTCCCCCGCCGTAGTTTCGAAGGCAAGCCTTACCACTACGATACTTAAATTACAGTGTACAAGTCAACCGTCCGACCCTGCACCAGAAAAATAGACCATCTTGGATTTTTTCAAAATAATGTCCTGACAACAATGACCAAATCGAAAATCCTCCGTCTCAATTTTTGAGCAGGCATTTTAGCCTGAAATTTTCATTTCCAGCACATTGCTGGGCTAACTCCTTAAAAAACATAATAATATGCTTGATTCAATCATGGATGCCGTTAAAGGCCAAGTCGTTTCCGCAATTGCCGAAAAAACCGGCCTTCCCCTCGGCCAGGCCGAACAAACCCTTCCACTGGCACAAGAATCCGTTACTGACGGTATCATGGGTGCCATTAGCGGTGGCAACGTTGACGGCGTTCTCGGAATGCTATCTGGCGCTGTTGGCGGCGGCGGTGGTCTTATGGACAACCCCATCGTTAAAGGCATTGCTGGCAACTTCATTGGCAAGATGACTTCCAGCCTTGGTATGGACTCAGGCATTGCCGGCACGATCTCCAGCCTGGCACTCCCAATGATCATGAGCAAGATCGGTGGCGCTACTCAGGCCGCAGGTGATACTGATGGCATCGATGCCGGTTCCATGATGAGCGCCCTTGGCCTCGACGCTGGCAGCCTCCTTGGCGGCCTGGCTGGCGGCGGCGACGCTGGCGATTTGCTTGGTAAGGCTGCTAGCATGCTTGGCGGAGCTACCGACTCTGGAAAATCTGCTGGTGGCGGACTGTTGGGTAAGATTGGGGGGATGTTTAAGTAGGTCATCTGGCATTATAATCTCACGCAAAATGAGCGGCAGTCTTCGGAAACGGGGGCTGCTGTTTTTAGTTAGAGTATGAAAGGCTGGGCAGCGAACCACTTAGGCACTTCCTTCAGCATGCTTTTAGGTGCTTATTTCAAGCTTATTCCAGAAATGCAAACGAACCACCAGCTTGGCTGGTGATCCGTTTGTGTTTTGTGAAAACTATTAATTTTTGCCTTAATAGCCTCACTTTGAACTTCATAATAGCTACATATTGACACTGTTAATTGTGGAACAAAACGATATTAGAAGATTCTATAAACTATCTTAGGTAAAAGTAATATTGCCAGCATAATCAAGATTAGCGTTCCATTTTTAAGTGTCCGTACACCTTTATTTTCACAATAGAACCAACCCATAATAAGCACAACACTAGCGATTATATGCAACGGAAGAAAAAGTGAACCTAGAAAAGATGGAAAAAGGAGACAAAAATACAATCTATCAAGAAGAATCACTCCTCCTCCCCAAAAGCCAACTGATGAATTGAATGACCGTTGACCTATAATAAGCAAAACAATGGAGTAGTAAACTACCAAAATACTGATCGCTTCTTCTTGTGGAGGCCTGTTGAATTTATCCAGTACTGATCTATCAATTAACAGTAATAGAATTGATAAGATACAAGTAATCTTTACAATTAATGAATACTTCGATTGTGATATTTTCATTAGGTTAATTCATTTTATTTTAGCGAAAATCTAGATGAACTGTTTGAACACCACTCTCATTCAAGTACTGTATTACATGATTAACTATGGAATAAATATTTGTTCCGTTGTTTACGTTGTCTCTTGGCATAGTATTGCCTTCGCCTTCTGGAGAGGCTTGATTTGTACCCGATAAAACTTCTATTGTGAACCAACTGACTGAATTTGGATCAACCCTTTCTTCGTTTCTTTTATCCAGTGCCAAATCTCCAGGAATTGAAATAATTCCATCCGGGGTGCTGTATTTTCGTCTTCTTAGTCCGCTACCAAAAACATCTCGCATATAATTTTCGAATCGCACCGCTTCAATTTCTCGCCCTCTGCTACCAAGGTTACGTCCTATTTCGTCTTGGTAAGCATGGTATAATTCATGACCAAGAGTATAATACGATCGAGTAGGCACGCCATCAATCATCACATTATTTTCTTGCGAATAGGTTAGATTATTAGTGAAATTGTTGTATCGTGTGCCATGAATGAGGCTAGATCCAAATCTATGTCGACTAGCACTACCGTCAATTTTGTAAACAGTTTTTGATCTAGCTAAGCGACTTATAGCTTGCCTTCCAAGGCGTGTGCTGTTTATAATAGCTAGGTCTTTCATTGTTTGACCAAAGTTATTATTAAGAACAATTATTATTTCTTGACCATTAGGATCAATCGCTATAGTCGGCATGTTAGCCACATATGAGTAGGGATTGATACTAGCATATTTTCCTGCTAAAGGATCAACTGCATTCCACCTTCCAATAGCCGGGTCATACAATCGTGCTCCATAATCAATTAGCCCAGTTTCCTTAATGAACTCTTTGCCGTTATACTGATACCGATTCTCCGGCTCTATTACCGGCCGACAATCCTGTCCCGGATACTGCAAGCCAAAAGGATAGTAATCAATAGTTTGGTTGATTTCCGCAGGCCCCGATGGCGTTGCAAGTAACTGGACCAGGCCATCACGGTTTCGATCAGTAAAGGCTGCTCTTACGTTACCAAGATGATCCTTACTGTAGTATTCCGCTACTAAATCAATGGATTGGTTACCGACCTCTGCATTGTAAATACGACCATCCGATAAGTTAGCCGCCTCAAATTCGTCGTCTACGAAAGTCATAGGGCCAATATAGTGGTAAATTTTACCGTCTTCCTTTTCAACACGCCATTTTTTACCACTAGCGTCATAGATCAGCTTATCGCCACCAATTTCCTTTGGCAAGTTGAGGTGATTATAAACCGCTCCAAAGCCCTTATAAGGGTCAGATGACATATTTCCACTTCCATCATAGCCATAAGCAGCATTAGCCGTTGCTTCGCCTGGCTTGAAGCCGTTTTGTAATGCTTCGTCCGTAGTGCCTAATTCCAGTACTGATAGCAACCTGCTTACATCCTCATCACTCCCTAGTGGGAAGGTTGCTCCAGGCTGCAGCCCGTCATGGTATTTATACCTGAGGTCATCAATTAGTACGGCATCTTCACCAGGTATCAGCTGTGCGTACCGACGTAAGCTCAAAATGTTGCCGATACCATCATAAGTGAAATTGTCTGCGGTGAATCCTTCACCTGTGTAGCCTCTGGCTTCATATACCGCACCCGTTAACCGGTTCAAAGGGTCGTAACTGAATTCATAGCCTCTGGTTTTATGAAAGGTCGTCTTCCAGCTTAATTCAGCAATGTTTCCGTTCTTCTCATGGTCCATGGAAGCACTAAAAATAGCATCTGGTACAGAAATTCTAATGTTGAACAACTGGTCAGCGCTGGTCACTTCTACTTGGTCCAGGAAATGAAAATCTCCAGGCAGTTGATTTTCCAGCTCGCTTTCCGTCCCGAGCAACAACACATTCTGGCCATTACACAGGGTGATGTAGGACATGGTTACCGGATAGGAAAGAGTCTGCGGGTCTATATCAGCGAGCATTTGTTGAACCTCGTCGAGTTGGGCCTCCTGTTCAGAAGCGCTGCAGGAGGGATTAATGAAGCCTGTGAGACACGGTTCAACATCCGTAGGAGAGACCAAGGTATTCCCTTTTACATCCTTCGGCATGTCCAGTTCAGTAATAAGTTCAGCTTCTAGGGATTCTCTTAATTCCGTGTAACTGATTACATCTTCGGCTCCAGACTTTAAGATTACCTCAAACACCTGATCTGCATTAGGAATATAGAACTGTTTGCCGATGTCGTAATTACCTGATATGCCTGCCAATCCCGCTTCGGTTACGAATTGCTTACCACCGTCCTTCTTGGTCTCTGAAAAAACTTCGTACAACTTCACTGGAAAGGTCCAGTTATCTTTGATATCGAGCCCGGTTGACCATAAATTTTGACACCGAATATTTCTGGTGTTGCCACTGTCCAAGGTACGCGTAGTAGGCACAATAATATTATCTCCCAGCGCATCCAGGTTACCATCTACGCCTTGCCATACTTGCTTAATGCTGAGTTCTGCAAAATTGTATGAACTCTTATTAATGTGCAGGTCGAGCACACCATCTTCATAGGTTACAGTAATTTCCGGCTGCAACACATTCTGCTGTTGGTACAACTTATTAACTTCTAGGTCAAGTTGTGCTAAACTTCCCTTCAAGGTTTGTTCGTCAACCTCCCAGTTAGCGACATTTATCGAAGAAAACTCAATTGGATTTGAAAAAGTAAATTCCTTTTCTACTCCGCCATCGTAGTATTCCCCACCAGTAATCATCAGAGCAATCATCTGATAATCATCAGCATTTTGACCTTTCTCCTTTTCTTTCTGATCTTTACTTGCATATAGATTATTGCCGGGATCGAAGTTGGTATAGTAATCACTAACTGAGGTAATACAGTCACCCTGATACGGAACGTCTGGAATATCGGGTACGAGTACACCGTCATCATCCGGGCAGTTATTATAGTCAACCAAAGTAACGGCTTCTCCATCTAGCATGTACTGCAACAATTGCTCAAAAGTAACTTCTGCTTCTTCACTGGAGCCTTGGTACACGTTACCTGTAGGCTGTTCACAGTACTCCACGTCAAAGCCACGCGAAGAAGGACTGTTAATTTGTGTCAACCAGCCTCTGCCGTTGTAGCTGTACTTTTCTCCGTACCAACCTCCTCCAGGCTTCTTCCAGAAGCGCTTATTGGTCATCTGGTCGAAGGCATTGTAGGTGAATTCTGCATGCCAATTGGGTTCTTCCAGTTGAGTCACACCATTGACCTTAAAGTTATAGTCCTCTTTTTCCGCTCGTCCGAATACGTCATAGGACATTTCAGAAGTCAGTTCATACGTATGACCATTTCTTTCTACTTGGAAGGAGTTATTAGTAGGAAGATCCCGGTGAGTATAACTGGCCAGAGGAATATTGGTAGTCAAAGTATAAATATCATCGTCCAGGGTCAGATCTTCAACCTGCGTCAGCAGACGTCCATATTCATCATATGTGTAATTTGTACTCACCGTGGCATCGGCCTCTTGGAGCAAACGGGTTTCCATAAGATGAACACGTCCAGCCTGACCACCATCATTCGGATAGTATTGAACCGAACTCAATAAATATTCAGCACTATTTACATCATAATCCTGCCCCAAACTTGGAAGACCACCGCCAAAATGAGTTTCCTTAATCCTACCGTAAGGATCATATACATTGCCAATGACCTCACCACGAGGCGTCATTGTTGCAGACAACCGGTGGTGATCATCGTACGAATAAGTAGTTGTTCCACCTCCAGGAATCGTTTTGCTTTCTAGTTTACGTGTAGGATGATAAGTGTAAACAAACGGGGAGCCTTGAGGAGGTTGAATGATCGCTGGAGCATCCCAGTTAGTATAAGTGTACCCTGTTGTACCTCCTTCTGGATCGATCATCGCAGAGGTCCGACCAAATACATCCGTCAAAGTAATCGTCTTGTTACGCTTTTCATCGCTACGCTCCACACCACCAATTCCTCCTTGTACAAGGTACCGATAGCGAATTTGGCTTCCATCTGGATATCTTTCGCGCCGTACTCTTCTCAGTGGGGAACTGTCGTAGGAAAGTCGCATCCACCGACCTGGAATAAATGTCTGCTGTGAGGCTCTTCCATATCGATCGTATTTCCGGCCTTGCTTAAGTTCATCATTTAGGTAGCTGTCTAGAGGACGACCAAAACCGTCGAAGGTGTTTTTGCTTATCGTTGAACTACTAAGATCATCCGAGTAGGTAATAGTACTAAGGACTTCATTGGGCCCACCGACAAGATAATCATAGTCCGTAGTAATACCTGTAACATCACCAACACTTCTGGCTTTAACTAGATCAAGACGTTGGAGTCCGTCATACGTATAAGTGACGACCTGCATGTCTATTGCAGTATGGCTTAATAGGGTACGATCAGTGTTATACGTCCAGGATTCAACTTGGTCATTGTATTTTTTTCTACTAATTGACTCTGTTGCCAGGTATATTCAACAGGAAAATCAGATAAATCACTTTTGATTTTCATAGGAAACCCATTAAGGTGGAAATGTGTAATTTCTGTTGCGATCTCACTATTATCAGAAAATATTTCAGTAAACTTACTAGGAACGAAGTGGAGTGAACTATACACTGTCTTGTAAGTACTTCCATTCGAAGAAATCACCTTAACGGGAATTCCCGTCATATGGGCATCCACCATAAATTGGTATTCACTCCCAAGTTCTTCTGGATAATAATTTGTTTCAACCTTACTTCCACCTGGACCTGAAATCGTACTAGATCGCAATAAGGTACGACCGTCAATATACTTGTAAGATTGCGTTACAGTAGAAAATAGGTTACTGTTCTCCTCATCAAACGTTTTCGTAGTAATCGACTTGGGAAGGATTCGATAAAATTTATCCGAGTATGCATACAAGTGAGGTACCGCATATGCTCCGGAAAGGTTTCCTGTATTGGGTGCTAAATCACATAAAAGATCATCGCTAACGCCAGTCGGATTTGATGAAGTTTGACTGCCCGGTGGATAATGAACCACATAGTTCCAATGGCGGTCCTGCAAATCTTGGGTTCCACCGTCAAAATCACGTATATAATCATAGAACGTCTCCGTTACTAATTGGTCTTTATTGTCATAGATGCGTTGAATTACGAGTTTGCCGTTCATTAAGCTATAATCTTTCGGAAAGCGGCTTCCCATGAACGGTATTTCAAACCTTGGGTTTATTTCGTTATAATAATCGCTCTTTACGGAACCTATTGCCGCTCCCATTCCATCAAGCTTACGAACAGCAGAATAGCCAACGTGGGCACCACGGTAGTAGCTACTCAAGGCAGAAATAGATTCACTGTATCGCTTTAATGTGTTAATGGAATAACTATTAGAAGGGGGAGGCCCGCAATCGCGTTGAAAATGTCCTCCTAGCTGTAAACTTTCAGCGAAATTCGGGTTATTGAATGCTTTTCCTGTCGACACTCCATTTTCATCCATGTAAATGAATTCCTTGAAGTCTGAAAGTGAACCATTTTCATTGTATGACTTAACCAATTTAACTCTATAGCCACCTCCAATGACTTCCGCCCCAGAAATAGTGTATTGGTTCGGTTCGTAAGCGATCTCTTTACGTCCACCTGTAGGTAGAGTAATGGAACCTAAAGACCCCAGACCATTGCCTTCTGTATTAACTGATCTGTCCGCACCAGGAATCTGGATTGATTCCCCAGCATATTCTACCGTCCATTCCGGCACCAATGTATTATTGTTCTTATTATTTGGATACCCCCACGCATCCACACTAAAGGAATGCTTTGGTGGTAGCAAACCAGATGTTTCGTTGTAAGTAAAGATGTAGGGTGGCAGTCCTGAGCCGTCATTACCAAGTTCAGTAAGTGAAGTAAGTTTTAGTCTTTTATCTAAAAAATTAGCTTCAAATTTGTATTCCTTTCCAATTCCCATTTGGTCCGAATAGAAAGAGAGTGTTTCATTGTTAGTCCCTATACGATGGTTGTTAAAGGCTGAAGAATTGAACCAGGTTCTCTCAGCACCTCCTCCTCCAGAACCAAAATAACCGTATCCAAATGACCACTCCTTAATTAGAACATTGTTTCTTCTTATTTCAACTCTATCGACTTTTTCTCCTCCGCGCAAATCCTCTCTTGCACTATAAATGAAAGTAACGATATCATTGAACGGAGTTTTGATTTCTTTAAGCTTTACATCATCATGCTTTGTTAGAGTAGCCGTTCGGGTGTATTTATAGCCATCTAAGAACCCAAGCTCATCAGTATGAAAGGGGACCCCACAGGTATTACCCGTAACGGCAACACCCGTAATATTTTCATAAAATTCCTGATATTTAGGAACTGGCACTAAATTATGATCTTCATGTTCATAGGTAAAAAGGACTTCCTCTCCTCTTGGGGTGATTATTTTATTTAAATGCCAGGAAGAAATGTATTTTTTTTCGTTTTGACATTGATTATTCAAATTTTCAGGCCAGGTTTCTTCGATGGTATTTTCGTACGTCCATTGCTTGGAATTGTCATCTTTCCCAAAAACATACGTAAGCCCTTCTGGTGTAAGAACACTCCACCAAATTGTTTCGCTATTAATATTTAGAGTTTGAGGTGTTGCATTATGAACCTTAATTACCAATTCAGAAGCTTCGATGGTTTTCATTTCGCCGCTCTGGGTGATAATGAATTTACCGGAATAGCCCCCAACATGAAAAGAGTAAAGATCTGACTCCCAATCTGCATAATCAGTAGGTTTCGCGTTCATACATAAGTAGTCCGCGGGGATCGAATACTCAACCCCATCTCTCACGGTTTCCAAGCCTTCAGGGAAATTACCTAAAACAATGTCGCGCGCGCTTGTGTAGGGTTGATAAAACAGATTGCCACGATCCGTGTATTCCCAACCTTCGCCAATACCCATCTTGGGGTATCCAAGATTTTTATTCCAATTAACGACATCTTCGTAATAGCCCCTATTATACGAATAATCGCAACCTCCCGGCCCACCGAAGTCATCCTGCCCCCGAATCGTCCGACTAATCATTCCGCCAGCACTCAATGCCCAGCCGATTCCGACTTCACTAGCCTCTTCGCTTACCTTTACGCCTGCACTATGGTAGCCAATGGTAATAGGTACATTGATCTCTCGGTAATTTAAGTTATACAAGGAGACGCCATACTCAAGCGTACCAGTATACTCTCCAACCGGAATATCAAGGTGCTCACCCAACGAGGCAACAC
>JBGCFZ010000192.1:0-6330 GCA_045110355.1 Lewinella sp. | reverse complement strand
TATTCCTTGCCTTTTAGCACCGTGACTTCGTTGCTGAAATCCTCATTTAGCTATGGCTAAAATCCGGTTTCAGCGCCTTGCCACGGCACGAAAATCCTGCGGACTAAACGGCCAGATAATTATGAACTCACCCACTAGGAGGTGGCAAAAACTGGACATGTTTAGGTTTTAAAATTTAAAAAATCAGGTCTCGGGAAGTGTGAAATCAGGGTTTGCATTCCAACATTCTCTGCATCCTGCGACCGCGCCCATATTTAACTCCCATCCCGAAGGCGCGGGCGCAGGTGCAAAGGAAAGGATAAAAAGAGCAGACAATTTTACTCTCCTTTAAAAGCCTCCTGGCCAAAAGAGAAAACCTCCGAAGGCGTACGAGCCTCCTCCATAATTTGGCGGAGTTCCCGTTCTATTTCGGGGTGCTCGGCTGCTATGTCGGTCTGCTCACCTGGGTCATTGGTAAGGTTGTACAACTGAACTTGGGAGTGAGGGTCTTTCTTAACGTTATAGCGCACGGCCTTCCACTGTCCCCGCCGCACGGCCTGGCGGCCACCTTTTTCGTGGAATTCCCAGTAGAGGTAGTCGTGTTCAACTTGTCCTCCTTGCCCGAGCAAGGTAGGAACCATCGAAATGCCGTCCGTTTGCATTGGTGTTTCGGCACCTGCCAGACTGGCGAAAGTCGGGAAGATGTCCCAGAAGGCAGACACGTGCTCCGAACGCGAACCCGCCTCAATCTTGCCCGGCCAGCTGGCGATCATGGGCACGTGTATACCGCCTTCGTAGAGGTCGCGCTTCGTGCCGCGGTAGATCCCGTTGCTATCGAAATAGTCAGGGTCCGCACCGCCCTCGCGGTGAGGTCCGTTGTCAGAGGTGAAAATGATTAGGGTATTGTCGGCGATGCCGAGCTCCTCTACGCGTTTGACGATCTCGCCAACCTGTTGGTCGAGAATCCGGATCATGGCCACGAAGGCTGCGTGGGGAGTTGCTTGCGACCCGTAGCGGCCATCGCGGTAACCGGGGCCACCATCGAGCCCTTCGTAGTGGTCTTCTGGCGGGTACTTGCCCTGGTACTTGGCCAGGATGGAGTCTGGCGCAAACAATTCAGCGTGGGGGATGATGGAAGGAACGTAGAGGAAGAAGGACGTGTCTTTGTATTCCTCCAGAAAGGCCATGGTGTGTTCATGAATCAGGTCTGGCGCGTAGGTGCCGGTTTGTTGTCCGGCGTTCGCCGGTAGCGGTATGGAGTCTTGGTTTGACCACAAGTAGTAGGGGTAATAATGGTGGCCCAATCGCTGACAGTTGAAGCCAAAGAAGGTATCAAAGCCCTGGTTGGTGGGGTCGCCTTCCGAGCCGGGGAAGCCGAGCCCCCATTTGCCGAAAGCACCGGTGACGTAACCTGCGCTCTTCAAGGACTCTGCCAGGGTCGTCGTTTCATCGGGCAAGGGGTACTGGCCTTCTGGCTTTATTTCATAATTACCCCGGATGAAGGTGTGGCCCGTGTGCTGGCCGGTCATTAGTGCAGACCGGGAAGGCGCACACACCGTCGCTCCGGAGTAGTGCTGGGTGAACAGCATACCCTGTGCTGCGAGCCGGTCGATGTTGGGGGTGCTGAACTTCTGCTGCCCGTAGCAGCTGAGGTCGCCGTACCCGAGGTCGTCCGCTAGGATGTAGATGATGTTGGGCTTGGTAGGTGGGGAGGCTTGGGTGTCATCAACGGCCTGTTTGCTGGTATTCGAGCAGCCTGACAGAATTAGTAGGCAAAGACTTAAGCCTAGTAGGAATGGTTGGTGGAAGGTTTTCATAGCATTCGTTCTTATGCAGATTTCCTGAAAAGTGCTTAGTTCGTTTTAATCAATTTAATCGCCTCCTCAGCAAAACGCCGGCCCATAATGGGATACCCCTTTTTTGACATGTGCAGGTCGTTTTGAGATTCTTTGCCCTGGATATTGATACCGTCGTTCAGGTCATCGGTATCCACCCAGGTGAAGCGTGAGCTGGAAGCGGCTACGGCCATTTGGGCTTCCCGGACCGTCATCCAGTGCTGGTACTTTACGTTGTTCATGCTGAAGTCGCTCAGGCGACCGATGACAAAGTTGATGTCCTGGCGATCAAGGTTCTTGCTGAGTTGATCGTACAAGCCACGCAAACTTTCCTCGTATACCTCCCCGAAGCCCAGGCGGGCGTCCCTTTCTCCCTGCATCCAGAGGAAGGTGATTGTTTCGATTTTCTTACCTGCGATGGCGGGGATAACCTTATTCATCAAACTGTCGTACAGGAAAGGATCGGCAACGACCTCACTCCCCGCTGGCGGTTGCCAATCCCGGTACCATTGGCGAATGGGCGCGCCGCCCTTGGCGTCTTTGACCATAATCACGTTCTCTGCACCAAAAGCTTCCACGACGGTAGGTAGGAAGAATTTCTTCACGTTCAGGTTGGCCATGTTCGACTGCCCGGACAGAATGAACAGGTGCTTGCCCTCTGGTTGGCACCCCGTGATCAGCAGCAGAATTAAAGACGTTAGTAGGACGCCAGATAAATGGTAGAATTTGGGGAAACGCATGCTTTTTTGATTGGTTACTATGATCTGATCCGGCCAAGGGGCCGGGAGATGGGAAACAATAAACTAGCCACGGCCAAAGTGCTTCCTGCACCTTCAGTGAGACAATATAGCCAAAGCGAAACTAAGCGATTGTTACACACCACGCTCCGTCGTTTACCTTTGCTGTTCCAACAAAACCAGTCTAACCATGCGTTTCCTGACCATTTTCTTACTTAGTTCTCTGCTGCTTGCCTGTGGTTCACCAACCTCAACGGAGGCTCCAGCATCTGATGCTTCTGGAATTGTCGCCCCGGAAACGACCGAAAAAAAGGAAGAGATAAAACCTGCCGATGAGGTGACTTCACGCGGTTTGGAGACGCCAGAAGTAGTGGAGGAGGGCGAAGATGCTCAACTAGCGGCCATTCGTAAGGATTATGTACGGATTGAGGCAGCGTTTAAGGCGGGCACTTTGCGTAAAGATAGCATCTCTTACGACTGTCCATACGGCACTGGAGGACAGGTTGATCTGTATGCCGAAGATGGTGGCATCGTATTGGTCATCCATGAGTTCTACCAGGGAGATCACAGTGGTAGCACAGCATATTATTATTTCCGGGATGGAGCACCGATTTTCTTATTCAAGGAGTCTGGTGTATGGCAATTTGGCGGAGAAATGCAAACCCTGGAAGATGGCACGGAGGCGCCTGGTACGATCGACAACTTCACTGAAGAGAGGATGTATTTTCATGATGGAAGAACCATCAAAGCACTGACTAAGGCTTATGAAATTAGAAATGGGGAAGAACTCGACCCTGACACCGTTCCTAACAAAGCCATGGCGCATAATGGAGAACTGCCGGAGAGCCTGAGCTTTATACAATCGGTTATCGCTACCGGGAAGGTTGATTGTGAGTTAGTGGAATAGTAGTAGGCGCGGCCGCAGGTGCAGGGGAGAGGTTGAGGCAAGGTGGAGGCAAGACCGTTGCCAACAGGATTTATGAAGCCACTATTTTTCTCCACGCCACTCCGCACGAGAATGGCAGGAGTTTTCGCGCGGAGTGGCGGAGAAGCGGAGTGGCGCGGAGTTAGTGGTTGCTTTAATTTAAATGATTGTTGGCAGTATAAAGACAAAGTACCCGATACCCTGCTTCTAAATTCCATCTTTTTGTACCTGCGGCCCCGCCCTGATGTTCCGCATTGCCTTACCTTAAGCCCCGAACCCGACAACCCCTACCAAAGTACTTGTTTATGTCTGCCCTTTTCCGCGTTCTTTTCCTGTTCCTGATGTATACCGGGTTAGTGCAGGCTCAAACCTCTACCGTAACCTACTCCGCCTCAACGGTAGATTTTACTAATCCAGAGCGTGGTTTCTATCGCTACACAGAAACCCGTTCCGGTAGCTACAACCCACTTACAGAAAGCCAGCTGGCCCAATTCCGTAACCCATACACCCCATTTGGTGCGCAATATTCCATCGTAAGTTCGCTGGCCTTCCGTTACTTCTTTCTGGAAGATTTCAAGGCTGGTCCCATCAGTGCAGCTTACCTGGCCGGCGTTACTGCCGACTTTGCAGCTGCCCGTGCCGCCGGTGTCAAAATCATCCCCCGTTTTGCCTACACAGACGATGTGGATGGTACCGGATGCCCCTCCTTTATCTGCCCGCCCTACGGAGATGCGCCCAAGAACATCGTCCTCGACCACATCGATCAGCTGGCCCCCATCCTGGAAGCTAACAAAGACGTGATTGCTGCCGTACAAATGGGCTTCATTGGCACGTGGGGAGAAAATTATTATACCGACTTCTTTGGAGATGCTTCGCCCGAGGGTAACGGACAATTATATGACGCCGACTGGGAAAACCGCGGTGAAGTACTCGCAGCCTTGCTGGCCGCCGTTCCGGAAGAACGGATGGTCCAGGTGCGCTACCCTCAGGTCAAGCAACGATTTGTCTACGGTATTCAGGCCCCCACCACTTCCGCTCCGCTGACGAGCGCCGAAGCCTTCTCAGGCACCGATAAGGCCCGGCTGGGTTTTCATAACGACTGCTTCCTGGCCAGCTCCGCCGACTTTGGCACTTACGCCGATTATGGTAATGGTACACCAGGGAGCCCAAACCCCGGTGTGGGTGGAGACACTACCAACCTCAAGCCGTACTTCGCACAAGACAGCCGCTACGTGGTGGTGGGAGGGGAAACTTGTGCTGACGGCTACAACCCCCAAAGCAATTGCTCCAGTACGGACCCGGCAGCTTTTGGCGATTCGGAAATGCGCCGAATGCACTACTCTTACCTCAACTCCGATTATAACAACGATGTGAATAATGACTGGCAAACTGGTGGCTGTATGGATGCCATCAAGCGATCTCTCGGGTACCGGTTTGAGCTGGTTTCCGGAACTTACGGCAACAACGTCGAGCAGGGTAGTGCACTTACTGTTGACCTGCAGCTGGTAAATAGTGGTTACGCCGCACCCTACAACGCCCGGGGAGTTGAGCTGATCCTGCGGAATATCGCCTCGGGTGATGTCTGGACCGGCTCACTAGACGATGATCCCCGGCTATGGACACCTGAAGCAGGGACTACCTCCCTCAACCTCGGAGTTTGTGTCCCCACCTTTATGCCTGCGGGTACCTACGACCTGTTGCTTAACCTGCCCGACCCCATGCCTTCGCTGCACGATAACCCGGATTTCAGCATCCGTCTGGGGAGTTTGTTGCCGGGAAGCGTCGACGGTTGGGAAGCTGCTACTGGGTATAATGACTTGGGCCATCAGGTTACGGTCGTTGCTGCGGGTAGTCCCGCATCTTGCGCTAGTGGGAACTTCTTTGTTGCCGAAAACATATCCCTCCCGGTAGAATTACTAAGATTTACTGCTACAGCTGAGGATAAAACAGTAGCACTTCAGTGGGAAGCCGTGGAGGATGCAGCGCATGGTTACACAGTAGTTGAACGTAGAGAGGTTGGTACCGTCTTTATGGAGATAGGCCGCCGTTCAGCTAGTGGTAATACGGATGTAGCCACGAACTACCTTTTATACGATGAGGAAGTGATCGTAGGCAACACCTATTATTATCGACTCAAATTCGTTGACCTAAGTGGAACTACGGCCTATTCATCTACGGTTGTTGCTACTTTGAAAAGTGATGGACTAAGTGGTTTAACCATTACGCCCAACCCGTCAAATGGACATTTATGGCTCAATTTCGGAGTAGCGGATGTGCCACAGGGTAGGGTAGTGGTCATGGATGCCCTGGGCCGAATTGTGCTGCGGCAACAACTTGCTGGGGTACTAAATCTAACCACCTTATCTCCCGGTGCTTACCTGATCTCGGTGAAGGTGGAGGATGCGATGGAGGTTCGGCGGGTGGTGATTCGGTAGGGCTTTTTTCTTCGCTACCCGAGGGGCGGGCCAGGCCGTCCGACAAATCCTTTTGGCCTGGCGTAGCCGGCTAAAAGTTTGTCTGTTGGCTATGGTGTCGGGATTTGGTTGAGGGCTAGTTTCTCCTACTCGTCAGCCGAATTCTTTTCAGCGCCTGGCGTTGAAAAGTTCGTCTGCCGAGTTTGGCTTTTTTGACAGCCAAGAGCCGCTGTGCTTGTATACCTAAGCCGGAGTGGTTTAGCTTCGCTGCTCCTTCGGGGTGGGACAATTAGCGCGCAGCTAGTGCTTTGTCAGGTCGATTCTGTCGTATTAACTGCTGGTGAATTTTGCCTGCTGGCAAGGCGCTTGAACCGGAGTTTAGCCGTAGCTAAATGAGGATTCAAGCAACGCAGCCAGCGGGTAAAAGACGCCGCAGTTAA
>JBGCFZ010000191.1:0-10268 GCA_045110355.1 Lewinella sp. | reverse complement strand
GCAAGTGGTGGAGTTGTTATAATTCATGCGCATCGTCCTTCTTGTCGCTGTAAAATCATCCGTGAAAATGACCGATACTTATTTTGCCCACCCCACCGCTGTTATTGATGAAGGCTGTGTTATTGGAGCGGGTACCAAAATCTGGCATTTTAGTCACCTGATGTCTGGCTGTGAGTTAGGGGGGAGTTGTAATATCGGACAAAATGTGGTCGTCTCCCCGGGCGTAAAACTTGGCAGAAACGTCAAGGTCCAGAACAACGTCTCAATTTATACCGGAGTAATCTGTGCCGACGATGTCTTCCTGGGGCCATCCTGTGTTTTCACCAACGTGATTAATCCCCGGAGTGCGGTAAACCGACGGGGAGATTATCTGGAAACGTTGGTTGGGCAAGGAGCCAGCATTGGTGCAAATGCAACGATAGTCTGCGGGAATGCTATTGGTGCCTACGCCTTGATCGGTGCGGGGGCGGTAGTTACCAAAGAAGTTCCTCCCTATGCCCTGCTGGTGGGAAACCCCGCACGGCAAATTGGTTGGGTAGGGGAGTATGGTCACCGACTGAATTTTGATGAGAAAGGCCAGGCAACCTGCCATGAAAGCGGTCAGGTATATCAACTGTCTGACAATAATGTCCGACGTACTTCATAACAAGTTCTTAGCTTTGCCCCTCCCCAATCCAATGCCATGAAAAACTTTGTACTCATCGGAGCTGCCGGCTACATCGCTCCCCGCCATATGAAGGCGATCAAAGACACAGGGAACAACCTCCTCGCGGCTTATGATCCCTTTGATTCTGTGGGGGTTATCGATAGCTATTTCCCCGAAGCTGACTTTTTTACAGAGTTTGAACGGTTTGACCGCCACCTGGAAAAGTTGAAACGTAAAGGGACGCCTATCCACTACGTTAGCATTTGCTCCCCCAACTATTTACACGATGCCCATATCCGGTTTGGTCTTCGCCTTGGAGCCGACGTGATCTGTGAGAAGCCGATTGTGCTCAATCCTTGGAACCTTGATGCGCTGGTAGATCTGGAAAAAGAATACCCCGGGAACATCTACAATATTTTACAACTGCGTTTGCACGATAGTGTGATTGCCCTCAAGAAACAGATCGACGAGGGACCTGCAGACCTTGTACATGAGGTGGATTTACAATATTACACCTCCCGCGGAAAGTGGTATCACCACAGCTGGAAGGGCGATCATTCCAAATCAGGAGGCATTGCCACTAACATCGGCGTCCATTTCTTCGATATGTTGATGTGGATTTTCGGAGAAGTAGAGGACGTGAAAGTTTATGAACATGGTGCGTCGCAGGCACGGGGCTTTCTTCAATTGAAAAAAGCCAGGGTCAATTGGGTGTTGAGCGTTGACTACGGCAATATTCCTGAAGAGGTGCGTGCCACTGGTGCGCGGACCTACCGCTCGATCAAAATTGGAGAAGAAGAATTTGAGTTCAGTGGTGGCTTCACGGAGCTGCATACCAAGAGCTATCAGGACGTACTGGATGGTGGGGGCTTTCGGGCTGAAGTGGCGGAGGCGGCTATTGGACTGGTGCATGCTGTTCGGAATGCGGAGATTGAATGATGGGGCGCGGCCGCAGGTGCAAGTATTGTTGAGTGGCAATGACCAAGCACTACCAGCTTTATTTTCAAAGAAGTGATACCACAGGGTGATCCTGAATAAAAATAAAAACCATGCATATAGGAATGATTCTGGATAATGAATTTACCGGCGATATGCGGGTGGAGAATGAAGTAGCCTCTTTGGTTAATGCCAGATTTAAGGTTTCGGTATTATGCCTGACACATGGTGAAAAGCCAGTCCGAGAGGATTTCTGTGGGGCAACTATTATTAGGAAACCTCTTACAAAGTTCATCAAAGAGAAAACGAAGCCTTTTATTGATACTCCTCTGGACCTCTATTCCCGCTTTTGGAGGAAATGGATTGAAGCATTCATACAGGAGGAGAAAATAGACGTACTGCATGCTCATGATCTATACATGTTACCTGCCGTGCTCTCTTATAAGGAAAAGGCAAAATCATCTATCCCGATAGTAGCTGATCTCCACGAAAATTATCCTGCAGCTTTAGAAAACTACCAATGGTCAAGCACCTTCCCCGGTAACCAGATCGTTTCGATTCCCCGATGGCGTAAAGCAGAAATACGCTGGCTGCAACAGGTGGACCACGTTGTCACCGTTATCGAAGAAGCTACAGAACGTTACCTGAAGCTGGGCCTGCCCGAAAATAAGATCAGTGTTGTGGCGAACTATGTTAACGAAGACTTCTTCATGCTCCCAAAAGAAGAAGAAGTTGCCGAGATTCGCGACCGCTTTAAAGACGAATTCGTAGTCAGTTACGTTGGTGGTTTTGACGCTCATCGCGGGCTCGAAGAGGTAGTTGCCGCAATACCAATGGTGCGGTCTGCTATTCCTCACATAAAATTGGTATTAGTAGGGGATGGCGCGAACCGGTCCAGCCTCGAGGCAATGAGTGAGCAGCTGGGCGTCGACGACAAGATTTCATTTGAGGGGTGGCAACTTCCAGCTAAAATTCCCGCCTATTTGGGAGCAAGTGACGTGTGCCTAATTCCCCACGTGAAAACAGAACATACCGACAATACTATTCCTCATAAGCTGTTTCAGTATATGCTACTGGGGAAGCCCATTATCACTTCGGATTGTGCACCCCTCAAACGTATTCTTCAGGATTCGGAGACAGGTCACGCATATCCTTCTGGAGATTCTGCCGCGCTTGCTGAGTTATTAAAGGAAATGTATGCTGCTCCGCAGCAAATGGCCCTGATGGGGGAGAAAGGAAAAACAAGTGTTCTCTCCACCTATAACTGGGAAGCTACGGCGGGTAATTTAGTTGATCTGTATAATAGTTTGAAAAAGCAATAATGACCGGAAGTACTTTTACAAGTAAAAGTTCTGCGTGCAAGAGAAAGCAAAGCTTTGTAAAGACGATTGCTGGAAGCTTGCCTATTGATAAAATACGGCCTTATATGGAGAAATCTATGCGGGAAGTAGGTTCCCCGTACATTATAGTTGTCTACAATGGTAGTGATTGGGAGTAAACTTTCATTGATGAAGAATCGCATTGGGGAATACGTTCCCTAAACCTGTTCGGATTATGTGATGGATTTCTGAACATGCGTTTATTCAATGGTATAACCTTTCTCGTAAAAAACGAATATGATCAAAGTAAAGCACCCTAATAGTAAGCACTACAACTGGCTAGTTTATCGAATTAATCATAAAATATTCCATGGACTCTCCAATCATCTGAAAGGGACTCTTTATGATTTTGGTTGTGGTGAAAAGCCTTACCGGCCTTATATCGAACAGTTTGTAGATGAATACATCGGGATCGATTGGTCGAATACTGCACACAACTCTAAAGCAGATATTATCGCAGATCTGAACAAGCCACTGTCCGTTGCTGATGGTGTGGCTGACTCCGCAATCTCGATTTCTGTAATGGAGCATTTATCAGAACCTTCAGTATTTCTATCAGAAGCTTACCGGTTGTTAAGACCCAATGGTACATTCGTAATGCAAGTGCCATTTCAATGGCACATTCATGAAGCCCCCTATGATTTTTATCGCTACACCCCATACGGACTTAAACATCTATTCCAAAAGGCAGGCTTTCAAGAAGTTGAAATTGTACCCTGTGGTGGCTTTTTTTCAACCATGGCACTCAAACTGAACTACTTTTCGTTGAGGTTTATAAAGGGGCCACAGTTGCTTAAATCCTTAGTGAAGCTGCTCCTTTTCCCTTTTTGGTACCTTACTCAATTAAGCGCCATTTTACTTGATGTGCTTGACCGAAATCAAACTAAGGAGACCATAGGTTATTGGGTGGTGGCCAGAAAGGCCTAGTGGTCGCCGAAGTTTGAAATTGAGTGCAAGCTGCTGATGGTTTTTTGTGGCTGGTTAGGCGGCGAAACGCTTGCATAGCCGTAGCTACGGAAGCGTTTTGCCAACGACACCAGGCGCGAAAAAGCGTCGCAGATTGTGCCAAGTTTAAACTTCGTTGACCACTAGTTAGTACGAACGGCTTACTTTAAATTAGAGGGCTGAAATGAAAAACGAGTGGTTTCAGTTTTTTAAGAAGTATCTCAATCATTTACCACCCTCAGCCAAATCAGAAATCAATGGGCATCGTCGCCAGACAAACAATAAAAAATAATATCCTCGCTTACGTGGGTATAGGGTTTGGCGTATTGTCCCAATTATATATTTATCCATTAGATCTTGAACTTAAAGGGGTGCTGGATACCGTCATTAAGTACGCCCAGATGCTTTTGCCCTTCACCTTGCTAGGTGTAAATGCAGTAATGATTAGGTTCTTACCATACTCTGAGAACCCTGCAGAAGAGGCCAAAATACAGTTGTTGACGCGTGGTTTAACGGTAGTGATAGCTGTATTGCTAGCGATTACCCTATTTAATTTATTGGCCGCAGAACCTCTCTTTTTCTTACTGAAAGAGCAGGGTTTTCTATTGGATAAAGTTTACAATTACCATTGGGAAATAACCTGGCTAGCAGGTGCCTTTGGTATGGCAGTCGTTATTACTACCCACCTGATCAACATGCGCCGGGTCGCTATCCCGGTCATCTTTAATAATTGGTTCCTTAAGGTTGGTCTGGCTTTGATCGTGCTTGCCGTCGCTTCGGATTATGTAGTTCCAGAGTATGCACTACCGGCAGTAATAGCAGTTTCATGGCTTGCTGTGGCGGGGTTGTTTCTATACACCTTTCGCTTAGGGGCGTTAGGCCTTAAGTGGGGAAATCTTAATCTTAAAGGTGTTCCTGTAAAGGAAATGTTTAGCTTGGCGGGGTTCAGTATTCTGGGGTCAGCAGGTGGGACTATTGCCGTACAATTAGATACGTTGATGGTGAATTATTATCTAGGAGATAAGACAACTGCCATCTACACCTTTGTTGTCTTTGCGGCTTTGGTGATCTCTATTCCCTACAAAGCGATCAATAGCATTTGCTCGCCTCTCGTAGCCGAAGCTTTAAAAGCTGATGATATTAAGACCATTCAATTACTGTACCAGCAGGCTAGTCAGGTACTATTTGCCATTGGAGGAGTGGTTTTTACAGGCACGGCCGTTTGCCTTCCTTTTGTTTATGAACTGACTAGTAGAACGGACCAATATGCCATCGGATTTGTAGCAACGCTCTTGTTAGGGGTTGGGCAACTTTTTGATCAACTTACTTCCATTAATGCGGTCATTCTTGGTGCCTCAAAGTACTTTCGCTGGAACATCATCTTTCTCCTAGTTATGGCGTTAGCCAACGTTGTGCTAAATTATTATTTCTTTGCTGTTTTGGGCTGGGGACTTGAAGGCGCGGCTTCCGCTACTATGTTGTCCCTAATCTTATTCAACGTCTTAAAAGCGTTGTTTATTTACTCAAAACTTGGGGTGCACCCACTTTCGCTAAGTCTGCTATATACCTTTTGTGCTTTGTTTATCATAGGAGTATTGGCCTACTTGTTACCTACTGATAGCCTGAATCCTTACCTTAGTGTAGGCTTCAAAGGAGCATTTATCGTAGGTTCTTTTGGGCTTTATGTCCGGTTTACGGAGGGGGTGCCACCCATGAAAAAGGTTCTCGACGGAGGGCTTAAGAAGCTATTTGAATAGCCTCGGTCTGTATCGGTTAAACCAAATAATCATTTCACGAGACCCTTATATTCTTTCGCGATCGTCCCGGTAGACATTATCTTTGATGCATTGACAAAGTGCTATCCTATCACTCAATACTTCCATCCTTTACCAGGTTTTTTTGACGTATAGCGGAATGTAATAAAAAGTTTTACCACAATGATCCCAATCACTAAACCGACGCTTCCAGATATCAGGTTGTATCAGCGGTACATAGAGGAAATATGGAGCCGAAATTGGTTGACAAACAACGGCCCTCTCGTGAATGAACTGGAGTTGAAACTGAAAGACTATCTTGACGTGCCTCATTTCCTGTACCTCTCTAATGGGACTATTGCGATCCAGCTCGCTATCAAGGCTTTAGGGTTGAAAGGGGGCATCATTACCACTCCCTTTTCTTACGTGGCAACTACAAGTAGCATCGTCTGGGAAAATTGCCGCCCGCAGTTTGTTGATATTGATCGAGAAACTTTTAACCTCGACCCTCGCCTAATTGAGCAGGCCATCACCAAAGACACCACTGCAATTTTGGCAACACATGTTTACGGTAATCCCTGTGATGTAGAAGCAATTGCTGCAATCGCAACTAAGCACAACCTCAAAGTTATTTATGATGCGGCTCATTGTTTTGGAACCTTATATGATGGAAAGTCAGTATTCAACTATGGCGATATCAGTACCACCAGCTTCCATGCCACCAAATTATTCCAAACGGTAGAAGGGGGAGCTGTGTTTACGCAGGATGCCGAAACGCTATCTCGCTTGGCTTCTATGCGTAACTTTGGACATGATGGCCCAGATGTCTTTGCCGGCGTCGGAATAAATGGGAAGAACTCTGAGTTTCACGCCGCCATGGGCCTTGCTAACTTGCCTAAGGTTGACCAGGTACTCGCCAAACGAAAGGCTGATCACCTTCGGTATGATGCACTCCTCCATAGTCTTAAGCTTCAAAAGCCGAAGATAGCGGAAAAAGCTACCTATAATTATTGCTACTATCCCGTTGTCTTCCCTACTCAGGAAATGACTGAACTTGTGTTCAGGCGGCTGAAAGAAAATGAAATCTTCGCTCGGCGTTACTTCTACCCAGTACTCTCATCGCTCAATTACGTCGATGCTGTGAGTATGCCCGTCGCAGAAGATATCGCCGAACGGGTGCTCTGCTTGCCGATTTATGAAACAATCTCAGCAGAAGAAATTGATCTCGTCTCCAGGTTGGTAATCAGAACCGTTAAGTATGGACGGTAAAGTAGTCATCATGGGAGCAGGAGGGCACGCTAAGGAGGTACTCGATTGCGTGCTGCAGCAATGGAAGCATCACGATATCTTGTTTTTTGATAATACCACCGGAGCGAACTCCGAAAGGAAGCTGTACGATGTATTTAGCGTCATTAACACCTTAAAAGGCCAGCAAGGCTTAAAGTGGTTTTACCTAGGAACGGGTACCATCAATACCCGACGTCTGCTGGCTAAACTTGCCACTTCCCATGGGCTGAGCCATCTAGGCATTCGAGATCAATCCGTTCAAATTGGGCGTTTTGATAACTCCCTGGCACCTACTGCCGACCTTATGGCCGGCGTAATTATCAGTAGCAGCGTGGCCATCGGTGAACGAACATTGCTTAATCGAAGGGTAAGCATCCATCATGATGCTTCCATCGGAGATGATTGTGAACTTGCGCCAGGCGTCACCATATTAGGGGGAGCCTCCCTCGCCAATAAAGTCTACATTGGTAGTCATGCAACAGTACTGCCCAAAATATCCATTGGCGAGGGAGCAATCGTTGGTGCCGGAGCCGTTGTTACCAAAAATGTACCTCCTTTTACCACCGTTGTAGGCGTTCCGGCCCGAAAAAAAACCTGAGCTCTGGCGCTCCACTTTAAAACCCAGCGGTATGCTTCTTCACATTCTTCATAAAGGGAATTTCGCCAAAACAGCCATAACCTTATTCGAGCGCTACTGCCCCGGCCAGTCTGTTTATATATTCCCTGGTGCTGTAAGCGATGCTCTTCAAAAGCAGGTTCCTGCTGTCCTTGAAGCATGGCCAGGTCTCTTGGAAACGGCCCAAATCGAAAAAAAACTTGTAAGCAGAATCAAGGAAGGCCAATTCAAGACGGTCTTCATCCATTCTCTTACCAAGCGGAAGGCAGAGCTGACTACCAGGATTAAAGCACAAACCGAAGCAAGGGTCTTCTGGATTTTCTTAGGTGCTGAACTATATATACCCTTAAGTAATTGGGGGGTGTATGAATTGTATGATCAACCACGCACCGATTGGGAAAGACGTTTTGCTTACTGGAAAGGAGAGTTGCTTTCACTTGTCGCCCGAGGAGTCGGCAGGCGTAAAGCAATTACCCGTGGGATAAATGATGTTGACTTTTTCTGCTTCTGGAATCACTATGATTATCAACTACTTAAAAAACACTTTAATACGAATTGTCAACACCTGGATTTTCTTTATTACGACTTACTCGTGAAAAACCCCAGTGCCCTAAAACCAAAAACCATTGGGAACATCATGGTGAACCACTCGGCAAGCATATCGGGAAACCACCTTTGGGTACTTGAAAAATTAGCCGATATTGATCCTCGGAAAACACTTTCAATAACCACACCATTGAGCTATGGTGATGCAACAGTTAGAGAGCGAACTATAGCTTCAGGGCAAGCACTTTGGGCACAAAATTATTTTCCGCTGACCAAATATCTTCCGCAAACAGAATACTACGCTAGGCTTAATTCTTTTGCTGCAGCTATTTTTGGAAATAGGCGGCAGGAGGCTGGAGCGAATGTGTTTTATTTATTGGCCATTGGGGGCAAGGTCTTTTTGCGTCGAGACAACACCATGCTGGCATGGTTACGGGAAAAGGGGTTTATACTCTTTTGTGTCGAGACGGACCTGAATAAGCTAAGTGACCTCGCTCCTTTATCAGACAGCGTCGCTAAACAAAACAGACAACGGTACTTAGAAGTATTTTCCCTCGACAATGAAAGGAAAATGATGAGCAACCTATTAAAGGAATGTGACGTCGAACCTGATATCTGATCATCTATTAAAATTCCTTAATTTCTACTTAATTCTCTCTCCTCTTGCTCTCTACTCTAGCCCAATCCCCCCTCCTCCTGCTATTTACCGTTATCGCCATCGGCTACGGCATCGGAGAGATACGCGTCCGGGGCTTCAAGTTGGGGGTGGCTGCGGTGCTTTTTGTCGGCCTGGGCTTCGGGGCGCTTAGCCCTGAACTCTCCGTGCCAGAGTTCATCATATTTCTCGGGCTGGCAATTTTTGTCTACACCGTCGGCCTCAGTTCCGCTCCCGCATTTTTTGCCAGCTTCCGCCGCCACGGCTTCAAAGATGTCTACTTTGCCACCTTCACCGTTTTATTGTCGGCATTAATGGCTATTGGTATAGGGAAATGGCTTTCTTTCGATGCCGCACTGACGGGAGGCTTGTACGCCGGCGCATCCACCAATACACCAGCTTTGGCGGGCTTGTTGGACGCCATTCAGAAGGGCGCGGACGCAGGTGCAGTAGCCGGAGCAAGTGAGCAAGCAGTAGTCGGCTATTCCTTAGCCTATCCCATGGGGGTACTTGGTGTAATGTTGGCCTTGTTCCTCTTGCAAAAAATCCTGAAGATTGATTACCAGGCCGAAGCCGCGGCTTTGCACCGGGACTACCCCATGGGGGAAGAGCTGACCAGCCGAACTTTTACCGTCGAATACCCGGAAGTAATTGGTAAAAGCCTTCGTGTCTTTCGCCGCGACCATGACATCAACGTCGTTTTTGGCCGCATCCAGCACGAAGGAACAACAACCCTGAGTACCTGGGACACCGTCCCGCAACGAGGAGATTTATTGGTTTTAGTTGGTACAGAGGAGCATATTCTTCAAACAGCCGCCTTCATTGGCCCTATTGCCGAAGACCAATTAAGCTACGACCGTACCATCTTCGATGTTCGCCGATTGTTCATCTCCAACGACGACGTTGCGGGCAAAACCATCGCCAGCCTTAACCTGCAGGAACGGTTCAACCTGCTCATCACCCGCGTACAACGCGGGGACATGGACCTGCTGGCCACGGGAGATACCGTCCTCGAACTGGGAGATCGGATTTTGATGGTGGCCCATCGGGATGACCTACCGGAAATATTCAAAGTTTTTGGCAACAGTTACGAGGCACTCTCTCGCGTCAACTTGCTGTCCTTCGGCCTCGGCATCGCTCTGGGGCTACTGCTGGGGATGGTCAACATCACCCTGCCTGGCGGCTACAGTTTCAGCCTTGGCTTCGCCGGCGGGCCGCTCATCGTTGCACTGGTTCTTGGTCAGCTTCGCCGCACCGGCCCCATAGTTTGGACGCTGCCCTACGGAGCAAACCTCACCCTGCGGCAGGTCGGCCTCATCTTCCTGCTTGCGGGCATCGGCATCCGCTCCGGACAAACCTTTTACCAGACCCTGCAAACCGAATTGGGCTATCAGGTTTTCCTGGCTGGTGGCTTTATTGCCATCGTTTCTACCTTAGCTACACTACTCATCGGTTATAAAGTACTGAAGATCCCTTTCAGTTTTCTGGGCGGCATGGTCGGTAG
>JBGCFZ010000190.1:0-4225 GCA_045110355.1 Lewinella sp. | reverse complement strand
CTAGCCCTTACCCGGGAATGGGCCGTCGACTTCGTTAAATGGGGGGGGCGCTCCAACGCCATCATCATTGCCGAAAGCTGGACCCCCGCCTACGATACGTGGATCAACTCCTTGCCCAACGGGGCAGAAAAGCTGAAAGGTATTGTGGAGAAGATTCCGCTCGAAAACCGGATGACCACGCCGGAGGAAATTGCCAATACCGCCTTGTTCCTCGTTTCCGACTGCGCCTCCCACACTACCGGACAACACGTCTTTTGCGATGGTGGGTACGTTCATTTGGACCGGTCTTTATTGACGCAGACTTAACCCCCTCCCTAACCCCTCAACCCCTACCCACGGGAGAGGGGCTTTTGAAAACGCTACGCGTTTTAGCGCTAAGGCTCCTTCTTAAATTTGATCACGCACTACAAGACATACCCATTCATGGAAAACTCAAAAGCTTTAGTTCCCAATCAATACCTCTTTCCCTTCATCATTGTCACCTCGTTGTTTGCCTTGTGGGGCTTTGCCAATGACATTACCAACCCAATGGTGTCGGCCTTTAAAAAGGTGTTGGAGTTGGACAACACGAAGGCCTCCTACGTTCAGTTTGCTTTTTACATTGGTTATTTCTGTATGGCCCTGCCGGCAGCCATCTTCGCGAAAAAATATTCTTATAAAAAAGCCATCATCATTGGTTTGGCCCTTTATGCGGTCGGGGCCTTGCTCTTTTTTCCTGCTGCCAGCGCGGAAAGTTTTGGCTTCTTCCTGCTTTCCTATTTCATCATTACCTGTGGCCTGGCTTTCCTCGAAACTACGGCCAGCCCGTACGTGATGACGCTTGGTTCGGAGGAAACGGCTACCCAGCGACTCAACCTGGCCCAAGCCTTTAACCCAATTGGTGCCCTAGGTGGCCTGCTGGTAGCCCAGCAGTTCATTCTGGCAAAACTCAGGGTAGAGGAGCTGGGCCGTTCAGCCTACGACGCGCTGCCCACAGGAGAACGTCTTGGGCAAACTGCCGGTGACCTGGGCGCACAGGCCTACGCTGCATTGGATGCCACTGAGAAAGCAGGTATCCGGACGGAAGACCTGGCTACTATCCGTAATCCATACGTCGTCTTGGGCATCGCCGTGATCGGGATGCTGATCCTGTTTCTCGTTACCAAGATGCCGGAAAAGGAGGAGCATGACGATGGTCTTGGCATCGGAGCAGCATTAGGCCGGCTTTGGTCGCAGTTTCGTTTTGTTGGCGGCGTTATTGCTCAGGCCTTCTACGTTGGCGCGCAAATCATGTGTTGGACCTATGTGTACCAGCTCGCCGAATCCATCGGTATTGCCAACGCAGATGCAGTGTATTATGCCGTTGCTGCGTTGATCATCTTCCTTGTTGGTCGCTGGATCGGTACCTTCTTGCTTCGTTACTTCACCGGCGGCAGGCTCTTGTTCCTATTTGCCGTAGGGGCGGGTGCACTGACGCTTTGTACCATATTCATTCAGGGCATAACCGGGCTTTACTGCCTGGTGGGCGTATCCTTATTTATGTCCATTATGTTTCCTACGATCTATGGTATTGCGCTGGAAGGGCAGGGAGAAGATGCTAAGTTCGGCGCAGCCTTTCTGGTTATGGCCATCGTTGGCGGTGCGCTGATGCCGGTGATGCAAGGTAAGATACTGGATATCGGCGGCGGTGGCTATACTGATACCCTCATCATGGGGGTACCTGAAGTAAACTTCTCCTTCATTCTTCCCTTCGTTTGTTTTGTTATTGTAGCCATCTACGGGTTGTCCGTAGCAGGATATAAGGTAGCACCATCTGATAATCCATTACCTGAGTAACCATGTCTAACCGTCGTTTTTTTGCCTGTGATCTGAAAGACGATCCGGCGCTTATCGAAAAGTACAAAGCTTACCATGCCGCTGGCAATGCCTGGCCCGAAATAACGAAGAGCATTACCTCTTCGGGCATTACCGATATGGAGATATTCCTTGCCGGAAACAGGTTGTTTATGATCATGACAACGACCGATGATTATGATGGGGCAGCGAAAGCTGCCGCCGATGCCAGTAACCCCAAAGTGCAGGAATGGGAAACGCTGATGGATACCTTTCAGCAACGCCTTCCCTTTGCCCCCAAAGGAGAGAAGTGGGTGGAGATGGAACGAATCTTTAAGTTGTAGGAACGAACCTTGGCAATTCTCGGAAGGTTTTAGGGAGGTAATATTAATTGCCCCCACATGAAAGCATATTTACTAGTTGTGCTTCTGGTGTTGACCGGATCACTTCAACTCCACGCCCAGTATGTTGATACCATTCCTCCATCCTTTGGTGAGGAAGGGTATGAAATTCACCGTGTCAACCGCTGGGTGAGTGCGCCACTTGTCGTTATTGGCTCCTACGCCAGCGCCGTTCGGCTGCGTAGCCTGCAGGATAAACCAGTGATTACGCAGGCAGAATTGGATGTGTTAAACCCTGACGATGTGGTGGGCATCGACCGGATCGCGCTGCGGCAGGATTTTAGTAAGCACAAGCAGGCGGCCATTATTTCCGACTACCTTTTTGGCGCCGGGCAATTGGCTCCACTGGCGCTTTTTGGCTGGAAGAAATACCGAAAAGATTGGATCAATATTGGTTTGATGTATCTCGAAGCACAAGCCACGCAGGGCTTGTTTTACGGCTACGCCCCCTTCGGCCCAACGAGTATTGACCGCTACCGCCCCAGGGTGTACTACGAAGAAGCGGAATTTGAATCCCGGACGAATGGTCAACAGCGGAGCAGTACCTTCAGTGGGCACGTCAGCACGGCCTCCACGGGGTTTTATTTCCTGGCCAAGATGATCGACGATTATAACCCGGATCTTTCCGGAGGGCAGAGAGTTTTGCTTTACTCGGCGGCTACGGTTCCTGGCCTGGCCACTGCCTACCTACGGGTCAGGGCCGTAAAGCATTACCCAACGGATACAGCGATTGGTTTGGGCGTTGGTGCCATCAGTGGCATCATGGTGCCCGAATTCCATCGGTGGTGGGCGAAGCGCCACCGGACCAGGGCAATGGTGGCGCCGCTTTACGGCGGCGGAGCCGTCGGCGGCAGTTTTACCTTGCATTTTTGATCGAACTTGTTCTTATTTAACCCAGTTCTCACCAGCACAACGACTTCGCCAGATGAAAACAACGTTACTCCCCCTGCTCCTTGTCCTTCTCAGTTGCACCTGCGTCCGCGCCCAAACTAGCGATACGCTGGAAGCCCCTGAGAAGATATACCGCGTCAAGCCGCTGATCAGCCTCCCGATAATTGCTGCTGGGTTCTACTTTGGGCAGGAGAAACTCAAGGATTTTCAGGATAAGCCTTCTCTTACGCAAATGGACCTGGATATGTTGGATCCCGATGACGTGCCGGGGATAGATCGGTGGGGATTACGCCAGAACTTTGATAAAGCTGAAAGTGCGGCAAAGCTCTCCGATGCCTTGTTTGTTGGCGGGCAGGTCGCTCCTTTTACCCTCTTCATTTGGAAAAAATACCGCAATGATTGGCAGGACATCACGATGATGTACCTCGAAGCCCAAATGATGCAAAGTTTCTTGTATGGTTACGCACCTTTTGGTCCATCAGGGATTGATCGCCTAAGGCCTAGAGCCTATTATGAAGAGGTCGAATTCGGCCGCCGTACCAGTGGGAATACACAGAATAGCAGCTTCAGTGGTCATACCAGTACGGCTTCAACTGGTTTTTTCTTCTGTGCCAAAATCATCACTGACTATAACCCGGACTTGTCCGGTGGACAAAAAGCCCTGATTTATGGCGCGGCAGCTGTACCTGGCATCCTCACTGGCTTTCTGCGGGTGAGATCCCTTAACCACTTCCCTACGGATTCTGCCGTTGGCTTGGGGGTAGGTGCCTTCAGCGGGATCATGATTCCGGAGTTCCACCGCTGGTGGCAGAAGAAGCATAAGACCAAGGCTATGGTGACACCGTTGTATGGAAACGGGGCTGCTGGGGTGGGGTTTTCGTTGGTTTTTTAACCCCCTCCCAACCGTGCGCTTCGCGGCTGCCTGCGGCGGTCCCACGGGGGAGGGCTCTTAAAAACACTGGCGCGTTTTGAGTCAAAAAAGCACTAGTGCTCTGTCAAGCCGATCTTGTCACATTAACTGCGGCGTCTTTTACCCGCTGGCTGCGTTGCTTGAATCCTCATTTAGCTACGGCTAAACTCCGGTTCAAGCGCCTTGCCCGCAGGCAAAATTCACCAGCATT
>JBGCFZ010000189.1:0-5106 GCA_045110355.1 Lewinella sp. | reverse complement strand
TTTCTTCGGGAAGCGTGGCTTGCATACGATTAAAGACGACCCATGGGAAGACAATATCCTGGAAATCCTGACTAAAATGGATGCACTGATCCAAAGTGGTACCATCAAGCACTGGGGGCTGAGCAACGAAACGCCCTGGGGCGTGATGCGAGTGCTGCACCTGGCCGACGTACACGGCCTGCCGCGTCCGGTAAGTATCCAGAACCCCTATAATCTGTTGAGCCGTGGCTTTGAAGTTGGGCTGGCCGAGGTTTGCCTGCGCGAGAATATTGCCGGGTTCCCTTACTCGCCCCTTGGTATGGGCCGATTAACGGGTAAATACCTTAACGGATCTGCCCGCCCGGAGGCCCGGTTGAATCTCTTTCCACAGTACACCCGCTACACCAACGATAATGCCCTCGCGGCCACGGAGGCCTATGCTGAGGTGGCACACAAGCATGGGTTGAACATGACCCAGATGGCCCTGGCCTTCGTCAATGACCGGGACTTCAACCACAGTAACATCATCGGTGCTACCAGCCTGGATCAACTGAAGACGAACCTGGAGAGCGTGGAACTTAGCCTGTCTAAAGAAGTATTAAGGGACATTGAGGCGGTACAGCAGCGGTGGCCTGACCCTAGTGTCTAAGAAGGTGCAACCCATCGCTATTACGAGGGCGGTTAGTGGAGCTGAAAACTGCTTGATGTATTGAAAGTAGGTTTTAAGTGCTAAATTCGGCACCTGAAAATACACCCTTATGGCCAATAAGCTCAAGATTGAACGCGAATCCGGCAATTTGTCAATCAGCTATTCCTGGAAAACACCCGGGATGTGGTTCCTGGCCATCTTCTCGGTTATATGGGACCTGTTCATCATCGTCTTCCTGTTTTCTGGAGCGGGGTTGTTCATTAGCCTTCATCTATTGGCGGGTATTTTTATTACCTGGTATGCGATTACGCGTTTTACGAACCGCACGAAGATTACGATTGACCGGCAAAAATTGCTGATTGATAACGGTCCGATTCCTTGGCCTTTTGCTAAGAATAAGCACATTCCGGCGGGATCGCTGGTGCAATTATTTGTTAGTAGGGGCACGGTTAAGGTCAACGATCAACCGACTTATAACCTGAAGGCCAAGTTGGATACTGGCGTAGAAGTGGCCTTGATAAAGACGGAGTTGGATAAGCAGTTGTTACTGGACCTGGAGCGTACCATCGAGACTTACCTGGACATCAAGAATGATGCCAGCCTGGATCTGGGCCAGCACGGTGGACTGGAAAACCTGGACCTGGAACAGATGAAGGCGCAGCTGGAGCAGATGAAGAAGCTCAAGAAATGGCTGCCGGGCAGCATCGTGAAGCAGATGGAATTGGCCGAGGAGAAAATGCTTCAGGAAGCCAACGGTAGATCGGCTGCTGCTGGCGGACCTTCTTCTGGCAGCGGCACCGCCGCTGGTGGTTCGGATGCTTCGAGGAAGGATGATGGGTTCTTTGGTCGGGCAGATTTGACGGGCGCTCGCCCGCTCCCCGAACCTACCCACGATTTTGTTTATCCGCTTTACCACGCCAGTGAGGGAGATGCCTTTACATATCTGAATAGTACTTTTCGTCTTGGTCGCTCTGCGCAGCTTGACTGGGAGGATAAGCACATCAGTATCGGTCGTCAGTTAGAGGCGGTGCCGGTAGGTGGTGGAGAGCGGACACATTTCTACGCCCAGAACGAGCGGGAACGCTGGGCCTACTTCGAGGAGCGGCGTTTGGATGATGCTGAGGTGGAGGCGCTGGGGTTTAAAGACGACGCCCACCCACTCCGCTTCGACAACGGTGATGAACGATACTACCCCCGGGATGAGCAGCGTGGCAAGCGGTTTATCGGTCGGGTGGGGGAGCCGGTGCAGCAGTTCATTTACTTTACCACTGCGTCTGGCACACAGTTCCGTGCCTTAAAGCCGGAAAGGCGAGGCTGGGAGGTCTACGTGATGGAGGTGGTGGATGGGAGTTCTTTTGATGCGGGTTGATTTTTACATTTATGCAGGTTCTTGAAGGTATATGTCCTTGATTAGGAAATCTTTCTTTTCAAGGGAAAATCCGTTTTTATGAAATTCACTCGTTAATTCTTCAATATCCTCTGTACTAGGGACGGATAGCTCTTGAAAAGCAATGAATTTTTCCCACATTTTAGGACTTTCAGCGAGGCCGGTAACGAAAATTGAACACATGCTATTATAGTCCAAATACGCTACGTTCAGAGCGTATTTTATGTGCGTTAGTCTTTTCCTTCTTTCAATGATTGAGTGATGGACGAACAATTGCGTGGGAATCTGCTTTGTAATCGAATCGAACCGGCAATCTACGCTCAAGGCAAATTCGGCTAAAACTACTTCCGACGAAATCGGAACGCTTAGACTAGCCTGAAGATTTAAACAGGTATCTGAGAATTCGCCTTCGAAGACTCGGACATAATCTACAGTCTTTTCTACGAAATAATCGTTATTCAGGAATAAACCTAAGACTTGATGGGCTTTTCCCGTTGCTTCAAAATGACCAGTTTTGGGATAAACAACTAATTTAATCGACTCATCCTTAGAGCAGGCAATTTTTTGAAAATTGATCACTTCGCTACTTTTTTGCCCTGCTGAAAAAAAACAGAGAAGGCTTAAGAGGCCTAGCCCCAATAGTGGTTGGAAATTCATAGTTGAATACTATATAAAGTTGCATTGGTTACCACAAGCAGCTAAGAATGTATCCAGCATAACTTCCGTAGTTTGCACCGGAAATAACTGATGGATTAGGGTTTTGCCAAGCTCCTCCCTGAACCTCAACAAAATTAGGAGGAACTGGTAGCCCATTTGATTCAACTCCTCCACAATTCAAAGCTCCAAGCGTGATGTTAATGTTTCTATTTAGAGAAAAGTAAACAGTGCTTTCAGGCACGGTGTAATAGGAGGTGACATTAGCAAATTCGGTGACGATCCCTTGCTCGGCAACATTAATTGCATTATTTACACATCTGACAAAGTCGATGCCGTTAGGATCGACGTTTGGGCCAATTGGAATGTCAAGAGAGACATGGTAATCAAAAGTTCGCACACTGTTAATCGCAGCACCGCCGTTAGGAGAGGCTATTGCAGTATACAATTGGACATAAGCATTATCCAAAACAGTAAATGCAGAGAGCCCGTTCGACCTTGGCATCGTGGTGAAATCCCATGAACTACACTTTAACCATCCTGGCCGAAGCGGATCAACTGGTAATGGAGTGTTTGTTGGAAGAAGAGGAGTGGCGGCAGGAGGAGTCACACCAGTACCTCCGCTATCGTAAACGACGTTTGAAGGAACATAAACACCAGCATTATCACAAAATAATTCTGACTCCATGCTAATTAAGGTTGCGGTTGGTCCTAGGGTAATCCCGATAGTGTGATTTGAAACAGTTTGGTAAAACCAATGCTCAATAACTATTATTCTACATGCTTTGTTAAAGCTATTTAGCGATTCGGAAGAAGATACAAGTAACTGATGGTTAGAGGTGGGGACAACTGGTTCGATCAGGGTCGAGTGTTGAAAATCAAAATACATTTTCATCGGCCGATATAAATCGTCGGTAAAATCAACTAATCCTGTATCGAATATGGTGTCTGCGTTCATGAAGACTATAGAGGCGTGACTGAAATCTCCATTTGTTTCGAGTGGAATTACGATGTAAAATTCGTCTTCCAAGGATTTACTCCTTGAGACATTTTCGTCTTTGTAATTAGCATTATTTATAGTGAAGCAAGAATATACAGGCCTCGCCCCGTTCGAAATAACGTTATTTACAGTATTTCCGAATTCAAAATTCGATGACTGATGACCATTCTCTAAAAGCAGAGAATCAAAGGAAGATAAGTTTTTAAATGTATGCTCTGAAGTATGTATCGAGTGATGATTAATTTTCAGTGGAGATATGTCAAATTCTTTTGTACAGCTATTAACAAGCAAGAAGCAAGAAGTGGTAGGTCCTGAGCATAGTAGTATTTGATTAAGGGTTGAAACTTATCTTTAAGTAAGATGGCTTTTATTTACGTGTAAAATAGATATTTTTTATTGATTCACAAATTAATAATCCTGAAATGTTATTGTTTTAAGGATGTGGCCTGATTATGAATAGGGTGTCGTCAGTTGAGAAGGAGATAACAAGAAGGAAGGAGGTCAGAGGCTAATTAAATCCTTCACAAATATGATTTAGCTCAAGCAAACAATATTTCGTACAGTTCTCTCGTCGTTGTAATAGTGAAGTGACGACCCTGATTGAGTAATGACCGGGAGTAAGTACAACAGTTCATTTATTTTACGATAGCCTGTTTTTACACAACTCTTTGCCCTGAAGCCGGAGGGAGCTGGGAGGTTTATGTGAGGAAGGTGGTAGGCGGGAGCGCTTTCGAAAAGGCATAAAAAACTTGCACCATACTGTAACAAAGAAGGAGGACACTGCATAGAGTGAAAAAATACCTCATAATGAAGTTGTTCTCTTACACACTACTTTTCATCTTCAGCCTGTCGTTCGTCTCCTGTAGCCACGGAGACAAAGAAAGCGCCATCGGCGCAACTTTTGAAGATGCTGATAGCTTCGAAAACAAGTACTTTACCGGCAACAAAATCAGCCTTGCCGAATTCACCCAACCTTGCCAGTACATCTCCAAAGCCATTGTGGCTTCGATGATGAGCATCCCGGTGGAGAAGGTCGACTACCGCCCAGTTCCCGTCGAGAAGAAATGTGTTTACACCATCATCTTTAACGATGATGCAGATCAACCTGATTACACTACTGGGAGCCTGGCCTTGGTTCGGGAAGTAACTGGTGTTGAAGAAGAATGGAAGGACAATTGGTCGGTGAAAAAGGGCATTAGTAAATCTGCGGAATGGGTTCCGAACCTAGGAAAGGCTGCGATCTGGAATCCTTCCAAGCGTATCCTTGAAGTTAAATTCGAGGGGTACACCCTGCAGGTTTTTCCTCCAAAAGGGCCTGGTAAGGATACCAAGAACAGTAAAAAGTGGGCTCTTGAGATGGTTAAGTTGGCTGGTTTTGTTTAGTGCTAATGTTGTGTCAAGTTTAAAATTGGCACAATCTGCGGCATTTTTTCCCAG
>JBGCFZ010000188.1:0-6178 GCA_045110355.1 Lewinella sp. | reverse complement strand
TCCACCATCGGTATTTCTTTCAACTGACCTACGACGAGCCATGTGAAACAACGTTTGTACATACCGTTACCGCAGGAGAAGCAGACCAGGGCTTGGTGTTTCTTTATCGGTGGGTTAAGCTTGGGCGTTTACCTGAATTAGCGGGAGAGCAGGGGGAGATGTTAGCTGATATTATTAGAGATTGAGCTCTACTAATGGAAATTCAAATCCAGGTAAAACCTCCTCTCCGCTAAGTATGGAGATGGCAAAATCGCGAACTTCCTCCGGTTCATCCTGCCCTTGACGGTAGATGTATACTACTTCTTTCTTCGGATCAACAAGCCAACCGAGCAAAACACCATTGGCCATCCAGGTCTTACTCATCTTTCGCTTGAGTTTTTTTAGGCTATCAGATTTTGATCTTAGTTCCACCACAAACTCAGGAATCGCATCTACCCATTTATCTTTATGATTGGGGTCTGTAACGAATTGAGCTAACCGTTCGTTAGAAATCCATACTGCATCACCACACCTTACTTCTTCACCTTCTAGGAGAAAGCCGGTTGATGGGCTATATACTTTACCTGGCTTCTTATTCATCAAGTTCCAGGCATAAACATAGCCAGACAAGTGCCCTTCGTTTTCTCCTGAACCTGATTTCACTGGCGACATAACAATAACTTTACCCGAAGCTTCCCGCTCGGCGATTAAATCGGGAAACTTCTCGCAGAACTTGGTAAACGCTTCCAAACTGACGGGCTCTTCCGAAGTCAGTGGACCCAGTGAAGTAAGCATTTCGTAAGCCGTGTATGGAGGTAGATCATTGCCCATAGTCTAAAGATAACGTTTTCATTACACTTATCGTTTTTTAAAACTTAGCGGAATTACCCCATCGTATTATCTTCTCTCCCATGGCCTACAAACAACTAAAACTATGGTTCGACGCAGATTTAGCAACTCTGCTTGCCGAGAAGATTACACCGGTCTATCCAAAATTCGACACCGCCAAATTCGTTGAGGTGGTCAAAGAAAACGCAGATGCGCTGGAGTTAAAAGACCGCGTAGAACTCATCGCCGACGGCCTGGAGGATAACCTGCCGGGAAACTATCCCAAGCAGTTGGCAATCCTAATGCAAACCCTCGGCCCGTCTAACCCCAACGACACGGGCATGTTTACCGAATTTTACTGGGTGATGCCCGTAGCCAAGTTTATCGAGAAGTATGGCTTGGATCATTTTGACCTCTCAGTGGCTGGCATGGCAGCGGTCACCCAACGCAACACTGCGGAGTACACCATCCGGCCTTACCTGGAGCGGTACCCGAAAAAAATGATTCGGCAAATGATGGAGTGGGCCAAAGCCGACAGTTTCCACCTGCGTCGGCTGGCCAGTGAAGGTGGTCGACCCAAGCTGCCCTGGGCACCGAAGCTACAGCAATTCATCGATGACCCTGCGCCGCTGTTCCCCATCCTGAGTACCCTACAGGACGATCCCAAAAAGTTCGTACAAAAGTCGGTAGCTAATTGCCTCAACGACATCCTGAAAGACAATGAAGACCTTGGTCGGGAGTTGATCAACGGCTGGCTGCCCGCTCTGGGGAAAGCGCGAAAATGGATCATCAAACATGCGCTGCGGAACCAACTGAAGGCAGAAAAAGCCTGGGCGGAGGATATTGTTGCCAACCTGTAATGCGACCTATCCAAAAATCAAACACCCACCTGCTCGGTAAAGCAGGTGGGCATTCAATTTTAGCCTCGGAGGCGATGGTCTGATGGAGGTCTCCTAAAGGAAGTCGATCTTACCAGAATCCAGGTTGTAGTAAGCGGGGACAATCTTGAGGTCACCCTTCGCTATTGCGCCGGCGATGATAGAAGAACGGCTGGCCAGTTCTTTGGCGGTCAGTTCAGCATTCACCTTTACCACGTCGTTTACGTTGGCACCAGCGTCAGCTGCCGCAATGGCCGGCGTTACGTGCGCAAGCAAGTGGTTCAGGTTGTGCCCGTTGTCGCCGCCGGCAACGGCGGCAGTTACTGCACCACAGCTTTGGTGTCCCAGTACAACGATTACCTTAGAACCAATGTGTGCCACTGCGTACTCGATGCTGGCGATGGAAGAGGTATTCGCAATGTTACCAGCTACTCTGACAACAAACAATTCGCCCAGCCCCGTATCGAAAGCCAGTTCGGGTACTACCCGACTGTCGGCACAACTCAGTATGATGGCGTAGGGATCTTGCCCACCGGTGAGGGAGCTTCTCCGGCTTGAATCCTGCAACTTACCATCTAATTTGTCGGCAACAAACCGACTGTTTCCCACCTCAAGGCGGTCAATAATATCATTAATTTCCATTCTCTTTTCTTTTATGGTTGGTAGTTCTAATGGTCGGCAAAGTTTAAACTTGGCACAATCTGCGATGCTTTTTCGCGCCTGGTGTCGTTGGCAAAACGCTTTCGTAGCTACGGCTATGCAAGCGTTTTACCGCCTAACCAGCCACAAAAAATCATCAGCAGCTTGCACTCAATTTCAAACTTCGTCGACTACTAGTCAGTAATATGCAAATTTTTCCAGAAAAATTAACCTCCAGGCATTCGACATATTGTTTCCCTGCTACCTTAAAATCGACTAAAGCCGTAAGATAAGATTCTGCTTCCACCATCACGAAACCATCTTTTTCAGTAGCGATAACCGAAGGGGAACAGGCAAATAAGCAAAAGAGTGTAAAGAGAAACAAGAAACGCATCGGCAGGAAGGTTGTACAAATGGTGAGTATTTACCACGAAAGTTAAAATCTTTTATCGTTTTACCCGATAGGCCTAACCTTGCTCGTTCTATCCTCTCACTTTGCACCTGCGGCCGCGCCTGCTTATGCACTTATCGTCACGTCATCCCAAAGGCACGTTTTTGCGCCAAAGCACGCCTTCCCAATGCTTTAAATTGTAGCGATAAAGCCGCTAATCCTACTATCTTCGCGCTCTGTGAAGTCTCCCTATCCTAAATACAAAGTCTGGCTTAGCTATCTCACCGAACAGGTGTTGGAGACCGCTACGTCGGATTACAATGCGTTTCTGCAAGTAAGCCTTGTCCACGGAAGGCTACAACTCGTCGCCGAAGAAGCCATCTACAGCTTTGGGGATTATTACCTGAATTTTCGTAAGCTATTCGAACGGTTCAATTTTGAGCTCTTACCCGAAAATGCCAGCGTACTGGTGCTTGGCCTGGGCCTGGGCAGCATCCCTGAATTACTGGAAGATTATCTGGCGCTGGACTACGAATACGTCGCAGTAGAGATTGACCCCGTCATCATCGAACTTGCTTCGGAATACAGCCTTCCGGCCCTACGCTCTCCGGTCGAGGTTCGTCAGGCCGATGCCTACGCATTCCTTCAGCTAGATCCCCGTCAGTATGACTTAATTTGCGTAGATGTCTTTCAGGATGCCACCGTCCCCGAACACCTTAATGGCGATGACTTTCTGAAACTATTAAAATCTAGTTTAGCACCCGGTGGAGCCATTGCCTTTAACCGGTTGGCCGACACGAAGGAACATGCCCGAATGGCCCTGGAGTATTATGAAGGTCCCTTTAGGGAAGCTTTTCCTGAGAGTACCCTTTTCAATAGCCGGGGGAATTATATGCTGGTGAATGAAGCACGCTTTCTGGAGGAATAAACGAAAATTTGCTGCGCTCCTTTTCTTCGTAGACGGTCGCTGCACGACCTTATAGTCTTGTAGATTGATAGGCTGCCACACCAGGCAGCCTATCAATCTACTAAGCACGACGTACATCTGTAAAAAAACGAGCGTAGCAAGTTTTCGTCTACTCCTTCGGCAGCAGATCCAGCACCTTAGGGTCATATTCAAAGCTATTCTCGGGCACCAGCCCAATACAACCTTCAAAGTACCGGTAAATGAAGTCGAAGTCCGCACGGATATCGTCGGTAAGATGATAGGGTTCCGAGAACTCAATAACTCCCTCATTACCAAAATCAAATTTGCAGAGGATCAGAGGAACGCCCGCCTCTTTAGCAATAAAGTAAAAACCCGTCTTGAAGTGATCGACCTTGGACCTCGTACCTTCTACCGCCAGGCAAAGCCGGAATTCATCGCGTTCCTTAAATATACCCGCAACCGAGTCCACAAAATTTGTTCGCTTTTCGCGAACGACCGGCACTCCGCCCATCCATTTGAGAAATACCCCAAGCGGACCTTTGAACAAGGAAGATTTGCCAACAAAATTAATGTACTCTCCCAAAATCGCACGTGAATACACCCCGTACCAAAAGTCACGGTTAGACGTGTGCGTAACCACCGGCAGGACGTACTTCTTAGGCCAATTCCCCTTATTACGATCGATAACACGAACGCGAAGCAGGCGAAGCATAAGGCGGGCAAACCAGGCGGGCATCATGATCTCATCGTTTAATTAGGAATTCATTTTCATTTTGCAGACTCCTGGTCAGACCGCCTCAAAATAGCCGGTGCTCCGGTTCTTTTGAACAGCGTCCCAGTTAAAATAACGACCGTTCATCGCTACATAAACGCCGGGCGGAAGGGCCTGTACGAAGGCCAGTGCACTGCCCAAGTTAAAAAATCCGTCGGAAGAGGAGCCAAAAGCGTAAGGAATCATTGCTCCGGTCAGCACAATCGTCTTATCGCTGATGGCTGCTTTTGCCAGGTACTCAGCGGTATTCACCATGGTGTCCGTACCATGGGTGATGAGGATATGATCCGTCTCGACACCACGACATTGATTAGCGATGTTCTCCCGATCAAGCTCCGTAATCTCCAGGCTATCGACCATCATTAAGGTACGAACATTGAGATCGAGCGTACATCGCCCACGGTCCAGCATTTCGGGTAAGTTGGAATCCTGAAAAAAGAGTTTACCAGTAACGAAATTGTACTCCTTGTCGAAGGTGCCACCGGTTACGAAAATCTGAATCACTAAGCGAAGTTTTTTGCCGGGCAAAGATAGGTTGGTACTTGCGGAGTACCGTAGCTTAGGGATGGTAAATAAGCTTATAAAAACGGTAAGGCGCGGCCGCAGGTGCAATGAATGGTGTAAAAGCAACGTTTCTCCATCGCCCACCAGCTTAGGGTTCATCAATACCTGATGCCTGCTGGGCAGTTCGTTCTAAAAACTCCACCTGCCTTGCGCCAACTCGCTCCACTTTTCCTCCTTGCTTTATTCTTCTCCTGCACCGGCTGTGAAACAGATCTCTCTACCGGTGAAACGCTCCCGGATCAAGCCGAAGAAGATATAGTGACCTCACCTTCCGAATTCGACGACATTTCCCAGCGCACCCTGGAGCTGGTAAACCAAACCCGCCAGGCTGGCTGCACATGTGGCAACCAGGCCATGCCCGCCGTCCCCCCGCTTTCCCTCAACACTAAGCTCACCGTTGCCGCCAGAAACCATTCTGCAGACCAGGCAAATATGAGCAAAATGCAGCACGAGGGCAGCGACGGCTCCAACGTCGGTTCCCGGGTCACCCGGGCAGGCTATTCCTGGCGCGCCGTGGCAGAGAACGTTGCCTGGAATTATCCTAACGTTGATGCCGTCTTTGAAGGCTGGCTATCCAGTCCCGGCCATTGTCGCAACATCATGGGGGCCAACTATACCGTAATGGGTATGGCAGAAGAAGATTTATACTGGACGCAGGTCTTCGCCCGGTAGATAATGGGAGAATGCAGATAATTCTACCATTCACTTAATTCACTCATGGATGCAAACCGAATTGTAGCAAAAGGCGATAGCCGCAACGAGCGGTAGCGAGCATACGTTCAGCTCGTTAGAGCTTCATAACACAGGCCTGCGTTTTAACGCAGGTAAGGCCATCATCCCCTGACTAGTGGTCGCCGAAGTTTGAAATTGAGTGTAAGCTGCTGATGATTTTTTGTGGCTGGTTAGGCGGCGAAACGCTTGCATAGCCGTAGCTACGGAAGCGTTTTGCCAACGACACCTGGCATAAAAAAGCGTCGCAGATTGTGCCAAGTTTAAACTTCGTCGACCACTAGAATTGCGTTATGCGACAATTGGGTTTTCGCCATCCCCCCCACCAGTCAATAAATCCCTCCACTGTGCACCACCACCACCGAACTGCCGGGCGGATAATGTCCTTTCCGGATCCGGTCCAAAACACCATAAAATAGCTTAGCTGTATAGATTGGCTCCAAAGGAGGCAGCCCCGGTTCACCGATGTC
>JBGCFZ010000187.1:0-13247 GCA_045110355.1 Lewinella sp. | reverse complement strand
CCGTGACTTCGTTGCTGAAATCCTCATTTAGCTATGGCTAAAATCCGGTTTCAGCGCCTTGCCACGGCACGAAAATCCTGCGGACTAAACGGCCAGACAATTATGAACTCACCCACTAGTGCTTAGTCTCTAAGAGTTTCTTTATCGCGTAGCGATTGCCCTCCAGGTTTGCCCCGTACGTAGTGCGGGGTAAACGAGAGGCCGACAATCCGCTGATTGCCAAAGGCAATCAACGTCATTGGCAATTGTATTTACCGGGGACTTTGTCCCCAGTAATCATTGTGGGAAGTCGCTACGCAACAATAGTCACCAGAAGGATTAATGACACGATTCTTGAAAAACGCGCAGCGTTTTCAATAGCCCTCCCCCGTGGGACCGCCGCAGCCGCGAAGCCCACGGTTGGGAGGGGCGGCGAGTGACAATTACCAATCTAGCGCCGAACTAGTGCATTGTAAACTAAATTTCATTGCCTTTTCTGCGGCGTCTTTTATCCGCTGGCTGCGTTGGTAAAATCCTCATTTAGCTACGGCTAAACTCCGGTTTTACCGCCTTGCCAGCCAATAAAATCCACCAGCACAAAAGTCAACAAACTTAGTTTATACTGCACTAGCCTGCTCTTTAGAAAACCCTCCCCTGCACCTGCGGCCGCGCCCCCTACCCAAACCCCCAAACAAAAACGCCGCCTCCCCAAAGGAAGACGGCGTTTTCGTCAATTTGTCGGTCAGTAAAGCGTATGCTTACCGAAGTATGATCATGCGCTTGGTAGCCATCCACGCTCCGGCCGTAACGGTGTAAGAGTAGACACCAGCTGCGTTGTTCAACATTCGGTTGTCGACGACAATACTATTGTAGCCAGCAGTTCCTTCCTGCTTGAATTCACGAACGATCCGGCCAGCGGCATCGCGGATAGCAATCACTACGTCTTCCTCAGCCGTTGCCAGCTGGAAACTGATGACCGTCTGGTTCCGAACGGGGTTCGGCGTGTTCTGGAAGAGCTCATTTGCACCGCTATCTACGTTAACCTCGTTAAAGACCAGCGTCAGATTACGGAGGTCACCCGTATTCCGCTCATAGGCTTCTGCTGCAGTAAAGCGGCTACTGATGTCAAGACCTTCACTCAGGTTATCCCCAGCATTAGCACGGACAACGAGGGTAAACAAGACTTCTTCTCCGGTCCAGTTGGCAGGGACGGTGCTGCCTGTCCAGTTCCAGCTGGTCGTGATTAAGCCACGTTCAGCGAAGCTCCATCCGAAGTTGCTGGCGGCAACCAGGCCTGGTTCGATGTCGGTAATTTCCAGTGCTGTCTGGTCGAATTCCAGCGTAAACTGGTAACCATCAACTTCCGTTAGTGCAGCGGCCATCACCGGCACACGATAGGATTCGCCCTGCGTCATGACGATTTCCTCCACTTCCAGCTCCAGGGTACCGTTCAGGCTTCTTGGAATACCGGGAGCCTGCGCGTTGGATCGTGCAGACTCGTTAACGTCTCCTAATTTGACTCCAATGAAGTCTACATCAAGGATGTTTCCAACGAAGTCATTATGGTTGCTTACGGTTGGGAAAGCGGTCTCCCAGGGGTTGAGAGAAGCGGGGAATTCATATTCGGCGGGTACGAACATCCAGCTAGGCATATTTGCCGGGAAGCCGTCAATTTGACCAAGGATCAGGCGACGAATCGAAATGATGTCTCCTACGTCAATACTGGCGTTGCCGTCAACGTCGGCAGCGATCAGTTTGTACGGGCTATTCAACGGATTCGTACTCAGAATATGGGCAGTAATACCTACGATGTCGGAAGTCCGTACACCATTCAGGAAGTCTTCGTAGTGAGACGGGGAGATGGTATAATCCTGGCCCAGCGGAAGGTTGAAGAAACGGAAGGTTCCGTCTTCAGTAGTTACCAAGTCGGCATTGGTACTTCCTGATCCTTCGAGGCTAACGGTTACGCCTTCGATCGTATTCATCTGACCATCGACAATGACTCCTGCAAGGGCACCAAGCGCTCCATCACCATCACATGGTGTACTTGCATTTTGCTGAATCTCTACAATTACGGTACAGTAATCATTATTGCCCGCTGCATCGAAAGCATAGAGACGTACGGGGTAGCTGCCGTTACTTGCTTCAAGTTCAGCACAGGTGATCATGACGCCCTGTTGATTTTCTTCCACCAGGAACCCGGCAGCAGAAGCTACTTCTTCAGCGTAAAGGCTGTAGGTATCGATTTCGTTGCCGAAACAGTCCGTGATGGGGCTGGCAATAAAGTCGCTGGCCCAGATGGCAGCGATACCACCACCTTCACCATCATCAGAAAGGGTCACCGTCAGGGTCTGAATACAAATCGGCGTTGGTGCCAATACTGGATCGACACAGAACTCCAGGATCGCATTATCGAAATTGCCACAACCATCGGCTGCGTTGATACGCACAGCATGCGCTCCTACGGGAGCACCGTTGAGGCGGATGACGTACTCACCAGTAACACTGATGCTTACTTCCTGCGCCGTAAGTGTCCGGGAAGGCTGGAAGCCGAGGGTCTCGTCAAAGTCAACATCAAGCTGTGCGGTTACCTGAACGTCGGAGCATTCATCTTCTGCCGTGAAGCTAAGGGTGACCACGGCCGTACAGTTGTCACCGTTTCCACCGAAGCAAGCGTCGGGTTGGGTCACTGTGATGACCGGCGCCACTTCATCGTACACCTTGATGTACTGAACGTATCGGAAGGAGCCACGGCTGTCATCTTGGGCGTAAGCCTGGGCGTCGGTTTCACCGTTGTCATCGTCCGTACCGTCGATATCGTTACCATCATCTACCCGGCGATCAGATTGAGGAGCGCTACTGTTGAAAACGCGGTCCGCAAAGCGAGACAAGAAGGCGTCGTCGTCACTGCTAACATTGATGTCATCACCAGGGGTAACGTTCAGGTAAAGCAGTTCCGTTTCGGGGTTACGCCCATTATGGCCGTCACGTGGCAGGAGGTATGGATCACCTAGGGAGTTGAATTCACACCAGTTGACCGCGTCGTAGGTGATGCGCAACTTAAAGCATTCCTCCCCTGCGTCCAGGGTCATCAGGGTGTCCACGTTGGTCGTTACGGTAAGCAAGTCACAACCGAAGTCGGTGAATTCCAAATCATCATATTCCGGTATTTCAGCACAAGTACCGCTTACATCCATTGGCAGGGTCACCTGGTAATCGAACACACTGACGATGTCGATGAGTTGAGAACAGGCAGGGCCATTGGTGAGGCCACTACCGTCAGTAGCCGTGAATGTCCGTACAAGTTGACCGACACCACAGTTGTTGATAGACCCGGAAACAGCTTGGGTGATCTCTACGCTACAATTGTCCGCACCTCCGGCGAAACCGAAGAGGGCATCGAGTTGACCTTCTGTGGCATCTGCGATGTCATTAGGCAGGCTTTCGATGTAATCGACACAGGTAATCGTGACGTTGTCCGGGGCGATACAGGTAGGTGCGATTTTGTCTTCCACCAGAATTTCCGTCCAACAAACCGAAGAATTCCCGTCTTCGTCCGTCACCTGAAGTTCAACCGTAACCATTGCTTCCAGGTCACAGCAGCTTACACCGATAGATGGAGACCAGTCCGTGTAGAATGGTGTAATCGGCGCACAGTTCGTTGCATCAAGTTCGTAGAGTCGGCGGATTTCCAGTTGTACCTCACCACAGAGATCTTCGCTGTTCCCGTCGACATCATCGGCCGAGATAATTGCCTGTCCGTTTCCGTCCAGGGAAACGTTCAGGCCATCTTCACAGGCTGCGGTAGGGCCAACTTGGTCAACCACAGTGAGGTTAAAAATGCATTCGCTGTAACGACCACATTCATCTTCCACTTCGTAGCGGATGGTGTAGACGCCTTCGTCAAGACCTGAGATCAGGTAAGTCCCGTTAGGGAGTTGACTCAGGAGACCATTACTGACGGAAACCGTATACTCCCAGTTGGTACAACCTGTTTCTACTACCGGTTCTGGAATCAGGTAAGCGCCATTACAGTCGATGCTGCTGGTACTAATCGTTATGTCATCCGCGCAGGTGAGCACTGGGTTTTCGAAATCAAGCACCCGAATAATCTGTACAGCCTCAATTGGGTTAACGCCTGGCACCACGGGCTGGCAGGTATTACGGACCTTCCAGGTACGGAGGATTTCGTAGCTCCCGGCACAGATGTTGTACACCTCATCGGAGTAGAGGTAACTGGCGCTACAGAAGTTTGTAGTGAAGATGTCCGAACCATCATCCACAAACGGGAAACCGGTATTTTCGGGATCCGTCAGGGTTGGGTCCGCGGCGGCAGCGGCACAGTAAACTGCCGGAGATGCGTCGCCGTCCCGGTTGGCAGGGAAATTAACCGTGGAAAGATCGAAGGCTTCGATCGTTATTGTTTGTACACAGCTGGCAGCGTTGCCGAATTCGTCTGTCACCTTCCAAGTACGGCGTAGGATGGCCCGAGGGTCATCACAAGCATCATTCCGTTGTAAGGTATCGGCAAAAGCGACCGTTGCACCTGCGAGGGCACAACTCTGAAGTACTGGAACGCCCATGAGACTTGTATCCGTAGAGGCGTTACAGCTGACCGTTACATTTGGCGGACAAATAAACTCAGGCGCTTCGAAGAAACCTACGTCAATACGGCCCCAACAACTTACGTCGTTTCGTGGGTCATAGATCTGGTAGCGAACCTCTTCGCCGATTTGGTCTACACCAACGACATTTGGCACGATGGTATCGAAAGTACCGGCGTCGTTACGCTGGAGCAAAGTGAAGACGTAATTATCAAAACAGTAGTACTCCCGTCCGGCCAGCACCATTGCGGGGATGACCACCTGTTCACAATCATCATCCAGGTGGATATTGATTTGATCGATACAAGCCATCTGCGGATTATCGGGAATGTATTCCAGGATTGTCACTAAATAAGTACAAGTCGTGTCGTTGCCTGCTGCATCAACTGCCGTAAAGTCAACTGGGTTTACTCCGATGGGAAGTGGTTGACCGAATGGTGGATCACCAAAAATATCGACGACGGCACAGTTATCTGTAGCAGTATAGTCGTCTGGTGTAGGTCGGTAAGATCTTTCACATTCTCCACCATCCAGTTGAATGGTTACATCCTCAGGACAGACGATCACAGGATCCTCAGTATCATCCACCGTTACATCGAAGCTACAGCTGCTTGTGTTACCATTAGCATCAGTCAGTGCATAGGTCACCGTTGAGATGCCCACAGGGAAGAAGAAGGTTACCTCTGTATTCTCCGGGAAGATTGGTATGGCCTGAGATTCCAGGGTGGTGCCGCTAGAGTCTACAATCGTCCAGAGGATGGTTCCTCCCGGGCAATTGTCGAACAAAATGGCATGGTTCCAGGTGTAATCCGCACCACATACGCCGAGGTCATTCTCAAGTGTAGCGGTGTAATCAGGGTAAGCTTCGCGGGAGCTAACGAATAAGATAGAGGAGGCGAAGGCCGCAGGTGCAAGGTTTTGTTGACCGTTGTGCCCTATTTGGAGGACCCAGTCGCCAGCAGCAGCTTCACCGTTAAATATCTCGATATCGCCAATTGGCATGATGAGATCACCTGCGTCATTCAGCATACCGCAACCTGCGTTGATGGCTGGGCCGAAGTCGCCGTCGAAGGTAAATTCAACTTCATTCGTACCTGCGCAGACGGCAGCGGCCAGTTCTACTTCAGTCCCCTCTGGGCTAATGAGCGTGAAGGTGAGGTTACCCATATCTCCGGCAAGGCCAGCGATGTTAAGGTTGACATCAGACACGGTGTAAGCTTCGCCTACAGTATATATGGTCTCGACACATTCACCATAAGCAACGTCAATGGCTCCGGAGCCATAATCGTTCCATTCACCGTAGAGGCCACAAGTGGCATCTTCTTCGTCGGAGATGGTGACCGTAAAGTCGCACTCAACACGAACGGTAGGCTGTGCCTGGATGGCAGTTGCTGCACCGTTTGGTGTTGGTTGGGCGAGACCGGGATTCAGGGAACCGATGGTCGTTGGCAAACAGGCTTCGCCGGGGGCGAAGTCAGCAGCAGTATTCGTATCCCAAACGGTTGTACGGATGATGCCGGCACCATTTACCGGGCCGGTAGTACCAGTCCAGTAGGCAGCAGCAGCCGTTCCGGTAAGGTCGAAGCCGTTCATTACGGCAACGTCAATTACGGAGCGGGATAAACCGATGGTGTATGCTGCAGGCTCACCTGCTGCAAGGTTGGCTGCTCCAGGAACATTAAAGAAGTCATCCGCTGGTGAGTTGATGCCATCACCGAAGTGGATGGTCAACGTGCCACCTGGCTCCAGGATGGTAAAGGTTGGCACTGCGTATTCTTCTATATTGCCGGCATGGCTCCGAGTGATCATCAGGCAACTAACGTCCATAGCAGAACGGTTGAAGTTGGTGATTTCGAGGTAATCACCATCTGCAGGGTTACCAGCAGTAAATGCAGGTACAGGTAAAGTTCCATCAACAGTATTACCGAGATCATGTGTAACTTCAGTGATCAGCAGCAGCGGCATATCCTGTACCGAGTAGCGTACAGTGTTTTCTCCTAATCCGAAGAAGTTACCACTGGCGTCGTCGAAGCCACTAGCCACTTCGTTGCCTTCTGCATCGTCGATACGGTAGACAATGGTTAGGTTTGGCAGACAGTTATCGGCAATGTTCGATGGAGCAATGTCGTCAACAACTGCACCACAGTCACCTAAGTCGGTATCCTGTGCTACGTTCTCTGGACAATCGTAGGTAGGAGGCGTGTGGAAATCATTAACAATGATCTTCACATCACAGCGTGTTCTGTTACCCGATGGGTCAACGGCTTCGAAAGTATTGATCGTGATACCTACTGGGTAAAGATCGCCAGAGGTGAGGCCGGTATCGTCTACCTGCGTAACTACCGGGATGCTACAGTTGTCCTCTGCCAGTGGCAGGGAGTAATTAGCAAAGGCTGAACACCAGGTGTCAGGCGCATCTACGATAACTGCAGGTTCCGGACAGTTAATGAAACGTGGCGGATCATTATCAGTAACGGTAACTTCGAAGCTACACTGGGTGAAATTGCCAACGGCATCTTCGGCGTAGTAAGTAACGGTAGAGGTTTTCTGTGTTGGGCTTACGTGCTGGAAGTTGTAAGAACCATTGAACTGATCCGGAAGGGGATTAGTGATGTCAGGATTCAGCAGCGCTGTAAGGTCGAAAGGACCAGCGGTAGAACCGTCGGGGTTTGTAATAGTGTATGTGTACAGGATTACATCACAGTTATCCGTAGGCAAAGTGTGGGCCCAGGTATGGTTGGCTTCACAAATTAAGTCTTCGGTGAAGAGATCAACCGGGCCGAGGTCCTCACAAAGAATCTCCGGGGTGCCGTTTTCGTCGTCGTTATCACAACTTCCGGAGCGGAAGAGCTCACAACCGCGAGCATCTACGACGGTGAAGAACCAGGTCGGTTGGGTGTAGTCAACGAGGAGGTTACCAAGGTCTTGGGTAAAGTCAGTAATGTCAACGATTAGTTCAGCTCCTGAAGTGCCGTTGATGACGCCTTCAAAAATGAATTCGCCGTCTTGTTCGTCGGAGATACCGTCTCCGTCGAAGTCAAGCTTCACACCACCGTACTGAATGGTGTAAGGCTCTAAACCACCGGTGATTTCACCGAGGTTAACAACGCGGTCGTTCTGTACTATACATTCACACTCGGGTTCATCCATTGCTAATGGCTGACGAAGTTCGAAGATGTCGGTTACCATTTTGTAACAACCTTCAATACCCGTCGTAGTAGGCCGAACGCCACCGTCAATCACAATGATGTAAGTGATTTCAACGAAGCCAGTACCAGTACCAGGAGTATATTGTCCGTTTATGGGATTGATGTAACCAGTCGTGCCTGGTTCATCAACACTGGTTCCGAGGATCACGTCAACACCGTCAATAGAGCTGTTGAAGCCACTGATGCTGAACATACCGCCGACCATGTCGCCGTCATTCATTTCATCAAGTGGGCTGGTGGTGTTTCCTTCGCCATCAGTGATGACTAGGTAGTTAGAGAAGTTGAGTTGCTCGGGGTTGTTAGCTTCGATACATAACTCCGGTACGTCCAGAGCCAGTTCGTAATCTGAGAAGAAGTCGGTTACGGTAACCAGACCAAGACAGCGACGCTCGTTAGTGGCTTCGTCGGTTACGCGCAGGATAACGGTTTGCTGTCCTTCGTCGAAACAGTCAAAAGCAACGGTTGGGCCAAATACCATATCGGTCCGGGCCAGGTCTATCAGTAGATCGCCGGGGCAGTTATCATAGCTGCCACCATTAATGTCAGCTACCGTTACTTCAGCTTGTCCGTCGGCACCAATTTGAATTTCGAAATCACGACAAAGGGCAGTCGGTGCTTGAGCATCTACTACGGTTACATCGAAATTACACGTTTGTGATTGCGTATCTCCGTTTTGGTCGGCATAGGTAAGGGTGTAAGTAACAGTAGTTACACCAACGGGGAATTCCGAACCACTGGCATCGTCGTTACCAGAAGCAGGCGTAGCACCTGGAGCAGTCCAGGTAATGGTGTTGTTACAACCAGCGCCCTGTAATGGACTGATACCGGTAATAACCTTAGAGCAAGCATCAACATCATTTTTGATCGTGATGTCTTCACTACACTGGAGCAACGGGTCGTTAGAGCTAATCCGGATGCTAAAGGTCTGATCTAAGGGTGTTCCATTACAGGAAATAGCCCGGTAGGTGACCTCGTAGGTGTTGGGGTTGTCGGTACCAATTGAGTCCGGGTTCGGAATTGCAAGAACATCACCGGAAGCAGGGCCGCTAATTTGGATGACGTTTTCAATGATATCACCGGTACAGGCATCTACCGCAATCGGTGTAGAGAAATTGATCGGCGTCGAACAATCACCCGCCTGATTGAAGACGTATTGGCTCGGGAAGTTGAGGAACATAGGTTCCTGGTCATTTACCACCCGGATCGGCAGGTCGAAGTTTGCGGAAGGAGCGATGTTAATGTCCAATCCTAAGGTCGTAAGTGCTTGCTCAATAATCGGGCCAACAACCGGAATAAAACCAATTGGCAACAATTCTAGCAGGCCCTGACCTTCTGGAGCTACGCAAGGAGAGTAAGGAGGAATGATCGAAGCCGTCAGGTTACGGACCGTAATGGTACCTTCCCCCTGAACGTTGTTAGGCACAAATGCCGTGCCTGAACCTGATCCGTCTAAGACAATACTACCTTGCTCCAGTACGTAATCAAAAGCACCGTCACCGTCAGTATCGGCCCAAACAACGGCGACTGCCGTTTCCTGTACGAGCTGTTGCAAAGGGTCGACGATTAATTCCCGGCCGGTAATATCACAAATCGGGCCTAGTCCAGCAAGGTCGAAGTTGAGAAAAGCTAGAGGCTCAACCCGATCAATAAGTATACAGGGTTCAACGACCAAAATATCTACACACAAGTTAGGCGAATCTAGCGGCCCACAGTCACCACAAAAACCACTGGGAAAGTCAAAACCAAAGGTAGCTACTCGACAATAGGCTGCTACTGGAGGAACGATGGTTGACAAAGGCACATCAAAAACGACTGATGGAAAAAGGTCTTCGTTGAGCCCATAAGCCCAGTTTACTTCAATTCCCGGTTCCGTACAGGAAAGGATAGCATCTTCGCTACCGGCAATACCGCTCGGTGTAACCGAAGCCTCGAATAGTTCCGCACCCGGACTTCCAAAAGCAAACGTTTGTCCCAAAATCTCAAACGCAAAAGAAGGGTTGGTCAATAGAGGGCAAATAGCTGGCGGTGCACTAAATAAGCCGCATTCTTCATTACAGGGTGCAATGGTAACCGTAAAGCTACGGCAGCGGAGTGCGCTACAGTCCTCGCCGGTGCTACACGCCCCGGTCGAAGTAATAGTTTCCGAAAGGCACAATTGTACCGTGCCGGAAGTAGAGGTTCCTTCCTGTTCCAGGGTTATCATCGGGTCGCTAGCAGAAGTAGGGTTGCCGATGATGACATTGACTCCGGTCGAGAATTCAGTCCACTCATAAACAGGCGACACGGTATAATCGGGATTAAAATAGTCAATCTCAACGGCCAACGGTGCAGTACCATCCCAGCAACTGGTGGCAGAAGTAATCGAGAAATCAGGTCTAACCGCTTCGGGGAAAAAGATGCTGGCGGTTCCGGTAGTTGTTGCTCCGGCACAGCCCCCTGGGTTCTCCAGTGTATACGTTATGTCAACGCAGGCACTGCCATTAATGCTGAAAGACACCGTCGTGCCCGAAATTGAGGCACCAGGGGTTGTCGTAGAAAAAGTGCCCCCCTCAAGGGTTGCGTCGGTAAAAAGATTGGTAAGGTCATAACTCGTACTATTACACCCAGCAACGGCGTCTTCCAGGGTGGCAACTGGAAGCGGAACTACTTCAAAAAAGGTAGATTGGGTAAAGGTGCAACCTTCGTACTCAAATCTGTAAGTGACCAGGTAATTCCCAGGCTCAGCAGCAGCGGGATCAAAAGAGCCCGTAGTTGTATTGAGCGCAGCCGAGGCTGGCGTGATGCTATAGCTACCTACGCCTCCAGCGGTTCCGTTTGCAGGAGTACTGGCAAAACTAAAGGCTGCTTCGTTTTGGCAAACGAAAGCACCAGAGGGATTAGTAATTGAAGGATCAATATCAAATTCAATTTCAAATGGCTGTACCCGGGCGTTGAACTCATCAAGCGGAGGGTTAGGGGGATCTGCATCTGCGGGGGGGGCGACCCAACCAGCTCCAAAATTATCGTAGAAAATATCAATATCACCGTCGGCAAGGTTTCCATCTATGTTACTAGCAGGGACTGTGAAATTACGACAGGCCGGAGCGTTTGCAGTTGGAGAACTACCACCAAAACCTCCGGTATTAAAAGTTACTCCAGCAATGGTTACGTCGAACGTCTCGGTACTGCCACCCATATCGCCCCAAAAGCAAATAGTAAACGTGACACTGGAAGTAACCGTTACGGATGGATTCAGTCCACTAGCGTATATATCTACGTCGGTGAGATAAGGCCCCTGATTCAGGTCATAGTCTTGCGCAACTACTGCTCCAGGTCCCCGTTCCAACGAACAGTTTTGAGCGGACAGGCCATAGGAGCAATAAATGGCCAGCAGCAAGACTGCCAAGTGGCGGAGCCGGAACAACAGCAGGGCTGTGGTCCCTTGGGGGGATAAAAGTTGAAAGATCGTCATATTTTGAACAGTGTGTAGAGATTACAAATAATAATATATATAACATACTCCTTGAAGTCTTATCGACTTCATAGAAAGTAGTTTTTCGGTCATCACAGGCATAGTCTATATGCTCTGGCCCACCAAGCAGGTGCCAAAGTCTATTCGACTATTCTCGTAATTATGGTTGAAGTAAGAGTGTTAAAACAGTGTAAATAATAGAGACAAAACGTGACCTTTATATCTAAAGGCCTCAAATACCTACAGCCTAGTAAGCTGAAGGAATTTGTATTCTGGCGGCAAGCTAGCAGAAAACGGTGACAAACGTTAACATATCTATCATTAAGTAACAAATGACAACAGCCTAAGGCCAAAATAGGTAGATGTACCTACAGTAAAGTGAACACTTAGCCATACTTCGCCTCTTCGAATGATTAGAAAAAGAGTCCTCCACCTTCTCTGCTCCCCTAAAAAACTCTCTGCATCCTGCGTTCCCGCCTTATTTATCCAACTTTTTTTCAGCCAGACCAGAAACCCAGTAATCCCAATGTTTACGCCATCCTCGAACCTGTTAAACCGGCAGTTCTTTGACCACCCCAAACAAACTTTAACATAAATTCGTAATACTTCCTGATAAAGGTGCGTTTATAGCCCCGTCCCGACCAACGAACACGCTTTATCTTTAAGGGACATTTTCCGGTTTCCCTCCCGGCCATTGCACTGGCCACAGCGAGAGAAGCCATCACTAAACCAACGCCTTATGGCTACCATTCAGAATAATCCATCCTCCACCCCCTCACCCAAGTTCACGCCCACTCCGGCGCCGAAGCCAAACCGCACGCCCCTCTTTGCGGGCATCATTGCTTTTTTGCTACTGGCCCTGGCTGGTTTGGGCATCGGCTACGCTAACCGCGGCACCGAAAACGCCGAACTCTCCACCGACCTGGTAGAAATGGAGCAGTTCAAAGCAACTGCAGAAAAGCAGTACTACGAAAGCCTCGCAGAACTTGAAGAAATGCGCGGCAGCAACGAGGAACTCAATGCGCTGATCGACCAGCAAAAAGTAGACCTTCGTACGCAAAAGGATAAAATCTCCAGCCTCACCCGCGACAGCCGCAACCTGGTAGCTGCCCGCCGTGAATTGAAAGAACTCCGTACGCAGACCGACGGCTACCTGGTACAACTCGAAGAGATGCGCATCGCCAATGCTCAACTCACTGAGAACAACCAGATATTGACCAGTGAGCGTGACATGCTCAGCAGCGACCTTCAGGTCAGCCGCCAGCAGAACGAAAGCCTCAACAGCGAACGCGCCGTGCTCGTTTCCGAGCGGGAAGAACTGACCAGCACCAACGAAGAGCTGAACCGCAAAGTCGGTATTGCCAGTGTGATCAAGGCCAATAATGTAACCGTACTAGGCCAGAAGGAACGCTCCAACGGTAAGTTTGTCGACCGTAAAAATGCCAAGAGCATCGACCGCCTCTACGTTTGCTTCAATAGCCTTGACAACGGTGTAGCACAGCCCGGTGAGGAAAGCTTCCAGTTGCGAATCATCAGCCCATCCGGTGAAACGATCCAGATCGATGCCGAAGGCAGTGGCATCCTGACCAGCGCCGAAACCGGTGACCAGATTCCTTACACCAAGGCCGTCAACTTCGCGTTCGACGGTTCCGCCGCCAGCCACTGTGCTGAATGGAAAGTTGCCAATCAGCAATACACTGAAGGCACCTACACTGCCGAACTGTACAACAAAGGCTTCTTTGTTGGCCAGGGTACGGTAGTGTTCAAGTAAGCTTCGCCAATGGGCAGTTGCTGCCCTCGCTCCTAACTTATTGACCAAAATCAGGGTCGCAGGCATTTTGTCTGCGGCCCTTTTTTTTGGGAGGCTTCGGCCGTTGGGGCTGCGCGTTGGGAAGGCCTTCGGCCGTTGGGGCTGCGCGTTGGGAAGGCCTTCGGCCGTTGGGGCTGCGCGTTGGGAAGCCTTCGGCCGTTGGGGCTGCGCGTTGGGAAGCCTTCGGCCGTTGG
>JBGCFZ010000186.1:0-11606 GCA_045110355.1 Lewinella sp. | reverse complement strand
GACGCAGGCGGACGGACAACACTGTCTCCTGGCATCGGTTGAGTACGAGCCCGCAGTTGGGCTTCGGTGCGAGCCTCCACCTCAGCATCAACTTCTGCCTTGATACGGGCATTCTGCTCTACTAGTCGAATACTATCCAGGTAGGTCTCCCGGGCTTTCCCCTCTGCAATCATGGCGTAGTCGCCGTCGCGGGTACCGCACTGCTGCATTGCCCAGATCAGGAAGATCAGGGTCAGTAAAGACATGATGATGAAAGGAACCAGGCGGGCGTTGTTAGTTTTCTTGGTGGCCATACGGGGATGGGGCGTTTGTTGGAGGGACAAAGATAGAGTACAGTTTTCAGGGTTCAGGTTTTAGGCGTCAGGATTCAGCTTTCAGCAGTCAGGGTTCAGTCATCAGGATTCAGTCATCAGGGTTCGGTATTTAGGGTAAGACATTTTGCACTGCCCTGAATACTGAGCACTGAGACTGAACCCTAAATACTGCCTCCCGAGTATTTTAAAGGGGCGAGGCCGCAGGAGCAGTTATGGGTTTTAAAGCAGGCTAAACTAAGCTAATTTCGCCTCTGGCGAACCTCAGGCCAGCCCTGTCGTTACTTTTCATACACAAGACCAACACTACCTATGGCTACTTCCACCTTGCAGATGATTATGGATACCGTCAAAGACGCGGCGAGCAACGTCACTCCCGGGCAAATTGAGCAATTTACCGGTCATCGTATCGATACCGTCGATGAATTTATGCGCAAAACGGAGCATACCGGTCCCAAGAATTACGGGCGCGGATTCCTGGCGGGTGTACTAGGTGGCCTGGTCGGTGTTGGTGTAAAGATGTTGGTAGATCGAGCCATTGCGCCAGAAACCGTTCAACTTGAAGACAAGCTAGCCGGAAGTATCGTCGACTCCGCCGAAAAGGCGACGGGCATCGACCTCGATGCCGAAGACGAAGCGGCTGCCGCCGCCATCATTGAAGTAGGCATTGGTGCCCTCATCGGCGGCGTCTATGGCCTGGTCGTTGAGGCCATGCCGGAGGCCAATACCGATAAAGGCGCCCCACTTTGGACCGCCGCCCAACAGTTTGCCGCTCCGGCCCTGGGCATCGCCCCAGCCGCCGTTAAGGACGTTGCGGTGGACAAAATCGAAAACCTGGCGGGCCATATCGCCTTCGGCACTACAGTTGAAGTGGTACGCCGGGCTTCTCGGTATTATATGGAGAAATAAATAGACGTATAGTGTGAGGTTATTAGCGACACTTTCTACTCTGTGCTTCCTCTGTGCCTCCCTCTGCGCTGCCCTCTGTGAGAACCCAATGAACTGCCTGTGAGCAATCCCTTCCCCTAATCCACAATCTGCCCAGTCAGCCGTAAAATCTCCGTCTCCGTATTCTTCAGGTTAAGCAATGCACTAAGCAGCTGAAATTCGGCATTGATGTAGCTTACCTGAATGGCCCGGTAGTCGAAGCTGTTGATGGTACCTCCCTTGAAACGCTCCTCGGCGATGCCGAGGTTCTGCTCGGCGTTATCTATCAGCCGACGCGTCAAATTGACGATCTCCCGCTGGTTCTCGTAGCGGTCCAGGGTGTTGAGCAAGGTGGCCCGCAACTGCTGGCTGACGGCTTCTACGTTGAGCCGGGAAGTGATTTCCTGAAGCCGGGAGGTTTGCGCACGGACGTCGCGTGCCCCACCGTCAAACAGCAGGTAATTGACGGACAGGCCGAGCTGACCATTGAGGGTGGTGGCACCGATCCCTGGCAGGTCCCGGGGATCCGGCGGAGCATCGCCGAAAACGAAGGTTTGGGTACCAGTGGCAAGACTGTAGTCGTAGCTGACGCCCGCGGTAAGGGCGACGGTGGGTTTGTTTTCCGCTTCAATCAGCCGGGTGTTGATGTCTGCCAGCGTTTGGTTGATACGCAAAGTCCGTAATTGACTGTTGGTTTCCAGCAAGCGACCTTCCAGCGCCATCCGATCATATTCGCCAGCGACATCGTCTAACTCAGTGACCAGGGCAACCTCCTCGTTCAGGTCCTCTGCGCCCATGACCTGTAGCAAATTTCGCACGGCCAGCTGCTGGTTAAGTTGTTGTACAACCAGGTTGGTAGAATCGGAGAGGTAAGCATCCCGCGCCTGGAGTTCATTGAAGGTACCACCCTGGCCGAATTCAGCGCGGACTTTTTGGTAGTTGATCTGGTCGCGGCTCAGGTTAAGCACGCGCTGGCGGACACTGATCTGCTCCTGCTGTACCACTGCGTTGTAATAAGCGTTGATCACGTCGGCGAGGGTATTCTCCACCTGGGCTTGCAGTTGGCCGGCACTAAAGTCCGCCAGGGTAGCGAGGCGTTCTTTGGTCATCTCGATCCGACCGCCATTGAAGAGCGTCCAGTTCAGGTTCGCAGAAGGTGCGATGTTGTAGGAGAAAGTCGAAGACTTGGCGACAATGCTCGCCGGGTTACTGTTGTTCCGGTAACCGATGCCGGGGCTGAGGCCCAGGGAGATGGTTGGCATCTTACCGGTCAGCGCATCATTATTATTGTTCTGCGCTACCGCCAGGTCTGCTTGAGAGAGGCGAATTTGATAGTTATTTTCCAAGGCCTGCTGTAGGGCATCGCTCAGGCTCATCGCTTTTTGGCCGCTTAGAAAAGGCGTAAGGGCAAAAAGGAGTAAAAGAATGATCCCCCAACCTTTAAGCCTTTCAACCTTTATGCCTTTTTTCAGGGCGCGGTCGCGGGTGCAGAGGAGGTTAATTGAACAAGGTGAATTATAAGACATGGTTCTTTGAGTTGTAAGCTTGGTAGTTAGCGCGCTTAAGGATGGTGTATTTAAATACCGGGTACAAAATGGCGATTGGGTTCTATCTTGGGAAGTCGCCTCTTCCAAAATTGATAAGGCTTTCGTAGGGTCTGCTCGCTTGCGCTCGTTTGGCAATGCCTTTGGCACAGGAAATTTGGTGCTTGTTATTCCAACGACGGGATCTCTGTGCCTCCTCCGTACCTCCCTCTGAGCGGCCCTCTGTGAGAACCCAATTGCTGCGTAGCAGTTCCCAACGATCACACTTGTACTGTTGCTCATACTTAGTTATCATCACCCCTTTTTTCACCTGTTGCTTGGTCATTGGTTATCCCCTCCCTTTCATCGCTCTTCAAAAACTCACTTTGCACCTGCGGCCCCGCCCCCTGCTCACCTTCATCCTTTTCCCCCTTACTCCCTTCAAACACCCTTCTCTTAGCATAAAAATTATAGAAGAAAACAATGCCCGTAGCCACCAGCTTGATCACCCACTCCTGGTCTCCCAGGTAGGGAAAAGTATGAAGACCGGTAACGATGAGCCAGTCAAGTACCAGCCCGCCTGCACTCACCAACATGCTAAGCACAAAGGCGCTTTCGATCGAGCGGTTCAGCTCAAAAACAAAGTGCCGCTGCAGGAAGAAGTTGAGGATAACACTGCTTGAATAGGCGATCACCGTAGCGGGCCCCGGAGGCAGATAGCGATCAACCAACAGGAGGTACACCCCAAAGTTGATGCCCGTAGCCACCAGTCCGGTCAGCGCAAACGGAATCTTTTCCTTCACGAAATGAAAGAGTCGTTCCATCATCCCATTTGTGCTATTCGGCCTTCCCGCTCCTGTCGGAAATAATCCCGGACTTCCAGCCAGTTGTTTACCCGATGGTACCGCTGCTCGCCCAGGTTAGGGTTGGAAGTAAAGAGCAACCCGACCCCCGTAAAGGTACTGAGGTTCTTCGCCTTGTCGTCGATCATGAAATCACCATGAACAATACTTTTATCTCCGCAGAACACGATCCGACTGTGGTGGATAAACGGAAAGTGCTCCTCCAACCATTCGTACTTGTCGAGGAAGCTGTACCGGAATTCTGTGGCCGTCGTTACGATGTATACCTCATAATGCTCGTACAACTCCCGTATAACCTCGACCGCATTTTCGATGACGGGCAGGTGCCGGAAATGGCCTTTCTCGTAAAGTACGTTGCGCACTTCCGCCAGGCCTGGCAGATCGTATACCTTTTTTCCAAGGTGGTCCTCCGGTCCGACGACAATGCCAAACCGTTCTTCAGCCGCCCGGTAAAAGGAGGGGAAGTTATCGGCCATTACTTCGTCCATATCGATGATGATACGCATGTTGGTCTTTTGGTCTTTTGGTCTTTTGGTCTTGTTGGTCTGTTGGTGCTAACAGACCAATAGCACCATCTTATTCCCCTGGTTCTAATTCAGGTTCTGGCTCCGGTTCAGGTTCTGCACCCTCGTTGATGTCGAAGTGGAGTTGTTTATATGCTGGCTCCACCTCATTGTAGTTTAAGTCTGCATCCGGATTAAGGGCACGCGCCAGGTTGTACCGGAAGCGATTCAGCAAGACCAGCAGGGCCGGCAGCAGAATAAGTAAGATGAAGGTGATGGCCAGCAAACCAAAGGCGACAGAAATGGCCATTGGAATAAGGAATTGTGCCTGCCGGCTCTTGTTCAGCAGCAGCGGTGCGAGGCCGGCGAAAGTGGTTACCGACGTTAGCAGGATGGGACGGAAACGGCTGCGACCCGCATCTGCCAGCGCATCCATCATCGGCATACCTGCGCGGAGGTTATCGTTATAGGTGGCGATGAAGACAAGGCCATCGTTCACAATGATGCCAATCAGGGCGATGATGCCCAAGCCTGAGAATAAGGACATCGGCTTGTCCATCAGCCAGTGGCCACCGATCACACCAATGAAGCCGAACGGAATAAGTAGGAAGAGCATAAGCGCCTGGAGGACGGAGCGGAAGGTAAGCGCAATGACGAAAAACATCAGCCCAAAGACTATCGGCATGACTAATCCAAGCGAAGCGCCGGTCTTCTTTTGGTTCCGTACCTGGCCACCATCTACCGTACCTACGCTGGGGTAGCGATCGAGGACCGTGGGCAGGATTTCATCTTGTATCTGGGCGTTGACGTCGGTAACGGAAACGGAGTTGTTACTGATGTCGGCTTCCACTTTCACCTCTCGCTTACCATCTACGTGGTTGATGCCGATCACGCCGCGTTGCGGCGTAAACTCCGCAATTTCCGACAGCGGGTACTCCACCCCACCCGGCAAGCGGATGCGCATATTGTTCAGGTCCGAGAGGCTTCTGCGTTCGTTCTCCCCGTAGCGCAGCCAAACCCTTACCTCGTCTTCTCCCCGCTGCAAACGCTGAGCTTCGGTACCAAAGAAGGCGGAACGGACCTGCCCGACAATGTCCTGCAGGTCAACCCCCAGGTAGCGGGCTTTTTCCTTCAGGGCAATGTTCATTTCCCGGAGGCCCTCCTGGTTATTGTCCACCACGTCGGCCAGTTCCGGCATCAGGGCCAGTTCGGCTTTCAGGTCATCCGTGGCTTTGGCCAGTTCCTTGATGTCGCTGCCCACCAGACTTACGCTAACGGGCTTACCAAAGAAGGATCGGCCGCCGAAGGAAAGTACCTCCGCCTGATCAACCGGGCCTACGGCCTGGCGAATAGCCCGGGTCATTTGTTCCTGGGTTACTGGCTCAAGATCCTCTCCCGGAATCATCGCTACGGTGATGCTGCCCTGATAAGTGGTTGGGCCTACCTTTACCTCAATCCGCTCAACGGCCTGTTTACCACCCTCGCCGAAGGCTTCCGTACTGATCTCTTTCCCGACGCGGTCTGCCGTATTGGCAATCTTGTCAAGAAGTAACTTCGTCTGGCTCTCGGGCGTACCTGCGGGTAGTTGCAGGGTAATGGCCACTTCGTCTCCGGGGATAATGGGGAAGAAGGTTGTCTTCACCCATCCCGCCTGCACCACGCCAAAGCTCAGGAACAGGATGGCGACACAAAGGGAAAGAGAAATAAATTTATTGCGCATGGTCCAGGCCAAAACAGGGCCGTACATCCGGTCGCGCATGAAGTCCATCAACTTATCGAAGGTCCGTTGCACCGCATTAGGTTTGGCACCTTTGGCCAATGCCTTACTGTGGGCAACGTGGGTGGGCAAGATGATGGCGCCTTCGATGAGAGAGAATACCAGCGAGAAAATGACTACCGTCGCCATTTCGGGGAAGAAGTCTCCCAAAGAGCCGTCGAGAAAAAAGAAGCTGCTGAAAGCGATGACCGTGGTGATGATGGCCGCGAAAACGGCGCTCAGTACGTTGTTCGTCCCGTCAATAGCCGCTCGGATGCGCGGCAGTCCTTTCTCGTGATAACTGTAGATGTTCTCCCCAATCACGATACCGTCATCTACCAAAATACCAATTACGAGGATCATCCCAAAGAGGCTGATAACGTTGAGGGTAATGTCCAGGGCATTAGCAATGATGAACATACCGGCAAAACTGATCGGGATCGACAGGGCCACCCAGAAGGCAAGGCGCCAGTGCAGGAAGACGGCCAGGAGAAGACAAACGATGAGGAAGCCCTGCCAACCGTTCTGGATCAGGGTATTGATCCGTTGGCGCAGAGTGATACTGGCATCGCTGATGACTTCGGCCCGAATGTCGATGTTCTTCGCGTTGAAATCTTCGAGGTATTCCTTTACGTTATCGGTAATGGCGAGCATGTCTTCCTCCAGCGTATTCTGTACGTTGACGTTGACGGAGGGCGAGCCATCGAGGTAAGTACGGTTGGGCTTATCTGCCCACCGATCACGGACGGTCGCTACCTGATTGAGGCGTACCGTTCCTCCGTCGGGCGTCGTTTTCACGATGATGTCCCGCAGGCCATCGGCATAGTACTCCTTATTGCGGGCGCGGAGAAGTAATTCTTCCTGCTCTCCTTTTACCGTTCCTCCGGTGATGTCGACATTGGTGCGCCGCATGGCGGTGGATGCTTCCTGGAAAGTGATGCCAAAGCGTTGCAGGTCCGCTTCACGAAAGGCAATTTCGATTTCTTCGTCGGGGAAGCCCGAGAGTTCTACTTTAGACAGGCCATCAATGGCCAGCAGGTCATCTTCCACCTGGCGTGCCGCGCGTTTGAGGGCGGCGAGGCTGACGCCGTCGCCGGTCAGCGCAAAGGAGATGGCACGGCCGAGGGATTCTCTTTTATAGATCACCGGAGGTTCCATACCCACCGGGAAGGAATTGATCCGGTCTACTTCATTTTTCACATCCTGAAGGATGATCTCCGTGTCATAGCCTTTCAGGACTTCCACGATCACACTGCCGCTGTTCTCCGAACTGACACTCGTGTAGCGCTCTACTCCGGTCAGGCCCTTGAGGTTTTCCTCGATTTTATTGATGATGCCCTCCTCCACTTCTTCCGGGCTGGCACCGGGATAGATCAGCTGAATGTTAATGGTCCGGCTTTTGAATTCCGGGAAGAAGGTGGCCTTCATCTGCGACAGGCTCACAATCCCCATCAGCAGGATTCCGAACATGATCAGGTTCGCCGCAACGGGGTACTTGATGAAGTAGGCTATGAAATTTTTCATCGCTTTTATTTTGGATGCTTTTCTGGGCGGGGTCGCAGGTGCACAGGAAGATGATAAAGAGCAGGGAGGTCGGGTTAGCGCGCAAAGGTTCGCCAAACGACTCAAGCATCAGTCATTATTTCGACACCGGTGTTTCCGTCATCGTGGCAGCTTTTTCACCAGCTGTTTTCTTATCTGTGATACCAGCACCCTTCAGTTTCACGCGCATACCGTTGTAGGCTCCGGCTACGTCGCTGGTAAGGAGTTTGCTTCCGGTGGGCAAGCCACTGATGATTACGGTTTTGCGGTCAAACTTCTGAACGTTGACTGGCACCAGGGCCAGCAAGGTATCATTCTTCACCACGTAAACTTCACCTTCGTCGATTAAGAGGTTGCGGTCAATTTCCACTACATCATCCAAAACGCGCGCATCGGCTTCTCCACGCAGGTACATCCCCTCCCGAAGGTCCTTGCCCGAGACACCAACATAAACGTTGACCGTTTGTGTGCCAGCATCAATTTGGTCACTGATCCGGCGTACTTTTCCGGTCCAGGCTCCCTTGATGTCTTCGCTGTACAGTTTCACTTCACCTCCTGGCTTCAGGAAGTCTAACTGACTCAGGGGAACGGTGGCTACCATCTCGTAGTAGCCCGTCGCCATCAATTCACCAAGTTGTTGGCCAGGCCGGATGACGGCTCCTTCGTTGATGGCCGCCGTCGTCAGCACGCCACTGAAAGGTGCGTAAAGCACGTACTTGCTCAGCCGCTCCTCTACGCCTTTGATGGAGTAGTACTGGGTGTACAAGTTACGGCCAGCCACGAAGAGTTTTTCACGTTGGGTCGTCGCCGTTGGCATTGCCTTTATCGGTGCATCGATATCGAAACTACTGAGGTAACTTTCCCAGGCGGAGAAGCTTTCAGTATAATCTATTTTCAAATCGGGCATCATCATCGCCACGGCATTCATCAGCGTAGCCTTTTGCGCCTGCAGGTTGAGCCGGGCCTCAGCATCGTCCACCCGCAACATCACTTCTCCTTTTTTGAAGTACGTCCCTTTCTTAAAGGGCTTTGATGTTTTGACGGCACCCCCTACTTCGGTAAACAGGGCGATCTTGTTATAAGCCTCCAACCGACCTTGTACGTCAAGCGTGGTGGCGATCTTGCCATTAGCAACCGTTTTCACTTCCACAGTTTTGATGCGCTTCGGAATCTCCTTTTTCATCGGCGCAGCTTTTTGGCTCGCCAGGTAGCCCCAACCGTACCATCCTACGACCAGGATCAGTACGCCGAGGAGAATAGAAAAGATAGTACGCGGAATATTACGTTTACTCATGGTCAATGCTTTGGGGAGGGCTCAGTTGCAGATGGAGGTTGTGGTATATCTTATTCAAAACACTGGTACAAACGGCCAGTTCTTCCGTAGGAATGTCTTTTTTGGCACAGCAGATGGCGTAGTCCGCATGGTCATGTGCGTAGGCCCACATTCGGTGAGCTTTTTCCGTCAGGTTGATGCGTTTTTGCCGCCGATCGACCTGATCTACTTCCCGGTTAATGAGGCCTGCCGTTTCCAGTTGCTTGAGTGCACGGGCCACAGTTCCCTTGTCTTTAATGGTAGAGATGGCCAGGTCCTGCTGGCGCAGGCCATCGTTGGTCATCAGATCCGCCAGCAGCCCCATATGCGTGCTCTGAGGAAGGAATTCTTCGAATTCCATCCGCTCCAACAGCAGGCGGAAAAGCTGGCGACCAACACGGTTGGTCAGGAAAATCAGATTTTGCTGTGGGTTCTTCAAGAGAATGGTTGCGTTTGCAACGACTTAACGAATAGAACTTGAAAGTGTTCGGGGTAGCGCCAATTAGATCGACCATCCGGCAATAACAGTCTACGGTTCGGGACTGTAGTGAGTGTGAGAATTTAAGAATGAGTGAATAGCTACCGCTAGGGTCTGCTCGCTTGCGCTCGCGCGGTAGATGATTGAAGCATCCACACTATCGAGGATAAGCCGCGTGCAACCGTTCTCCCAAATCAATAATCTCCTCCCGGCGGGCGAGCGCAGCGAGCCAGTTGGCGGGGATGGCCTCAACGCCGTTGAGGAGGGCTGCTGGTGCACCGACGACGCAGGCGGTGGTGATGGGGTTAATGGTTTTCAAGAATTAAGTATTCTATTGATTCGATTAATGGTCAATTGCGGGAAGTCAACATCAACGGCAATGTCGCGGCCACTGTGATATAGCTTCTCGAACCTCATCAATGATTTTCTCCGGTTTTTTGATGGAGAAAGTTTTAGCGAGGTTCAGCAGTTGTGTCCGACCAGGTTGCTTGTCTTAACTGCCAATCGATCCATCATTTTTTCGTTTGGCTTGTAAAGAGCATTTCTACCTACCGCACTAACTAAGATACTTAGCCACAATAGGCATCCGCCTTCCCATTCCGAAGCTTTTCCTGCTCACCCGTAGCACCGGGGCCGTTTGGTACCGCTTAAACTCGTTGATGTTTACCAGGCGGAGGGTTCGTTTGACGAGGGCTTCGTCGAAGCCCATATCGATGATGTCCTGGGGGCTTTTTGTCTGTTCGATGTATTGGTAAAGAACGGCGTCGAGTTGATCATAGGGCGGCAGACTGTCGGAGTCAAACTGATCCGGTTTCAGTTCGGCACTTGGTGGCTTGGTGATGATGTTATCGGGGATGACCTCCCCGTCTTTATTGATGTAGCGGGCGAGTTCAAAACACTCTGTTTTATACACGTCGCCGATCACGCTCAGTCCGCCACACATATCACCGTAAAGGGTACCGTACCCTACGGCCATTTCGGATTTGTTACTCGTATTCAGCAGGATATTGCCAAACTTATTACTGAAGGCCATCAGGAGCATTCCCCGGGCCCGGGCCTGGAGATTCTCTTCGGCGAGGCCTTCTTCTTTTGCCCAGAAGTGGGGTTTGAGTACATCCATGTAAGCATCGTAGACCCCCTCGATCGGGACGAGGTCATACTGACAGCCAAGGTTCTGGGCCAACTCTCTGGCATCATTTACGCTGTGGTCCGAACTGTACTGGCTTGGCATCAGGATGCAACGCACGTTGTCAGCACCAAGTGCCCGTGCTGCAAGCACGGCTACCAGCGCGGAATCAATGCCCCCACTAAGGCCGAGGATGGCTTTTTTGAAACCTAGTTTACCAAAGTAGTTTTTAAGCCCCATCACGATTCCGTCGTGAATCAGGCGCATTTTATCCTTGGCTTCTTCCCCTGAAACATTCTCCTTATTGCCTACTTCTTCCGTGTTATAGATGCGCATTCCTTCCTCGAAGTAAGGCATCTCATCAATAACCGTACCGTCGGCGTGCAAAACGATGGACCCTCCATCAAACAGCACCTCGGTCTGAGCGCCAACATGGTTGACGTAGTACAATGGCAGGTTGTATCGGGTACAGTTAGCTTGCATTACCTCAATACGATTTTTAGCGTGGTCGTAGGCAAAAGGAGAGGCAGAAACGTTGATGATGAGGTCTGGCTTATGCTCCATCATCTTGTCCATCGGGTTAATCCTATACAAGGGGTTTTCGTTGCCAACGTTCCAGCTGTCTTCACAGACGACCATAGCAATAGTCTTGTTCTGGTACCGCACTACCCCCCATTCGGAGGCAGGCTCGAAATACCGGTACTCATCGAAAATATCGTAGGTAGGCAGCAGGGTCTTGTGTTGTACTTTCTGAATCCGGCCACCGGACAGGAAGTAAACGCTGTTGTAGAGGTCCTTACCTTCCACTACCGGGTTACGGCTGATGGAACCAACAATGATGGCAATGCCCTGAGCTGCCTCCGCAAGTTTATTAACCACGTCTTCAGCCTGGTCGACAAAATCTTCAAACTCCAAAAAATCGCGCGGAGGGTAGCCAACCGTAGCCAGCTCCGGGAATACCACGATGTCAGCTCCCTGGGCTTTGGCTCTGGCGGTGTATTCCAGCATCTTGGCAAGATTGGCCGCAAAATTCCCTACGTGGACGTTAATTTGCGCAAGGGCTATGTTCATGGTTCTGACTTTGGTTGAGGCAAAGGTAAGGGCAAGTTAGCTTAAAAACAAAACTAAGCAGGATTCAGGATTCAGGATTCAGGATTCAGGATTCAGGATTCAGGATTCAGGATTCAGGATTCAGGATTCAGGATTCAGGATTCAGGATTCAGGATTCAGGATTCAGGATTCAGGATTCAGGATTCAGGATTCAG
>JBGCFZ010000185.1:0-10294 GCA_045110355.1 Lewinella sp. | reverse complement strand
CGGCTAAACTCCGGTTTTACCGCCTTGCCAGCCAATAAAATCCACCAGCACAAAAGTCAACAAACTTAGTTTACACTGCACTAGTAAAAACATTATTCACCTTACGTACCAGAGGTTCATCATTCCAACTCCTTCAACCCCGAAGGGAAGCCACTCTTAATAAGCGCTCCCCTTCGGGGATTAGCCTCACTGCCGCCTGTTGCGGTTAGAAGAGCTGATCATATACTGTCTAACAGCGTAAATATTAGTAAAATCTCCATTTATGAAAGTGCCATCTAACTATCAATTTCTAGGCTTTGGGTTAAAAGGTTGTTTTTTTAAACCTGTTTATTCTCGATGCGTACTGTTGTTTTTTGCTTTGACTACATTCAGTTATTCTGCTTCGGCACAAGATTTAGATCCTAACCTTCCACCAAGTGGAAATTTCGATCTTTCTTATTGGAAACTCACCCGACCGAATCAACAAGAAATAGGTGAGGACAACTTATCAAACGGATTTGTAAGAGAAGGTGAGTTTTACACGGACCCTGTTACCGGAGCTATGGTGTTTTGGTGCCCTAACGATGGAAGTACTGGCGGGAGCACATACCCAAGGAATGAGCTAAGAGAAATGATCCGGGCCGGTGATACCAGTATTGGCACACAAGGAATAAATGGAAACAACTGGGTATTCTCTTCTTCCACAATGGAGAATCAAGAAGCTGCCGGAGGAGTAGATGGAGTTATGACTGCTACTGTAGCGGTAGATTACGTGTCTGAAACTTCTGATGAAACTCGCAAAATAGGCCGAGTAATAGTCGGACAAATACACGCTTCTAATGACGAGCCCTGTCGAATATACTACCGCAAATTACCTGGTAATACAAAAGGTTCCATATACTTTGCCCATGAGCCCATTACGGGTGCCGAGCAATGGTACGAAATGATTGGTAGCAGAAATGATGGTGCGCCCGATCCGGAAGATGGAGTTGCCCTGGGGGAAAAGTTTAGCTACGAAATTAAGGTAGTTTTCAATACCCTGACGGTAACGATAATGCGAGAGGGTAAGGAAGATGTTGTGCAGGAAGTGGATATGACAAATAGTGGATTTGCTGATGATTGGATGTATTTCAAAGCTGGAAATTACAATCAAAATAATGCTGGAGATCCTGAAGAATATGCCCAAGTGTCGTTTTTTGCTTTAGACGTTTCGCACTCGGGCCCAACTCCTCCAACAGGATATGATGCCCCTACTGACATTCCGAGGTTCCAAGCTTTCTTAGCGGAATGTAAGCTACAAGCCCCAACCAGTTCAACGCTTCGTGCCCAAGATGCACTCAATGGCTACACACATCCTGATTGGTTTTATGTGGTTGATGGAGATAAAATACGATTCAATCAAACTGGAGAGAGCATGCGAACAGAGCTCCGGTACGAAGAAAATTATGACGTCAACGAAGCCAATCGTTCTATGCATGCAAGACTTGATATTGCAGAGCAGACGTGTCAGCAGGTTACCGTATTGCAAATCCACGATGATGCAAATGCAGGCCCCGGACCTAATAAACCGTTGCTAAGAATCTATAAACACAATGGTAGAACACCAACCAACCATATATGGGCGGCCGTCAAAACAGACGCCGCGGGAATAAATACGACCCATATCGATCTTGGTGAGGATCCAGGAGGGTACTTTACCTGTGCTATCCGACTGGTTGATGGAAATATGATCATCGATTATGAGGGTGAGGAAAAGGCAAATGTGGATGTCTCATTCTGGACCTTCCCCAGCTATTGGAAAGCAGGAGTTTACCTCCAGGATAATGGCGAAGCAACCGCTCATTTTGATGAATTGTTTGAGGGCGATGGTTCGCCGCAGAACTATGTCCCCACGGTTAGTATAACATCTCCTATTGATGGCACGAATATTGAACCAGGAAATGATGTCAATATTACCGTTGACGCAACTGATTCAGACGGTACAGTCACCAAGGTTGAGTTCTTTGAAGGTAGTACCTTATTGGGAGAAGACACTACGGCTCCTTATTCGTTTACTTGGTCAGGTGCAGCAGAAGGCGAGTATACCTTAACGGCTAAGGCAACTGATAACGAAGGAGGATCAAGGACATCCCTGAGTACTGTGATTACGATCAGTGAGCAGGTCGATGTAACCGGAGTAGACCTGGTTGAGTCTTCTGCCGCAATTGTTGTTGGAGGCACCTTACAGTTGGAGGCAGCTGTCTCTCCTGCAAATGCAACAAACCAAAATGTCGTTTTTGTCTCTGATGATCCAAGTATTGCTACAGTGGACGAAAATGGTTTAATGACTGGAATTTCAGCAGGCGTAGTGACGGTCACCGTGACGACTCAGGAAGGAGGATTCGTCGATTCAGGTTTGGTGTACGTAGTGACGCCTTCAACGGAGTTTAACTGGGCACTGAATCAGCCAATTGCAGGAACTGGTACTCCCGACGGAGCAAATACTGTCAGCAAACTTGTGGATGATAATACCAATTCGAGATGGTCCGTACAGGACTTTCCGCAATCAGCCACGGTTGATTTATGGCAGGATATTACGATAACTCAAATTGAAGTTACCTGCTATGAGAACAGAGCATACCAGTTCATCGTTGAAGGAGCTTTAACTGCAGATGGACCCTTTACGACCATCGTTGACCGGTCAAATAATACCACACCAGGTACTCCTACCACACCAATTATTAATATAGTTGACAGCATTGAAGCCAGATTTGTAAGAATAACCGTATTGGGTGCAGATGTGTACACGGGGCCATGGGTTAGTCTTACGGAGCTGAGAGTATTTGGTGAAGGTGAAGAACGTATTGTAAATACAACAGAACCGTTGCTAAATCCAATGCAATTGGTTCCTAATCCTGCAACTTCATTCGTGACGATCAATGGAGCGGAAGAATACCAAACTATTTCGGTTTATGATCAAACCGGAAGAATAGTCATACATCGAAACATTGATAACGTAACATCGCTAGACATAAGCGGACTTAAGGCCGGCATGTATTTCGTCAAACTTGAGGGTAATGGAAGGCCTCAGGTCTCCAAACTTATCAAGCACTAGTGCGAATGTTTTACCATTTCTTAGGCTTGAACGACCTGCAGACCTGGGAGGAAATAGGCTTTTTACAAAGAGGAATACTACGAATTAGAGGTACCGTTAGCATTGGTTCCTTGCCCTTAAAACCCTTCCCCTTTGGGGATACACGCCTACGGCGTGAACAGGGGAGCATGGCACCTGCGGCCGCGCCCAAAAGACTAACGAGTTTAGTATTTACATTTCAGGAGAGGTATCTGTTGTTAATACTACCGATACCTCCTCCTGCTTTTAAACTTACCACATGATTATGTTGAGAAGCGCTACTTTCCTGATGCTGTCCTTATTGCTAGCCGGCTGCGGTGGAGACGGAGGCACCGTAAACAACGCCGAATCTCTGGCCGCCGCCATTAAAGCTGCCCAACCAGGAGACGTGATCACACTGGCCAATGGTACCTACACCGACCTGGAGGTGAAATTCACCGGTCAGGGAAATGAGGACGGCTTAATCAAACTGGTTGCCCAGGAGAAAGGTAAGGTCTTTCTCGAGGGACAATCCAATCTGTCCCTCTCGGGTGAGTACCTCCACGTGGAAGGCCTCGTTTTTCGCAACGGGTTCACGCCTACCAGTGAGGTAATTTCTTTTAAAACGGGCAAGGACGCACTTTGTAACCACTGCCGGGTAACGGAATGCGTCGTCGACAACTACAACCCCGCAGAGCGCTTCGACAGCGACTACTGGGTTGGCTTGTACGGCCAACACAACCGGTTCGACCACAACTACCTCACCGGCAAACGCAACCAGGGCGTCACCCTGGCCGTACGCCTAAATACCATAGAGAGTCGGGAGAACTTCCACCGCATCGACCATAACTTCTTCGGTCACCGGGCCGTACTTGGCTCCAACGGCGGTGAATCCCTCCGTATCGGCACCAGCCATTACTGCGAGAGTAACTCCAATACCCTGGTGGAATCGAACTACTTCTACCGTTGCAACGGGGAGGTGGAGATCGTGTCTAATAAAAGCGGTCAAAACATCTTCCGGGGCAATACCTTCTTCGAATCAACGGGCACCCTGACCATCCGCCACGGCAACGAGGTGACCCTTGCCAACAACTTCTTCCTGGGCAACGGCGTGGCCAATACTGGGGGGATGCGCATCATCAACGCCAAGCAGAAGGTCAACAATAATTACGCCGCGGGCCTCACCGGGCGCCGCTTCCGCAGTGCGCTGACCGTGATGAACGGCGTGCCGAATTCCCCACTCAATCGCTATGTGCAGGTGACGGATTCCGAAGCGAAAAACAACGTCTTCTTCAACTGCGACAACGTGCAGTTCTGCGTGGGCAGCGACGACGAACGCTCCGCCATTCCCGAGCGGACGACGATCGCGAATAATGTTTTCGCCGTCAACAACACCCGGAAGAAAATCTTCTCGGCCTTCGACGATATTAGTGGCATCACCTTCGCTGGTAACCTGTTGTCTCCCGGCGTAGAGCCCCTGCAGAAAGCGGGCTTTAGTAACCAGGAGCTGACCTTCACCAAAGCGGCCAACGGGGTGATGATTCCCGACAACACCGCAGCTGGAGACAGTGTCCGTGCCGGCCTCGACCTGATGGCCACATCGGAGAACACGGGCGTAAGTTGGTACCCCCGTGTGGAAGACGAGCTGTTCTTCGGCGGCGGCAAGGTCATTGAGGTGACCGCCGGAGAAAACACCCTCTGGGAAGCCGTGCGCAACTCCGCCCCCGGCGACATCATTCGCCTCACCGAAAGCGGCGAATATCTGCAAACGAAAAGCCTCAAACTCCACCACGCCCTGACTTTCGAAGCGGCTGTGGGCTTGAGCGAAAAACCGCTCCTTACCTTCCAGAAGACGAGCCTGTTCAACATTGAGAACGGTGGAGGCCTGACCCTGCGCGGCGTAAAGGTTGACGGCAGAGAATGCCGGGACCGACCGCTGAACGCCGTCATCAGCACCAGCAAGTACTCCATGATCAATAACTACAAGTTGTTCGTGGAAGACTGCGACTTCACGAACCTCGACATCAACCACAGCTTCAACGTACTGCGGGTGGCGAAGAACACCATGGCGGACTCCATCGTGCTGCGCAACTCCAGCTTTAGCAACGTTTCGGGCAGCGTGTTGGCGCTTGACCAGGAGATCGACGACATCGGTGTGTACAATGCCCAGTCGGTCGTAATCGACAACTGCCTTTTCGACAAAATTGGTCAGACGGCCATCCATCTGCACCGGGGTGGGCGTGACGAGAGCACGTTGGGCCCGATGTTGGCGGTCGATCGCTGCACCTTCGATGATATCGGTACCGACACCAAGTGGAACAAGACGGGCGCTTCGATCCGCCTGCATGGCGTTCAGGTAGCGCTCATCAACGATTGCATTTTCGACGATTCCAAACCATTGCAACTTCACCTCGTAGTGGGGGAGCCGATGGTAGAGATCAACAACTCCGTCTTCTCCGGTGGTACCGTTATTGAAGACAACGGTGAGCCCTACGTAACCTCCGGGTTGATGCTCAACGTTACCGAAGCCGTCACAACCCTGGCCGGCCAGCCGGTGGGGACAAGCCTTGAAGAATGATCACAGACAAATTCCTTCTCTTAAGTTTTCTGGCCCTGTTCTTCGCGACCTGCAACCCTGCTCCCACTGAGCAGAAAGCAACCTTGTTTGACCAGGAGTTGGCGCGGACGCAGGTGCGAGTGGACGGTATTATGGAGCAGGGTGTTAACGTACCCGTCCCTAAAGACATGGCTGGTGGGTATACCCACGAGGAGCACAAACGCAACTGGAGCACACTACGAGATGCCGGTACACTCTTCGCCCAAACGGGAGACGAGCGGTATGCCGAATTCATCCGGGAAGTCCTCTTTGAATATGCCGAACTTTACCCAACCCTCGAGCGGCACCCTACGAACCGTTCTTACGCCACCGGGAAAATATTCTGGCAGTGCCTCAACGACTCAAATTGGCTGGTGTACGTAAGCCAGGCATACGGAGACATCTATGAATGGCTGCCAGCGGAAGAGCGCAAACAACTCAACACACAGCTGTTTCGCCCGATGGCCGATTTTCTGTCCATCGAAACCCCTCAGTTTTTCAATCGCATACACAACCATTCTACCTGGGGGTGTGCTGCCGTAGGAATGATCGGTTTAGTAATGGATGACGATGAACTTGTTGACCGTGCATTGAATGGACTGCCCCCAGAGAGCCTGCCTGATGATCTGCGAGATGACGACAGTGGGAAGATCAAAGACAAATATGGACGAGCAGGTTTCTTGCCTCAGCTAGACCTGAGTTTCTCGCCTGATGGATACTTCGCCGAAGGGCCGTATTACCTCCGGTATGCGCTCTCTCCATTCCTGCTATTCGGACGGGCGCTGGCGGAGAAGCGACCAGATCTCAACATTCTTGAATACCATGACGGTATCCTTGGCAAGGCCATCAACTCACTAGTGTTACAGGCTGATCCGACCGGAGATTTCTTTCCCATTAACGATTCCCAAAAGGGAATGTCTTTATACTCCGAAGAGGTCGTTAAATCAGTAGACTACGGCTACTATCTCTACGGTAAGAACCCCGAACTGTTATCGCTGGCCATAGTGCAGGGAAAGGTTACCCTTGATGCAGCGGGGCGCTCTGTCAGCGATGCTATTGCCGCGGGCGAGGCCAGGCCTTTTCGCCCCGCCTCCATCCTTTTTACGGATGGTGCTGATGGGAAAGAAGGCGGTGTTGCGGTCTTACGTGCTTACGGAAAGGAGGAAGACCATACCTCTGTGCTGTTGTTTAAATACGCCGCCCAGGGAATGGGCCATGGCCACTATGACCGCCTCGGCTATTCGTTCTACAACGAAGAAGGTGAGGTTATTCAGGACTATGGCTCCGCGCGCTTTGTTAACATTGACCAGAAAGGCGGCGGGCGTTACTTGAAAGAGAATAACACCTGGGCGAAGCAAACCGTAGCGCACAATGCATTGGTCGTAAACGAAACGTCTCATTTTGATGGAGAGATAAGTAAAGCGGAGAAATTCCACCCGGATCTCTACGCCAGTGACCTCAGCGACCCAGACTTTCAACTTGTTAGTGCTACGGAGAATAATGCATACCCTGGTCGGGAGATGCACCGGAGTATGTGGATGCTCAAAGACGAAGCCTTCCCCGAGCCCTTGCTCATCAGCGTCCTTCGCACCCGCGGCCGCGCCTCCGCATCCTACGATATGCCTTTGTGGTACAAAGGACAGATGCTGGAAAACAATTGTGACTGCAAGGCCAATAATGTATTGGAACCACTTGGTACCGATAATGGCTACCAGCACCTCTGGGCCGAAGCAATTTGTAAGCCCAAAGGTGGCCCGTTGAAGTTCAACTGGTTTTACAATGGCCGCTTCTTTACACAAAGCTCCGTCACGGAAGCTAACGATGAGGTGTTGCTTGTTCGCCTTGGTGCCAACGACCCGGAAATGAACCTGCGGCGTGCTCCTGGCCTCATCCACCGCCGTAATGGAAACGCAAATACCACTTTCGTTTCCGTTTTGGAAACTCATGGAAGCTATACCCCGAGGAACGAAATTCCTCTTGAGCCCTACGGTCACGTCACCGATCTGAAACTTTTGGTCGACTCACCGGAGTACACCGCCCTAAGCTTTCAGCATAAGGACGGCGCAGCGTGGACTATAATTATCGCCAATAAAACGGCTGAACCATCGACCAGCCACACACTCGACATTAACGGACGCGCTTACAACTGGCAGGGCGTTCATCATTTGATAAAAAACGATTGATGCAAGCAAGTAAAGAATTTATCTTCGGCCAGGAACTACCCTGGGAAGAGGTTGGCCCTGGCCTTAAACGGCAAATCATGGGCTACGACGACAAGATAATGTTGGTCAAAGTTGACTTTCAGCCCGGAGCCGTCGGCCAGTTGCACGAGCACTACCACAGTCAGGTTACCTACGTCGAAAGTGGTGCTTTTGAAATGACGATTGGTGACGAAACGAAAATCATCCGTGGTGGTGATTCTTATTACATTCCCCCGCACGTTATGCACGGCTGTGTCTGCGTGGAAGCTGGCGTACTGATCGATGTATTCAGCCCGCACCGGGAAGACTTCATGACTTCAATTCCTACAACATGAAATTGAGCGGAATCAGGTGGTGGGTAGTAGGGCTAATCGCTCTGGCCACGGTCATCAACTACATCGACCGACAGTCGCTTAGCGTACTCTGGCCGGACATCGCGGAAGACCTCTATCCGGATAAGAACACCGATGAGCGGAAAGAGATATATGCCTTCATCACGGTGGTTTTTATTTTTTCCTATGCCTTCGGGCAGGCGATTTTTGGTCGGATCTTCGACTGGATCGGCACCCGATTGGGTTTCGTACTTTCCATCGGCGTATGGTCGCTGGCTACGGCGGCCCACGCCATTGCAACTGGCTTGGCGAGTTTCGCGATTTTCCGTTCTATTCTCGGTGTTTCGGAGGCTGGTAACTGGCCTGGCGCGACGAAAGGTAATGCGGAGTGGTTCCCGACCAAGGAACGCGCGCTCGCTCAGGGAATTTTCAACTCTGGCGCGGCTATTGGTGGTATCGTTGCCATCCCGATCATCTCGTACCTGGCGGCTTTTTACAGTTGGCAGATGATCTTCGTCATGGTTGGTGTCACCGGTTTACTGTGGCTGATCCCCTGGCTGGTGCTGGTGAAGGCACCGCCAAAGTATCACCCGTGGATTACTGACGAAGAGAAGGAGTATATCCTGACCGGTCAGCAGAACCAGGATCTGGACAAGGACGGTGAATTCGATGATGGTTTCAACCCACCCGTCGGTGAACTGCTAAGTCGCAAAGAAAGCTGGGGGGTGATCATCGCCTCGGCGGTGATCGACCCGATCTGGTGGCTATTCGTTGTCTGGATCCCGATCTACCTTTTCGAAGTGTACGATATCAGCACGGTAGAGATCAAGAGCTACGGCTGGATTCCCTACGTTGGTGCAATGGTTGGTGCCTGGTTCGGTGGTCTGCTGGCGCAGAATCGGATCAAGGCCGGTAAGTCTACTAATTTCACCCGCAAGCTGGTCATCACCCTGGGGTGTGCCATCATGCTGCCCAGTCTACTGGCGCTATCATCCATTGATGCCGTACTCGATACGATTAACGGCTTGATCGGCTTGTTGGGAGCATCCCCGCTGGATGGTCCACTTGGAGCTACACTAGTCATGGCAGTCATTCTATTCGGTTTCCAGACGGCAATTGGTAACGTTCAGACGCTGCCCAGCGATCTTTACGGTGGCAAGACCGTTGGTACCCTATCGGGGTTTGCCGGAACCGCGGCCAAGCTAACCGGCGCAGCGCTCACCTTCTACGTGCCAACGTTGACGATGGGTGGTAACTATACACCGGTATTTGTCCTTGGTGCTGTAATGGCCCTGGTCGCTATAGCAAGCGTCTGGTTATTGATTCCAAAAGTTGAGCCTTTAAAACCCTAAACCAGTTCACTGACTAATTAGTGCCTTGTGACAACGGGACGGGCTTAAATGTTTTGTCGGAGGACAGCCTCAATCTGCCAAGTTGCTGATTGGGGCTGTTTTCATTTACCTAGTACTCTGTCAAGTTTGATTCTAGCACATTTAAATTTATCTCCAATCGCAATACCTCCCCGTTTAACATACCTGCCGGCGGCCTGCTTTTGAAGGGCAAAAGCAGCAAAACCCTTTGGCTGTGGCCCCGGCTGATCACGAAGCAGCACCCTGATCGCCGAAAATGCAAAAACTCGCCTCTGGGTCTTATGCTCTGTGCTCAATTTTTCGGATGCAGGAGCTTTTCGGTAAGGCAGCAGCCTGGTGGTAGCTCATACAGCTTGCATTTTTTTCGGCCATCAGGGCACTGCTTCGTGGCCGGTGCCACCGCCGCAGGCAGACGCGCAGCGAACCCGTAGCTGGTGGTTGCAGGGAACGACTGGTGGTTCAGGCAAAGCTACCAGGCTGATGGGCCAAATAAAATACAACAGGATGGCCAAAGCCTTGGATTCCATGCATGAAATACAAGATTTGAACCTTTCCCCACAGCTTAATATTTGACGATAAATCAAGTAGCTTTGAATAGAATTCTCAGCTTCGGCTTCCGAAGGACGGGTTCGCTACGCGGCTGCCTTCGGCGGTGTTGGTGCCCGGTTAGCGGAGGCGCAAAAGCCGTTAAAAAAGAAAAACTGTTTGAGCGGTCGACCCATTAG
>JBGCFZ010000184.1:0-25867 GCA_045110355.1 Lewinella sp. | reverse complement strand
AATGAAAACGACCTCAACGCCCTCGGCCAGTTGGTCGAGGATACCCACGAACTGCTCGGCCTTAAAGCTGGTGCTGAAGTGCTGGCTGACAAGGGCTACCACAATGCTGCGGAAAGGCATCGATAAAGTTGATGGGGAGTTCAGTTTACTGGCTTGCAGCTACAACATCAGGAGAAGTATGTCCATTTTTGGCGTATTGGACCTGTTGGAGCGGCTGAAGGGACGTTTTTGGGAATATTTATCCTTTTTCCGACTGAGCGGCGTCATGGTGTCTGGTAATATTGGTGTATTTTGTGAGCAGCCGTGGCGGCTGGTGTTAAGGGCGTAAAATCCAGGCTTAAGTTTTGGTTTTGTTGGGGGACTTATCACTCAGACTCCCGTTAGCAGCAAAAAAAACAAAAAAATGAAAAAATACATTTTACTTCAATTAGCACTTCTCACTTTAAATTCATCATATGCACAGTCATGGAATGAATTAGATCTTAATACAGATGAAAGACTAAATAAAATCCACTTTACAAGTGATGAGGCGGGTTACATAATTGGGGATAATGGTTTACTATTAAAAACTATTGATGGTGGAAATAATTGGGTAGCAACCGATGTTGGTGTTTCTCTTAACTTAATGGCAATTTCTTTTGTAGGCAATAATGTTGGATACATAAACGGACTAAAAACAATAGATGGAGGTATAACCTGGTTTACCCAAACAGCAAGCGAAGAATTTGGTCTAATACATGCATTGGATGAAAATAATTTGATAGCTGGATTGGCAGATGATTTTAGTGGAGATATTTATAAATCATCTGACGGTGGTGATAGTTGGGAAATAATCGCTAACCCAATCTTTCCATTAGCAGGTGCTTATAATGATGTTTGCTTTATCAATGATGAATTGGGCTATTTGTCAGCATGGTATTCCGAACATCTTGTCAAGACTATTGATGGTGGAGACAATTGGATAGAAATAGTAATCGATATTGTAGATGGGGCTGATTTTTCAACCGATGACTTCAGAGCTGTCGATTTTCCTACTGAGAATATTGGATTAGTTACTCATGAAAATGGGATTCTCAAAACATCAGATGCCGGGAATACTTGGTCCGAAATAAAGCCAGATAACTTAAGTTCAAGCTTTTATCCAGAGAAAATAATTGCGCTTTCAACAGATAATTATATCGTTGTTGGTGGATTCCCTAATGTTGAAATTGAGAAAATTTATGAAACTACAGATGGAGGTACTTCTTGGACTGAATCTGTAAATATTTTGGATGCCCTTTTTGATGTTGCATGCACTTCAGCAAACTGTTTTGCGGTAGGTTCAAATGGGAAGGTGTACAGAAAAGAAAATACAACGAGTACTAACAATGAACTTTCCGAAAATTCGACTATCAAAATATATCCCAATCCCACACAAGATTTTTTGAACATAGAAAATAGTTTAGGCATTACTGAAGTCAGAATATTTAATATCGAAGGTAAATTACTTAATTCATATTCAGGCAATAATAGGATTGACATAGCATATTTAAATTCAGGGATTTATTTCATTAAAGTAATTTCCGATGAGACAATTTTTACTTCTAAAGTAATAAAGAAATAAAGCTGCTAACCGAGTAGGGTAAGGAGCAGCCCAATCGCCACTCCTTATCCCTCTCACACCACTTAGCGTACGGGCCTCGTACTAAGCGGTTCGTGAACCATGGAAAAGACGTTCGTAATATTTGGTGAAAGAGCTGTAACCACGTTTGGCTAGCCTAGCTTCGGTGACGGTGGTACGCATGATGGGCGATTGCGCGATGGCCCAGCCGCCCATACGGGAGCGGGACCAAGCGTAAGCCACAATAAACTAGTACAGTGTAAACTAAGCTGCCCCATCAAACGCTCCTTTTCGTTCGCTGAGCGAACGAAAAACACGATTCTTCCATACGCAGAGGGCCGGGGCAAGCCCGGCCCCTGCATGTGAAAACTTAGTTTACACCGTACTAGAAGAAGACCTAACTTTGATCTATTCCCTTAAAGCGTCTGTGGCACCCACACCTCACAAGTATCGGAGAAAGATTATATTTGAGAGGGTTAGGCAAACGGTCATGGGCATTAGCTCAACCACTGGACATTGCGTTTCCAGGCTTTTTTGACGGGCAGCTCCCGCGCCATTGAGCGTTGGGCGAGCACTAAGCACTAGCGGGATGGAGATGGCTTCAATACCTTTCTTTGCACCTGCGGCCGCGCCCAAAAAGCACCCGCCGCCCACTAAACGGATCAAAAACCACACAACAATCCACACACGATGAAACCATACGCTTACCTTTTCCTACTTCTCGCGCTGATCATGACGGCTTGTGCGCCAAGCGAAAAAACAGTAGAAGCTGCCTCAGATGCTGACGAAATAGTGCTGGGGGAACTACAACATGGTTTTGACCTCAACCCGCTCACCCGGGAAAAATTTGACGAAGGCTTATTGCTGCTTCACAACTTTGAGTACGACGATGCACTGGTCGCCTTTGAAGCAGCCACCGCGCTTGACAGCACGGAAATATTAACCCACTGGGGGGAGGCGATGTGTCAGTATAAGGCACTATGGAAACTACAAAATACCGATAACGGTAAGGCCATATTGGCGCGATTTGGAGACACCAGGGAAGAACGCTTGGCATCAATCAATGACCCGATAGAGAAAGCCCTGTGGGAACTGGTAGAGATCATGTACGGTGAAGGAGAATTTGATGAGCGGAACGACCTGATCAAAGAACACCTCGGGGCCGCGCATGCGGAATACCCCGATCACCAGGAGATCGCTGCGTTCTACGCATTGTCCTTGATTTGGTCAACTGAAGAATATGGAGATGGAAGCGATGACCTGCGGTTAGCTGCTTCGATAACCGACAAAATCACCAAGGTCAACCCATTGCATCCGGGGGCATTACACTACAAAATACACGCCCTGGATGGCCCTACTTCCGCCAGAGATGCGATCGATGCGGCGTCCAAATACGCCAAAGTTGCTACCGACGCGGCGCACGCACTGCACATGCCATCACACATCTTCCTGGCGCTGGGTAATTGGGAGGACGTCGTGAACTCCAACCAGGTGTCTTACGACGCAAGCGTAGCCCGCATGAAAAAATTGGAGTTGCAAGACGGCGCTCGGGGCTACCACTCCCTGGCCTGGCTGCATTACGGCCTCTTACAGCAAGGACAGTATGCTAAGGCGGAGCAAATCCTGAACGATATGCTGACGTACGTGCCAAAGGATCCCACCAAAGGAGCACGCGGGTACTTACTCGGTATGCAGAGCAGGCAACTGGCCGAGAGCGGTAGCATCTCAGAAGAAACCATGCTTGATATTGACGTAGAAGTCGACGACATCGGTCTGACGCCGCAATCGGTACGCAGTTTCCTCAGGGCGCAAATAGCCTTTCAAAATAAAGATGTCATTGCGATGAAAGGCGAAATCAACTGGTTGGCCAGTAGAATAGCGACCGCTTCGCTACAAGTTCAAGAAGGTGGCGCGCCCATGTGTGCGGCCGGGACCAGCAGGTATGCGCCTACGGAAAATGCCATCAAGAGTGCCGAAACCATTAAAAACCAAATTCAAGGCATGAAAGCCTTGGTAGAGGGCAACGATGAACTGTTTGAAGAGCACCTAAAGATAGCCGTTGAGTTGGAGGAACAAACCAATTTCCCATCAGGTCCTCCGCGGATTACAAAGCCTGCCTTCGAGCAATACGGTGAGTGGTTATTGGAACAGGGGGAATATGCAGCCGCCAACCAACAATTTGATCGGGCTTTATTACGCATGCCCAGAAGGGCCAAGTCTCTTATGGGAAAAATGACCGCGCATAAGGCACTCAAGCAAGACAAAGAACTCGACGAAGTTGTTACCGAGCTTCAATCTATATTCGCTGAAGCAGACCCGGAGGTAGTGAGTTTGTTAAATGAGTGATGGGGGCTGAATATTGTGCTTCTATTTGGCGCGCACGCAGGTGCAAAGTAAGGTAGGTGAGCACTGTTTGATTCGGGATGGGCCCGTGGAGCTGTTGGCCGATTGGCCCCTTGCCCAAAAAAACATACGGATAGCTATTTGATCTTGAGTTAATCGGCAAATTTTGATTGAAATAATCATTGCAGGAAAGAAAAAAATCTTTTCCGCGAAGGATTTAGTAGAGTAGATGGTCCAAAGAGCAAACAAAACAGTTATCCATTATGGTGCGATCCGTTTATTCTCTTGTGGCATTCTTATTTGCCCTATCCATCCTTTCTTTCGCATCCTGCCAGGATGACGAGGATGCTTGCGTTGAAACCACCTGGTACGAAGATGCCGACGGAGACGGACTCGGCAACCCGGCCGTTAGCCAATCTTCGTGCGACCAGCCAAGTGGCTACGTGGCGGACGATTCGGACACCAACGACAGCGGAAGTAGCGCCAGCACCCCCCTTTCTGCCTTTGATGAATTCAACTCCGATGCGGTGACCATCTCCTTTGACGGAGGAGAAATCAACATTGAAACAACTGGTATCCCGAACCATACTTCTCCCTACTTTGAGGAGACGGACCCTAGCTACATTGAACCCGTCGTCGCTACTAGGCAGACGCCAGGTCGTATTGGTGAACGTACCCTGACGGTTACGCTTCCGGCCGCACCTGAATTGGCTGCATCAAGTTCTGCTACTGGCTTAGGCCCCATCGGTATTTCTGTAACCGGGGTTCCCATATTCAATGATACCGAAGGCCCCAACGTTCCGCTGGAAGAGCAAATTGCCGAGACCTTTGATTACGCCGGAGCACACAACGGTCCTTCAGGATATCACTACCATGTAGAGTCTTTTGATGTGCCGGAGAATACGGTGCTTTCCCACGATGATGAGCAATTGGTCGGTATTATGGCGGATGGATTCTTACTGTACGGCAGAAGAGAAATGGATGGCTCTTACCCTACTGATTTGGACGAATCAGGAGGACATTACGGCGTAACTCCGCACAGTGATGGAGAATTAATTTACCATTACCACATCATCAATGAATTTTATATCGGGAACCTGATTGTCCTCTTTGGGGTCGATTTGAAAGGAACACCAAGTACCATCATGTAGTAGGTAACGATGGTTTTTTTCATAGAGGAATTGTCAGGAAGTAATCTTTTTTGCTTCCTGATGATTCCTATACCCATTCGATAATATGAAGTTCATTATTTCAATATTGGTGCTACTAGGTGCTTTAACGGTAAGTTGCGCGGAAAAGGGTGAACAAACACCTATACGCACTTCTATTCCTGTGGATACGCTGGTGGAGATTCCCAACCTACTTGTCGATATTTCCTTACTGAACTATGATAACAAGACATCACGCTGGACATTAGACGAAGCACTGTTCTCCGGATACGCCGTAAGTTGGCACGAGGACAGTACGCTAGCGACAAAAGCAGGGATCTACAAGGGGAGAAAACATGGTCAGGCCAGTCGATGGCACTTGGATGGTCATTTGCGACAAGTAGCCAATTATCGCCAGGGTAAGCTTCACGGAGCGAAAAAGACCTGGAGCTCGGATGCAGACCACTTCCTGATCGCTCATTTGAATTATCGAAAAGGGAAAGTACATGGAGAACAAAGAAAATGGTACCCGACTGGTGAGCTTTACAAAGTGTTGAACCTAAACATGGGTAAAGAAGAAGGGATGCAACAAGCCTTTAGAAAAACGGGTGAGTTGTACGCTAACTACGAAGCGAAGAATGGCAGGATCTTTGGCCTGAAAAAAGCATCGCTTTGCTATGGTTTAGAAGATGAAAACATGAAGAATGGAAAGTAAAATTGCTTTTTGCCTACTTCTGATGAGCTTATTAGCTTGTAATAAGTCACCGATCAATGAGAGCAGGGTTGAAGTTTTGCCGTTTTATAACGAAGCGACTTTTACGCCACATTGGATCATGTCGAATGAGGAAGCATTAGACACTTTCCATCGTATCTCACCTTTTAGTCTGGTTAATCAGGAGGGCGAAACGGTCACGGAAAAAACGTTCGAAGACAAAATCTTTGTAGCGGATTTCTTTTTCACGATTTGCCCTGGGATTTGTCCTAAAATGACTGCCAATATGAAAGTATTACAGGATGAATTTTTAAATGACGACGATGTTCTGTTGCTGTCTCATTCCGTCACCCCCGAAAGAGATTCTGTTTCGGTGTTGAAACGGTATGCGGAAAGTAAGGGAGTATTGTCGAGGAAGTGGCACCTGGTTACCGGAGCACAGTCGGAAATTTATAAACTGGGCAGGCAGGATTACTTCGTAGAAGAGAGCCTTGGCCTGACTAAAGGGGATGATGAATTTTTGCACACCGAGAATTTCGTTTTAGTCGATAAAAACAGACACATCAGAGGGATTTATAATGGTTTGAATAAGACCTCTGTTAATCAGTTGATAGCGGACATCAAACACTTGAAAAGTGAATGATAGACGCTGCTGGTCCGGCAGGTCCTGTGATAGAATCTAATGATAACTTCGGTGTTATTCTTGCCCAGTTGCCTGCTCTGGCTGGACCGCAGAAGAGCAAGGAGGCCCGGAGATCAGGATATAGTCTCTTTGGGTATTCTCCGCAGGTAATAAAACCTGCTTTGCACCTGCGGCCGCGCCCAAATACATCTTGTTCTTAGCAAAAATATCCGGTACTAAGTTGGTATGATGGAGCTCATAAATGTACCTTCCTGGAGAAGATTTACGTTAGCATATGCATCTTGAAAGGTCGATCCTTCCAGGTGTGAAATTAACTTACTGCCTACTCGATAGCAAGTGATAAACCCGCAAATCATTTTGACTTAGGCATAAACCCTTATCTTAGAAGTTCCGAGTCCTTACTCCAAGATGCCCCAAAAGGCTAGTTTTCTGTCGGAAACGTCAAGGCAGTATTGGCTTTGTTTAAATTTCGGTTGGCCCCTCCATCGCGCTGTACTTGACGGGAATGACGGGGCTGTTGTTAGCAGCAAGCAAAAGTAAATCCAAAATGAAGTCATTGAAAAAAATATTGGTAGATATGGTGCCCGTAATTTTGGGTGTCTTGATTGCGCTGTTTATCAATGACTGGAAGCAAGGGTATGATGATCAGCGATTTCTGACAAAAGCTTTAGCCTCAATTGATAAAGAGATGACGATTAATTTAGACGAGTTTAGTGAGACTTTACCAAAGCAGTATGCATTGATAGATACGATAGAGGTTTATCTTGATGATAATGAAATAACGCTGACCGATATTTTTGTTAAATCGAAAGGACTTCAAGTGCCCACTGTAAAGAACACCTCATGGAAGTCTTTTCTGAATTCTAAAATGGAATTAGTGGACTTTGAGGTAATCTCTAAACTGACGGACATAGAAGAGTCAAAGGGATTAATGGGCAAGAAGTTGGACGGATTGATGGACTTTGTCCTTAATAATAGTGAGTCAACAGAAGCAGTAAGCAAAAAAAAATTAATGATACAATTATTGAATTTAATTGATAGTGAAGAGCAACTGCTAAGTAGTTATGAAGAATACCTGGAAATAGAAAATAAGGCCAGCCGCTAAACGGAAGATCTACCCCCGGCCAACCTCAGAGGGCAAACACCCAAAGTATTCCTTAAATCGCTTGCTAAAATACTTTGGGTCAGAAAATCCAACCATATAGGCAACCTCCGCAACACGGATATTGGCTGCATCTTCCAGCACCTGTTTGGCCCGCTTCATTCGGAGGATGAAGATCAGCTCCTTCGCCGACTGCCCGGTCAGGCTTTTGATCTTATTATAAAAGCTCGCGTGGCTCATGCCCATTTTCTGTTCCAGGGTTTTAATTGAAAAGTCGAACTGAGGTATTCCTTCTTCGATCTCTGCCATGAGGTCCGCAAGGAATTGCTCGTCGATGGAAGTTACCGTTACTTTCGAGAGTTCCAGATGCGAAGTGGTCTTAAACAGTTCGCGTAAACGCTCCCGGTTGTTAAGCAGGTTCCGGATTTTTAGCAGTAAGTACTTCATTTCAAAAGGCTTTGAAATGTATTCATCCGCCCCAATTTCAAGCCCTTGGTACTTGGATTCTTTGCCCACTTTGGCAGTTAGCAATATGACCGGGAGATGGCTGGTCCTGAGGTTAGACTTAATGGTCTTACAGAATTCCATACCGTCCATTTTCGGCATCATAACGTCGCTAAGAATGAGGTCAGGGAAGTGGGCAGTGGCCATCTCAAGGCCCTCTTCTCCGTCTTTTGCTTCAAGGACCGTATACCTTTTCTTCAGTTCGCTGGCCAGGAAGGTCCTCAGGTCATGGTTGTCCTCCACCAGTAGTACGCTCCGATTTTTTGACGCCACAACGTCTTCCTCGTGGCTGACAGCTTCTTCGGTTTCAGCGACTACGCTTGCTGCTTTTTCGGGCTTTACAACCGGGAGCTGAGCCGTCTGTCCCGTTACCTCAGCTGTATGGATAATTGGGAGGTAAACATCAAACGCAGTACCCACCCCTTTTTCGCTGGTTACCTCAACGTGTCCGTGGTGGGCTTTTACGAGGTCTTTACTGTGCGACAGGCCGATGCCATATCCTTTTTTGTCCTGTTCTTTCCCCTGGTAGAAGCGGTCGAATATCATGGGTAAGTCTGCCGCGTCGATTCCGTCTCCGGAATCTTCCATTCGTATTTTTACGTAGCCGTTGGGTGCCGCCGCATTTGGGTGGTCCGGCAAAGGGGCCGGACTTTTAGTAAGGGAGACAACAACGCTTCCTTCGGTCGTGTGCTTCAGGGCATTGGACAGTATATTGAAGAGGACCTTCGAGATCATATCGGGGTCAAAACTCGTGTTGAAGTGGGCGTCATCACTTTTGAAGAATAGCTCAATCCCTTTGTTCGCAAAGGCGTTTTCAAAAAAGCTGACCTCGTTTTTGAGGAAATTCACCAGGTCTAATTCTTGAAGTTTCGGCACCAGGTTATCCGTTTCTACCTTCCTGATGTCCAGCAATTGCTCGGTCATGTCCCGAAGCTTCTTTACATTGCGAGCCACCAGGTCCAACAGGCTTTTTACTTCGGGTTGGATGCGCTTGTTCTCCAGTACTATTTCCAGCGGACTGCTGATCAGCGTAAGGGGCGTGCGAAGATCATGGGACACATTGATGAAAAACTGTGTCCTCAATGCTTCCAGTTCCCTGAGCTTCTTGTTGTGCTGATTCTCCAGAAGGATTTTGTTTTTCGTCGTATGCCGCAGGATGCTGTAATTGGCGAGGAAGAAAATGCCGAGCAGGGCAAGGAGGCCGTACAGGATAAAAGCGACCGTTGTGTAATAAATGGGCGTCTTGATGGAAACGAAAACGCTCTTAGGTGGTGCCTCCCAGGCACCATCGTTAGTGGTGGCTTTCACCCTGAAGATGTAGTCGCCGTAGCCAAGGTTGGTGTAGTTGGCTTTACGGTCCTTCGCGTCGGTCTGCTTCCATTCCTCGTCAAAGCCTTCCAGCATATAAGCGTACTGTACTTTTTCCGGAGAGTTGTACACCATAGCCGAAAAGTCAAAGCCGAAGCTGTTTTGGTCCGGACTCAGGAGAATAGAATCGGTTAAGGCAATGCTTTTTTTCAGGGGCGTGTTGCCTGCTTCCTCGTCTACCGTTCCCACGCCGATTCTTTTATTGTAGAGGTAAAAATCAGTTAGGGTAATGTTGGGTTGAACGCTTGAAGCAACGATTTGCTCGGGGTAGAAGGTGTTGATCCCGTTTATGCCCCCAATGATGATCTCATTATCAGGCTTTTTGAAAATGGTATGTTCGGAAAACTCGGTGCTTTGTATGCCGTCGTTTAGGGTGTATTGGGTAAAGGATTCGGTAGCCGGATCAAATTTGCAAAGACCCTGGTTGGTACCGATCCACAGCTTGTTCTGATTGTCCTCAACTATTGACTGGATCGTGTTATTGGGCAGGCCGTTTTTATTGGTGTAAGATTTGAAGGAGGCGGACCCGGAGGTGGGGTCAACGGTTAGCTTGTTCAGCCCTTCGTAGGTGCCAAGCCATACGTCCGAATTAGCATCTCTGGTGATGGACCGGACGTAGTTATTGCTGATGGAATTGGCGGTCGTATCCTTCATATAGACGAGGTTGCCGACGGCGCGCATGTTGTGGTCCAACTGTAATACGTTCAGGCCGCCGCCTTCAGTACCAACGTACAGCTTGTTCGTTTCCTCATCAAAATCAAGTACCCGGCAGTTGTTAAAAGACAGGGCGGTTGCAGTTGTCGTATTGTACGCTTGGTCTGTCACTATTTTTTTCCCATCCAGCCGGCATTGCTTTAGCCCATTTAAGGTAGCTACCCAAAAAATGCCGTCAGTAACACTGGTCGTATAAAAGACGGGGCCAATCTGGAGGGTACTTATCAGCCGTAAGTTGCCGTTGACTCTTTTTACGAGGCTAATGCCCATGCCGCTGCAAACAAGAATCCTGCCATTTCCACCATCGTTGAGGTGGAAAACGGCTTCGGTTCCAAATCCTATTTTGTCGATGCTGTTGGAATTATCCCTGTCGAAAAAGAACAGACCATTATTGTGGGTGCCGATCCATAGGTTGTTATCTCCATCAGCGAATACCGCCCGGATGAAATTGGTGCTGTGGGACGATTGGTTGGCTGCATTTTGCAGGTTATAATACTGGAAGGACTTCCGCAGCGGATTGTAAATATTTATCCCGGAGCCAATCGTGCCGATCCACAAAAGATTGTCCTTTGAAACGAAGAGGGAGTAGATGAGGTTGGAGTTCAGGCTTCGGTCATTGTACGGGTCGTGCTCAATGAGTTGAAAGTTTGGCGCCTCGTCGTTCAGGAAGCGCTTTTCTAAAAAGAGTAAACCTTTATCGTGGGTGCCGATCCACAAATTCCCCGTTTGGTCAAGGACGACGCTGGAGATTTTGTTGGAGGGGAGGTTCGGATTGGAGGGAGTACTTTTAAAGTGTTGCACCTTGTCGGTTTCGGGACTGTACCTCACAAAGCCATTGTCGTGCGATACGATCCACAAATTCCCAAAGCTGTCTTCCTCCAGGTTACGAATGTCGGGGAGCATGGCCGTTAGGTCCAACACTTCGGTCAGGGTAGGGGAGAGGCCCTGCTGGCCAGGACGCATCCGATAAAGTGCCTTAGTGGTGGCCACCCAGATGCCTCCACTCTGGCCTTGGTGAGACGCAACGATGGGGAAGGAGCCTTTGTCATCTGTTTGCCCAACGAAGCGTGCCTTTTTGTCGATCTGGTCTAAATCACCAGGTCGGACGTCAAGGCCAAACAGTCCCAGCGAAGTGCCCAGGTACAGTTTGCCTTCGGCTATTAGTGCTGTGTTGATGGTCAGCCGTCCTTCTTTTAGTCCAGCCAGCTTTATCTGGTGGATTTTTTCGAGCCTCGCATCATAAACGCTTAATCCATCGTCCGTCCCGATCCAGATCCTCCCGAAAGCATCTTCGGCCAGGCAGCGGATGGTGTTGTTGGAAATTGAGTTCGGGCTGTCTTTATCGATGTTGAAAACGGTTACCTCATAGCCGTCGTAGCGGTTCAGGCCATCCACTGTTCCGAACCACATGAAGCCCTGGGAGTCTTCCAGAAAAGTGTACACTTCGCTTTGGGAAATCCCGTCATCGGAGGTGATGTGTTGAAACTGTTTTGATTGGGCAATGCAGAGGTAAGGTAAAATCAGAAAAAGGGAGAGTAGGTGCCTTTTAAAACTTACGCGTATTGTCATGTCTAAAGGCTTAAACACAGTGTTGAATAATGCAGAAAGGTCGCCCACTTTCTCCTGAGTGGGTTGCCCTGCAGCACCGATAGCTCTGCACAAGGTACAGGCCAGAGGGGAATTGGGCGGTAAGGGGCTGTTGCAGTCTAGGGCAAACGCATCAAAACAGAATGTATAACCATAAGGTTGATTTCCTGTTGGAACGACCGCAGGGAGCTGCCACATGCGATTGCTAAATCAAGAATCGAGTATCGCCAATCGCATATCGCCAATCAAAAACGTGGCAAACGAAGTTTGCCACGTTTTTGAGGAGCACCCGGGCCCAACAGAACAGCAGATAGCAGCGAAAGAGAGGAGGAAGAACACACATTGCTCCCAAAAACGATTTTTGCATCCTGCGTCCGCGCCCTGATCTGTCGCATCTTTTTGGCGCGGCCGCAGGTGCAAAGAAGGGTTGAAAGAGCAGCGTCTCGACCCGCATTGTCGTATTCCAGCGCAGCGTCTGAGGAGTTGTCAATCAGCGGGGAATCCTGTTTCGTCCGGTAGTTGCCCAGGATTTTTCCCCACGAAAAGTGGAGAAATACCAGCGTTTTACCGAAAAAGGCTAGTAAAAACGGGGGGTTGACAATTTCTCCTCCCTTTAAGAACTAAACCTCGCCCTGTGCGCACCGGTGGTCCACTTAGTTTTGTCCCTGTCGATTCTACTTTAGTATTAACGTGGATTTGTCCGGGCGTCTCGTTCCAATAATCAGCTGGCCCTACAGCTGTTGTTTGCAGACAAAGGAATGCTGAAAGCAAGGACAGGTTCAGGAAGCGCATTGAAAACCTTTCTTCGATTTAACCAACCAATCCAACCGATCATGAGATACATTTTCTTTTTAGTTCTGCTGGCCATCAGTCTTTCGGTCAATGCCCAGGCCTGGGAACCTTTAGAAGTTAACCCAAGCAAAGACGGTCTGGAGCTGAACCCACTGAAGGGCCTCGTTCCATTATACAATGTGAACAATGAGTTCCCACACAGTATTCGAGGCCTTATCGTTGGCTTTGACAGTGTGATGGTAGGCGTTGATGAATTCAACTGGAGGATGATGGACTCCTTCCTTGATGAGCGGAGCCTTGATGGCCGCTTTGGCTACCTTCAGGTTAATGTTGACATGGCTTTTGGCCGGTCGGACCTGCCCGCATTTCTCGACAATGTGGAAAGAATCTATTATGATGGGATGGACCCGGCTGACGGTGCGGGGGTACCCTCGCTGGTGGTCAACTACAACCACCCGGAAATGATGGCCGCTATGCTCACCTTTATTGAGCGTTTCGGAGAGCGGTACAACGATGACCCCAGGCTTTTTCTGGTCCACTATGGCCTGTACGGGATCTTTGGAGAATGGGATATTGGTTTTGGGAAGAAGTTCATTCCGGAAGGAGAGGAATGGGAAATGACTGAAGCCAATCAATTGCTGATCACCAACGCTTATGCTGCTGCTTTTGGTGATAAGAACCTGTTGGCCCGCTTCCCGGAAAATGTCCCGGAGCCGCAGGCTGTTGGTTACAGTGATGGCCTGTATTTTGGTGGGTCGATTTCTGATAATCCTGCCTTCCAGTGGTTTTTCCACCCCAAACTGGTCAATAACAACGCCGATGAAAACTGGAAGACCTACCCAATCGGAGGAGAAGTAGATCCGGACGTGCAGCCGATCCTGTGGGAGAATTTTCCCAATACGGTCATCGGATTGCCAGGAGTAACGCAGGAAACCGAAGCCGTTTTTGAACTCACACATCCGACTTTCTTATTTCAGGATTTCATGTTCAACGACATTACAGAAGCCAGTAACCCTACCATGTGGGCCAATGCGCTCAAGGCAACCCGGCGGACAGGCTACACATTCCACGTAGATGAGTACCGACTGACGGCTGCAGGCTCGAAGCCGACCATTGAGGTTAACGTGCTCAACACCGGTCTTGCTCCGATGTACGCCAACTGGGAGGTCGAATACGGTTATGTAGGCGCTGGCGGTAACATCGTATCGCTTGGCACTTCCGCTACCTGGGACTTCCGTTCCATCCAGCCCGATGTGGCAGAGAACTACCGGAGCTTTGCTTCCGATGTCTCCATGGCGGATGGTACCCACACCTTCGTCCTGAGAATCATTAACCCACTGGAAACGATCTCTCCCCTTGCCACACCGGTTCGGTTTGACAACCTAACCCAGGATGAGGACGAAGAGGGGTGGCTTACACTAGGAGACGCTACCATAGTGGACGGCACTTTGGGTGATGTGATCATACCAGTAACGGATATGACCGTTACGCCAGCTACCGCCACCATGGGCCTGTTTGATGAATTACAGCTTGTAGCACAAGTATTCCCGGCTAATGCCACCAACACCGGGGTAACCTGGTCTACTAATCGTCCGGCAACCGCCGCGGTGGATCAGAATGGTGTGGTTACTACGAATACGCTTGGTGGAGAGGTTGTCATTACGGCTACTACCCAGGATGGGGCCATCGTAAGAGAGGCTAACATCACCGTAGAATCTTTCTGGGTCATTCCCGGCGTGGTGGAGGCCGAAGGTTATGTTGATGTCTTTATGGCTCAGGTTGGCCCCACGCCTGCTGGGGAAGAAAGTGAAAGTGTACTGGGCTTCATCAATGATGACACCTGGATGGAGTATGTCCTTGATGTAGCCGAAGAAGCCAGTTTTGTGGCTGACTTCAGGGCTTCAAGCCCTTCCGGAGTAGGAACGATCAATGTTTTGGATGACGCTGGTCAATTACTCGGCAGCGTAACCTTTTCTCCCGGTACTTCTAACTATGACACTTACGCAACGTATACCTCTGATGCGATGACGTTGCCCGCCGGGCGCTACACCGTGAGGTTGGACGTCGTCTCCAGCGACTTCAACTTAAACTGGATCGAATTCCGGCTCGATCCCTGTACCGGCTTTGATACAAACCTCATCGGCACCGCCTGCGACGACGGTGACGCTAACACCACCAACGATGTCTACACAGCTAGCTGTGAGTGTGAAGGCACGGCCATCTCCAACTTTACGGTAATCCCGGCCCTGATCCAGGCAGAAGATTATTTTGCCGTGTTTAATGCCCAGACAAACGCTGCTCCGGCTGGCGAGCCAGGCGGTGGTAACGTTCTGGGCTTTATCGGTGACGATACCTGGATGGACTACGGCGTAAGCGTCCTTGAAGAAGCAGACTTTGTCCTTGACTTCAGAGCTTCAAACCCCTTTAACGCAGCCATCATCGACGTGCTGAACGAGGCCGGAGAAACGGTGACCACCATCAATATGAACCCTTCAACTGATGGCAACTTCGACGTCTATCAAACCTATACAACGGAAGCATTTACCCTGCCGGTAGGAGAATACCGCTTAAGGCTGGACGTTGTCCAAAGTGCTTTCAATCTTAACTGGATTGAATTCCGCTACGGTGCCAACTGCGACAGCCCGATCGGCGAGGCCTGTGACGATGGTGACGCTACTACCGTCAATGATATCCGGCAGGTAAACTGTGATTGTGTCGGAACGCCCGCTACTGCCTTTACCGATATCCCCGGTCTGATTCAGGCAGAGGATTTCTGGGACCTCTTTAACGCGCAGGTAAACAACGCACCGGCCAATGAACCCGGCGGAGGGAGCGTTCTCGGCTTCATCAACGACGACACCTGGATGGAATACGGCGTTCGCGTCAGTGAAGAAGCTGATTTTGTCCTGGACTTCAGAGCGTCAAGTCCTTTTGCCGCGGGCATCATCGACGTGCTGAATGAGGCGGGGGAAACCGTGACCACTGTAGCCCTGACACCGGCAACGACCAACTACGATACATACACTATTTATACCACCGAGCCATTCACCCTGCCGGTTGGCAGCTACTTCCTGAGATTAGATGTGGTGGCAAGTGCCTTCAACTTGAATTGGATAGAGTTTCGCCTGTATGAACCATGTGATCCTGCCGTTGGTACCGCCTGCGATGATGGTGATGCTAACACAATAGATGATATGATCACGGAGACCTGCGAGTGTGCAGGAACCCCTACGATCGTCTATACCCCAATCCCCGCGCTGATTGAAGCGGAAGATTTCTCTGATGTGAATAACGTTCAGGTTGTAGGTGCCCCTGCTGGCGAACCAGGTGGTGGAGACATTCTGGGTTTCCTTAGTGATGAGACCTGGATGGAATACGCCGTAACCGTTAGTGAAGAAGCTGAATTTATTCTGGATGTACGGGCCGCTGGCCCGGCCGGAGTCGGCATAATCGATGTGCTGGATGAAGCTGGTGCAACCATAACTACTATTGCCCTAACGCCGGGAACCGCAAATTTTGATACATATGCTACCTACTCCTCCAGTCCGTTTACCCTTCCTGCCGGAAGCTATGTACTACGCTTAGACGTGGTGGCAAGTGCCTTTAACCTCAACTGGATCGAATTCCGCCTGAGCGAAGACCCGCTGGCTTATACGCCGATCCCCGCCCTCATTCAGGCGGAGGATTACTCCGACGTCTTTAATGTGCAAGTAGAAGGTGCTCCGGCTGGCGAACCAGGCGGTGGTGATGTCCTCGGCTTTATCGGTGATGACACCTGGATGGAATACGCCGTAAACGTCGCTGAAAACAGAGGTAGTGCCACAACGGCATTCGTCCTTGACGTCAGAGCCTCAAGTTTCTCAGGTGACGGACTGATCAATATCCTGAACGAAAACGGTGATGTGTTAAGCTCAGTAGCCCTGGTGCCAGCCACTGGTGACTACAATATTTACGCTACCTATACCTCCGGTCCATTTATGCTGCCGGCAGGAAATCAGGTGTTGAGACTGGATGTAGTAGCCAGTGCCTTCAATTTGAATTGGATAGAGTTTAAGCCTAGTGAGGCTTTGCCCGTTGAACTTAGCCGCTTTGAAGCAACGCCAGGACAAAAAGAGATTGTTCTTGAATGGGCCACCAGTTTTGAGCGTGATAACGATGGCTTTCACCTGGAACGGGGAACCAATGCGAACGACTTCACCCCAATTGCCTGGATAGATGGAGCCGGTACTTCTGAAGCAACGAGTCAGTACGCCTTCTCTGACACGAATGTTGACGCCAACATGGATTACTTCTACCGACTGGTTCAAGTCGACACCGATGGAACACAGTCTTATTCAAAAATTGTAACCGCAAGGCTCAATGGCAACGCGCCTGATTATAGCAGTCAGCTTAAAGTGTATCCCAACCCTGTGCGTGATGAATTGACCATTGGTTGGGGGAACAGCTCCGTTGAAGCACCATTTAAAAATGTGCGTATTTTCAATGCATTTGGCCAGAACGTACGGTCTGGAATAACGGACTACAGTCGGATTGACCTGACTTCTTTGCCCGCAGGGCTCTACATCGTTGAGGTGGAAGTCGAAGGAGAAAAAATCTCGAGGAAAATCATCAAAAAATAAGGCTGGCGTCCCAATCCGAAAGACTTGAGTCATCCCGAGCACTATGAACAATGCGGGTTAACCTGCCCTTTGCCAGACAATATGTTGAGGCATATCGGGATGACCATTCTTTACGGGTAGAGCGGTACCGAAAGGGATCAGTACCGCTCTACATTTCTTATACAGCGTATTCTCTTAAAGGGCTTTAAGCACGCGGTTAATCTATAAAAACTCCACTCCATGATTAAGCAAACGATCTTCCTTGTCTTATTGACGGCGCTTATAAATGTCTGTTGCTACGGACAGGATAAAATGAATTACCCACATAAAGAAAGTATTCAGGTACTGGCTGGCGAAAAATGGTGGGGAGGAGCCGTAAATGATGGCGTTAATATGCCATTCGAAGATGATTTTTCCTATAATATGTACGGCAACCTGAAGGGAAATCAGGCGCAACCTTTATTACTCTCAAATAAGGGAAGAGTAATCTGGTCTCAATCACCCTTCAGGTTCTCTATGCTTAATGGCTCAATTGTAGTAGAGAGTTGTGAGAAAATAAACCTGTCACAAGAAGCAACAACCCTAAAGGGCGCATTCAGTCATGCGGCAAAAAGTTATTTCCCCGCAGACGGAGCAACGCCCGATATGTTGCTGTTTGAGCAGCCTCAGTATAACACCTGGATAGAGTTGATTTACGATCAAAATCAGCAAGATATTCTGAAGTACGCGCATGCCATTGTTGATAACGGATTTCCTCCCGGCGTATTGATGATTGATGACAACTGGCAGGAAGCCTACGGCAATTGGCGGTTTCATCCGGAAAAATTCCCGTCGCCCAAAAAGATGATGGAGGAGTTACACGGCCTGGGGTTTAAGGTGATGCTTTGGGTGTGTCCTTTTGTTAGCCCGGATACCGAAATATTCAGAAGTGGTGCTAAGGAAAGTCTGTTTCTTAAATACCCGAAAACACATAGTATTGCTGGTTCCCCCTCAAATTATTTTAATGATGTCGCTATGGTTGGCTGGTGGAATGGATACAGTGCATTGTTAGATCTTTCCAATCCGAAGGCAGGAGAATGGTTTAAAGGGCAATTGCAATATTTAGTTGACGAGTATGGAGTGGATGGCTTCAAGTTGGATGCCGGTGATGCTGATTTATATCCCGATTGGCTGCTAAGTCACGATAAAAACACTGGGCCAAACAAACAAACTGAGCTATTTGCTGAAGTTGGCCTGGACTTCCCTCTGAATGAATACAGAGCAACCTGGAAAATGGCCGGAAAGCCACTAGCCCAAAGGTTGCGGGATAAAGGACATAACTGGGATGACCTCCAAACATTAATCCCCAACATAACGGCGCAAGGATTAATGGGGTATGCCTTTACCTGCCCGGATATGATTGGAGGAGGGGAGTTTAACTCTTTTATCAACAGCACCACCATCGATCAGGAACTAATCGTACGCTCCGCCCAAGTTCATGCCTTGATGCCAATGATGCAATTTTCGGTGGCGCCCTGGCGAATTTTAGATGAAGAACATTTGGCCGCCGTAAAGGAAGCAGTCGAATTGCGCAAGAAGTTCACCCCTGAAATCCTAAAACTTGTACAGGAGGCAGCTACTACCGGCTTGCCAATTGTCCGGACCATGGAATTTGTTTTTCCAAACAATAACTACGAAAACGTAAAAGATCAATTCCTGTTGGGGGATGATATACTAGTCGCGCCCGTATTGTTGAAAGGCCAAAAAAGTCGAACGATAATCCTCCCTGCCGGAAGGTGGAAAAGTTTCGACGGGATGGTGTACGATGGTAATAATATTATAGAAGTTTCAGTTGAGTTGAATTCGATGCCCTATTTATATCGCATGAAATAAATCTCTTGTTTAAGTGTTGAAAAAAAAATAATATTTACGGATACTTTTATTTTTTAATTTAGGTTCTATATGCAAGTGAATGTAAGCGTATTTTAAATACTAAAAATATTGTTATAGGTAAGAGGAGTTTGCACTTTTTTAATTTATATATATCACTGCGAAATAACTGGAGAGACCGCCTGGCGCTGATTGCCAATAAACCTTTCTGGCCTCAAGTAGATGATGTTCCAAACCTTGCCGGTTTGGGTGAGATAATACCTTACGGGCAACAAAAAATCATGAGCCCTACTTCTGTCTCACATTGTTAAACCAACTCCGTAGGATTGTTTTAAGACAGAAGGATTCGGAATTTTTGCACAAATTTTTCCGTAATTGCACTTTCCTTTTTGTCTTTAAATTTTACGGGAATAAATTTCCCCTTATTATGAAGGTTATACGCTTCCTTCCCCTTATCCTCATGCTTTGCTTATTCAGTTGTGAACAAGATGAAGCCCTTTTGCTGACCCCCGCTGAAGACGCTGAAAGCTTCGCCAAGTTAATCGAAACCAGGTCAGCTACTGATGACTTCGAAGTGTTCTTTGCCCAAACACACGTCCTGCGTCCACAAGACCCCTACTTCGGTCTGGTCAGCGATCGGCCGGTACTGATCAAGGCGCACCTTACCTCCGAAACCGGAGAGGCTGCACCCGAGATGCTGGCCACCCTGACCCTAAATGGAAATACCACAACACTTGAACTAACTGGCCCCGCGTTCCTTCCTCCCGCTACCGATCTTAGCCCCGGAAAGGTTGTTCATTCCTTCGACGACAGCTACACCAAAACGATCCCGAAAGAATGGGTACAGCCCGGTTTGGAAATTACCATACAGGCTGGCGACAAGCAGGTGCAGTTTACTGATCTGCTGATCGGAGCGCCGAACCGAATCCCCATCACCATGCTCGACGCCCACTTTTTCGTTGAAGGCACCGGAGACTACCCCTCAGGTTGGGAGGAAGATATGGCCGCCAAACTGCCAATGGCAGATTTTGATCTTCGTCGTATCCCGAACGTCGTATTCCCCGAAGTCTCCATCGCTGCTCGGCACGGACAGGTAAGAGCAGTCCGTACTTCTTCCGTAGAAGATTACAAAACGCTGACTGGGGTAGAGTTTGATAACGAACAAACAACCGTTAGCATGTGGAACAAAGCCCTCCATGCAGCCGGAGGCTTAATCACGGAACGTGGCCTGTTCTTTACCAATACGTATAACATCGAAACGAACGGTCAGGGGTCACACCTTAATGGGTTAAGCAATATTAACAAACCTGGGGTGTTCTTTCACGAGTTCGGGCATACGATGGATCTGTGGCATTGGGGAGAACGCGGTTGGGATTCGAAGTACCCCTACCGTGAAGCAATGCACGGAATCGCTGCACCAACTAAACAGCGTGGAGTACATGCCGGGCCTACCTGGAAGTATGATCTGGAGAAAGAGGAATTCATTTCTCCTATAATTGATGGCGGATTTGGTTTGCGCTACAAAAAGGACCCGATGGCGGGTGGTGGTCAAGCAGATCGAGCCCCGGGCCACCTATTCTCCCATTTTTCTGACTATTCCGTTGATCGGGCACGCAACTTCCTGCAGAATAAGGTGGCTGTTTGGAATGAAAGTGAGGGCGTATATGCCCGGTGGAGCCAGGCGACCGGCTCCTACTCTAAAATCATTAAGCACAATAATGGAGTAGCCTTTCCGCAAGAGCCGGATACAGACGTAATTAGTATTATGGCCTCCGTTAGCTATGCTACGCCAGAAGCCAACTTGGTGTATACGCCCATCGGGCCTTACAAAGGTGGTATCATCAAGCTTTTTGATGCAGAAAATGCCGATGACCGGAATGAAGCCAACCGGCTCTACTGTAAGGCTGGACAATGTGACGTTAGTGTAAGGGTTAAGCAAGCCCATAAGGAGGAGACAACCTATATCTTTCCGATGCGCGTAAACCCAAGCATCGGCAAGAAAAAGTGGAACAGCCTACTGACCAGGGCAATCAATCTCCGGGCCAGCGACGGTGAGGTGACTAAAGTAGAATTGCTCTATACCCCACGAGTGGAGGAAGTTGGCCTGCCTGCTGTCCCCCGGATTCTTGACACCTGGGAGAAGGAGTAGAGGAAACCAGCCCGAAATTTGATCCCATATAATGTCTGCGAAGCGGTATCGAGACCACTCGGTACCGCTTCCTTTACTTTTCCTGGGCGCGGGCGCGGGTGCAAAGCGGGTTTTTAAAAAGCAGGGTAGGGGCGACGGATTTTCTTAAATTTGCGTACCAGCCCTCTTAAGGCAGCGTGGAAAGTATTAAATTTAGACACGGAACTGGTTTAGGGTTTTCTGAGCTGACCGCTCCGCAGTCCTGATGGTTACTGGCTAGGCGTGAAAACCGGAGTTTAGCCGTAGCTACCACGCAGTAGCCGCGGAGCGAAATGAGGATTTTCAGTTCACGCTCTTAACCTGGAAAATCGTGAAACTCTTCCTGTCATCACAGCCATTAAGCAGTGAACAAATGCTAAAGGAATTCAAGTCCTTTGCAGGAAATGCGCTTGCGGTAACGATACTAACCACTGCCGCTCAGGTTCATAAACATAACGACAAACACACGGTCAGGCTGAAAACGAAGTTGGAGGAAGAAGGCTTCAGGTCCGAGGGAGGTTGGAAAGGCCCCTGAAGCGCCTCCTCTGTTTTCCGTACGACACGAGAACTTACACCCCATTTCAGCTTTTTAGATTAATTTGGTGGGACCCATTGAGGCGGAGAGTTCTCCATTGCCTGAAAAACGCACTAAGCCTCCGCACATAAAGAACAAACCATGACCAAGATCATCTACACCTTCATCCTGGCAGGAATGCTGATTTCCTGCAACGCACCAACCGAGGCTGATAACGAGGGGCCGGAATCCAACGAAGCCGAGGTTGCACTAAGCGATACGGAACCTATGGCCGAAGAAATACCGACGGTGGCCATCGATTCTGATGAAGCGCTGATCAAAACTGCCCTGATGGCAGCCCCGGAAGCAAGCCGGGGCCGGGCCAAGGTCATCGGTTATAATATGGCTGGAGAGTTCGTTACGCTTAGGGAAGGGACCAACGAGTTCATCTGTTTGGCCGATGACCCCAAAAAGGATCGTTTCAGCGCCGCCTGTTACCATAAAAGCCTGGAGCCCTTTATGGCCAGGGGCCGGGAATTAAAAGCGGAAGGTAAAAAGGCAAAGGAGATATTTGACATCCGCGAAGTGGAGGTGAAATCCGGAAAGTTGTCTATGGGAGACCCCGGTGCTGCGCTACACATTTATTACGGGCCAGAATCCTCCTACGACCCCAAGACGGGAACGGTGCCCGGCGCCATTTATCGCTACGTCGTTTACCTGCCGTTTGCCACGGCAGCATCTACCGGATTACCCGAGTCGCCCATTGCGCCTAATCATCCCTGGATTATGAACCCAGGTACCCACCGGGCACACATTATGGTGTCGCCGATAAACGAGGCGGCGGAATAACGACCACTAGTTAAGGACAACCCATTTTGAGCACAAAGACTTCTTTTTTACGGGAAGCGACAAGGAAAAACAACGTGGTAGTTTTCAAAGCCCCCAACGCAGGGTGGTTTATTAAAAATGATTAACCTAATGACACTTGAAGAATTAAAAGAAACGGTACGTCAACTTATCGGCAGAGCAAAAACCGAAGAGGCGCTCGCTCATATGAACCAATGGGCGCGTGACAACCATCGGGAGCAACTGAAAAGCGACATTGCCCTCCTGAAAGAAAATTTAGAACAATTTGATCGTGACAAAATGCTGGGGCTATTATATCCCTCTGAAGCTGGTACCAGGAGTAACCAAATTACCGTTGGCGTATTGAAATTATTAGGTAGTATTGATGAAAAAAAACCAATTGTCATTGATGAAAAGGAATCTTCCTCCGGCCCAATAAAAATTTTAATGCTAACGGCGAATCCTGCAGGTTCCACAAAGCTAAATCTGGACAAGGAGCATTCTATTATTGCCCGGAAGCTTCAGGGGAATCAGGCGTCGTACAACATGATTTCCAAAAAAGCAGTCAGCGGTACGGAATTCAAAGAGTTCACGCAGCAGGAACGTCCTGAAATCCTCCATTTTTCCGGACACGGAAAAGAAGGAAAGTACGCAGGAATCGTCGTGCAAAACGATGATAAAAATGAAGAGGCACTCATTCCGCTAAGTGGATTAAAGAGCCTGTTTAAGTTTTTTAAGAAGCGCTTCAACATCAAAGTAGTAGTATTGAATGCCTGCTATACAGAAGCGCAAGCGGCAACCATCGCGGAACACGTGGATTACGTCATCGGGACGACCGTAGCGATTGGCGATACAGCAGCAAGCGCCTTTAGCAGCGGCTTCTATTTTCAACTTGCTGAAGGCGATGGATTTAACATCGAAGACGCGTTCGATTCCGGAAGAACAGAAGCGGTAATGAAAGGCGCCGCGGAAGAGAATTTTATCATTTACAAGAATGGAACGCTGATCGAAATTAGCTAGCTGTTTGCAGCTCAGTAGCTATAGCGATGCGTTAAGAAAACCCCTTAACCCAAAAGAACCCAGATGAAAGTAATATTCGTACACGGCAGAGACCAGCAAGACTATACACCCAAACAACTTAGAGACAATTGGCTCACTGCGTGGGAAAAAGGCCTGGCCAAATCTAACCTGTCGTTACCTGCCGAAGACAGCATCCACGTGCCTTACTACGCGGATACGCTGATCAACCTCATGGAGGAATTGACGGCCCCCAAATCCGGCGAGGCTACCCGCAGCGGCTCCGATGGCATCAACGAAGCCCAGGAACTACAATTCACGAAGGAATACCTGAAAGAGGTGGCGCTAGCAAATGCTTCGACCTTCGAAGAGCGGATGGATATAAAACACGCAGTGGAAGAAGACCGTGGCCCACTTAATTGGGGCGCAGTGCGGTGGTTGTCTCAACTGTTGGACAAAGGAAACGTTTTGGGCGATTATCCCGTAAGGAAAGCAACCAGGGATGTGTTCGTGTATTTGACCCAAAACCACATCAAAGCGGCCGTTAACAAAGTTGTCGAAGCTACGTTTGATGCGACGCCCTGTGTTGTCGTCGGACATTCCCTCGGGTCCATTGTTACCTATCTGGTGCTGAAAAACAACCCACACTTTAAGGTCAAGAAGTTCATCACCCTTGGCTCACCGCTGGGGGTGGCTGCTTTAGCCAGGTACCTGGAGCCTCCCTTGGTCATGCCCCAATCCATCATGAGCGAGGCAACCGACCGTTGGTACAATGCCTACGACAAAAGAGACTTTGTTGCCCTACGCCCCCTCGACACCAAGCACTTCAATAATGGGTTCGACATCCAAAACAGTACCCACGTGGTAAACCATACGGATAACCGGCACGGTATTGAAGGGTATTTAGACGATAAGGTGATTGCTAAGCTTATCTATGATGCCATGAAAGACTAATGCCCCGCTGATTTTACCTAAGGCACAAAACAAAAAAATAATATTATGTCGGAACTCGCACTTAAATTGATTCGGGAAGCTAAGGCAACCAAGGCAACGACCATTGATCTGGCAAATTGTGGATTGACGGAACTGCCGGACGAGCTTTTTGAGTTGGTTTGGTTGGAGGAGTTGTATTTGGGAAGGGATGGTCTGATTTATGATTTCGAAAGTAAAGAACAAACTTGGATTGAAAGCAAAAATGAAGGAGTAGGAAATAATATTGACTATATCTCTGATAAAATTGAGGCCCTGAAAAGGCTGAAAATTATTTTTAATAATTACTACAGTGGTGAATCTACAGGCTTGAAGAATTTAGACGCTTTAGGAAACTTGAAGAATTTAAATAGTCTATATGTTTCAGGCGCTCAAGTAAGTGATTTAAGTCCGTTAAGAAAATTGGGGGGACTGAAGGTGCTTGATTTTTCAGGTACTCAAGTAACCGATTTAAGTGCTTTGAGGGGGTTAGTGGATTTGGAATTTCTAAATATTCGCGATACTCAAGTAAAAGAATTGACCCCGTTAAAAAAATTAACCAAGTTACAAGAACTTCGCTTTAGCGACTCAAGAGTGAATGAATTAACACCGTTAAAAGGATTGGTTGAATTAAAAGTGTTATGGGCAGATTGCCCTGAGGTAGCAGATTTAATCCCGATAGCGAATTTAACACTACTAGAAGATCTTCAGCTCTTTAGGACGGCGGTAAAAGATTTAAATCCTTTGAGGGGTTTAGTGAATTTACAAGATATTTCAGTTAGTGGGACTAACGTAGTAAGTTTAAGTCCTTTAAAGCATTTACAACACTTAGGTACTATATGGTTCGAGGATACCAAAGTAAGCGATTTAAGCCCTTTGAAAAATCTTATTGAGAGAAACCCTGATATTAGGCTAGAGTTCGCAAACTGTCCCCTAACCAATCCTCCCCTGGAAATAGCTATACAAGGCAACGAAGCCATCCTGAATTATTGGCAACAAATTGAGGACCAGGGAGGCACACAAACCATCAACGAAGCCAAACTGATCATAGTAGGAGAAGGCGATACCGGGAAAACAACGCTTTTTAATAAGTTGGTTGACCCAACGTTTGATTTGTCTCGAACGAAGACGGAAGAAACCCAGGGCATCAACATCCACGAAGGGCTGGAGATTAGGGAAGGCTTCCGGGCCAATTTATGGGATTTTGGCGGCCAGGAGCTGCAGTACATGACGCACCAGTTTTTCCTGACGCCGAATGCTGTCTACGTGCTGATGTTGGGCGCACGGGGCGAAGCCCCGAACCTGGCCTATTGGTTCAAGATCATCAGCTTGTTGGGCAAGGACAAATCTGGAGGGAAGGTATCCCTGATCATC
>JBGCFZ010000183.1:0-4061 GCA_045110355.1 Lewinella sp. | reverse complement strand
GGCGCAGTCGAAGAGCAGGTCCTGGTACCGTTTCATGTCGTGCTGGAAAGCTTCCAGTGCAGGGTGTAATTCGCCGATGTTTACGACTTGTTCCACACACTCACGGCTTTTAGCACCAACTTCCTTTTCGAAGCGCGCCAGTTTGCATAGATGGTACCAGGGCAGGCTGCCTTTTCGCTGTAGCTGTCCGAGATAGCGGCGCAGGGTTTGGCGCGCCGTCTGCGTTTTCTTGGTGGCGTCGATGTCTTCGTTCGCCTCCAGCGCTGCGATGGTTTCCTTCAGGGCAATCTCCAGCCGTGTTTTAAACTGTGTTGCGGAAACGGAAGGATTGACCGGTGGCAGAAGTTTGGCCAGGCTCTCCCAGGATAGTTGTTTGCTTTTAGCGATGGTTGCCCCGTCGAAATTATTCCCCCGAATCACTTCTACTAATCGAAGTACCTCTTTACGCCAATTGTATTTTTCTCCGTCGATGCTCAGACCGAGGTTTTCGCACAGGTTTTCAATTTCATCAATGCTGGAAACGTCGATCACGTTGGCCATGCTGAGGTTAAACAACCGCTGGTGGTCTTCCTCGGCAATGATGTCTACCTGAGGAGATACCCCGGCTTCGAAGGCGAAGCGGCGCAGCAGCTTGACACCCAAACCATGTACGGTCCCGATCAGGGCGTTCTTTAATTCGTTGGCTTCTTTAGACATGCCCTCCCGCAGCAGCTTTACGCGGACACGTTCCCGAAGTTCCGCTGCGGCACGCTTGGTGAAGGTGGTAGCGATGATGCCTTCGGGGCGGGCCTGGCCGCTGGTCAGCAGCTTGGTCATCTCCTCGGTAAGGCGGTAGGTTTTACCACTGCCGGCACCGGCTGAAATCAGTTTCAGGTTGTTTAGGGGCATGGGGCGAAGGTAGGAAATAGTAGCTAGGAAACTAGGAGCTAGAAACTAGTAGCTAGGAAACTAGGAGCTAGAAACTAGGAGCTAGCTCTTAATAAGCTGGTACTGTGCTACAAAGCTCTTCGAGCTGTACCGCCACCATTTACACTGGCTCTAGATTACTTTTCCCTGCACCTGCGGCCGCGCCCAATCAGACAAACATCTCAAACAACATCGGCTGATCGTTGATGGTCTGGTACTTAATGCCACCGGCGTCCATCCGCTTGAGGAGGGCATCGAGATCTGCTGCTGCCTGCAATTGAATGCCCACGAGCGCCGGCCCCATGGCCCGGTTATGTTTCTTGGTGTACTCGAAGTGAGTAATGTCATCTTCCGGTCCGAGTAGGTTAAGGAAGTCGCGTAAAGCACCCGCCCGTTGCGGGAATTCAACGATGAAATAGTGCTTCAGGCCAGCATACAATAAGGCTCGTTCCTGAATCTCCGCCGTGCGGGTAATGTCGTTGTTGCCCCCTCCGATGACGCAAACGACAGTTTTGCCTTTAATGTCGCCAAGTTGATCAAGGGCGGCTACCGCCAGTGTGCCGGCTGGCTCCACCACCAGGCCATCCTCATTGTACAACTCCAGCATGGTCATACATACCTTTCCTTCGGGGACCAGCAGGATGCCCTCCGTCACCGCTTTTACGATGGGGAAGTTGTTTTTACCGACACGGCGTACCGCCGCACCGTCTACGAAACTGTCGATTTGGTCGAGGGTAATCACTTCCCCTTTAGCAACACTGTCGTGCATCGCCGGCGCTCCGCCCGGCTCCACACCGTACAGTTTTGTCGTCGGACTCAGTTGTGCAAAAACACTGCCCACTCCCGCGCTTAATCCGCCACCACCCACGGCCATCACAACGTAGTCGATCTGTCCCGGCGCGTCGTCCAGTATTTCCAGGCCGACGGTGCCCTGTCCGGCAATGGTGTCCCGGTCGTCAAAAGGATGTACGTAAGCCAGTCCTTTTTCCTTCATCAGCACCATCGATTCGGCGAAGGCCGCATCGAAATTATCACCAGTGAGGACTACTTCTACGTATTCCTTGCCAAAAGACCGGACCTTATTTACTTTCTGTAGAGGCGTAACGGCTGGCATGAATATGGTGCCGTGCACTTTCATCTTGGCACAGGCACTGGCCACCCCCTGCGCATGGTTGCCGGCAGAGGCACAGACTACGCCGCGTTCCTTCTGTTCCTGAGACAGCAGCGACATCTTGTTGTAAGCGCCCCTGATCTTGTAACTCCGGACTTCCTGCAAGTCTTCCCGCTTCAGGTAAATCTCCGCACCGTACAGTTCGCTCAGCCGAGGGTTGCGTTGTAGCGGCGTATGCAAGGCTACGCCACGCAGCCGCTGGCGGGCGCGCATGACGTCTTCTACTGCGATTAGTGAGGAGGTGAGGGTGGAGGACATGGAATAAGAGAAATTAAGCTTTGACAAAGTTAAGGGCGAGGGCTTGTAGTCCGAGTCGGGCAAGCGCACGCAGCGATTTTGGCCAGCGTTATACCTGCAAGCTGCTTCGGGAACATGCTCCGGGAGCCTGTGGCCCCGTTCGCCCTCGGACTACAAGCCCTCGCCCTTGAAAAAACGCCGGTAACGCAAAATAGCATCACCGGCGTTTTTATCGTGCATCCTGCAACTTACAACTTGCAACCTGATTAGTTATTCTCCGGCCGTAAGCCACGAACCGTACGGCCCGCCTGCCACATTTCGCTGTCGTGGAGTTCCTTCAGTTCGGCTTCCAGCTTCACGCGGTAGTCGGACTGAGAGTTGGAATCGATGCTGCGCTGGGCTTCTTCTCCGGTGGCTACGCTGCGGTAGAGGTCTTCGAAGACGGGGCGGGTAGCGTCGCGGAACTTGTCTTTCCAGTCCAGGGCACCGCGCTGGGCGGTGGTGGAGCAGTTGGCGTACATCCAGTCCATGCCGTTTTCGGCAACGAGTGGCATGAGGCTCTGGGTCAGTTCTTCAACCGTTTCGTTGAAGGCTTCGGAGGGCGTGTGGCCGTTCTCGCGGAGGACGCCGTACTGGGCCTCGAAGATGCCCTGGATGGCGCCCATCAGGGTGCCGCGTTCGCCGGTGAGGTCAGAGTAGACTTCCCGCTGGAAGTCGGTTTCGAACAGGTAGCCGGAGCCAACACCGATGCCGAGGGCGATGACGCGCTCGTAGGCACGGCCGGTCGCATCCTGCTTGATGGCGAAACTGGAGTTGAGGCCTCGTCCCTGCAGGAACATGCGACGGAGGCTGGTGCCGGAGCCCTTGGGGGCAACGAGGATCACGTCGATGTCGTCGGGGGCAACGATGCCCGTACGCTGGTCAAAGGTGATGCCAAAACCGTGGCTGAAGTATAAGGCCTTGCCCGCCGTCAGGTACGGCTTAAGGGTGGGCCATACTTCGATCTGGGCTGCGTCAGACAGCAGGTACTGGATGATGGTGCCGCGGTCGGCCGCTTCTTCGATGGGGAAGAGGGTCTCGCCGGGTACCCAGCCGTCGGCAACTGCTTTGTCCCAACTGGCACCGCCTTTGCGTTGGCCAACAATGACGTTGAAGCCATTGTCGCGTAAGTTCAGGCTCTGACCCGGGCCCTGTACGCCGTAGCCGAGGACCGCAATGGTCTCATCCTTCAATGTTTCCAGGGCTTTCTCCAGGGGGAATTCTTCACGTAGGACGACCTTCTCTTCGGTGCCGCCGAAATTTAGCATTGCCATTTTTCTATATTTTTTGGTGGTTCGCAAAGATGCAAAAGGTGAGAGAAAGGGCTTAGGTTAAAAGATAAGATATTTACGATGGCTAGGACTTGCGCTTAGCGTTGGACTTCATTCCAGCGTGATGGCTTTGTTGTATGGATTGAAATCCATAGCTACGCGTTAGGGGGCTTGGTGTTTTGGGCGGGGCCGCAGGTGCAAAAGTCCCTGAGCGCGCCGTAGGCGCGGTCCCCAAAGGGGAAGGGATGAAGGAGCAGGGGGGAGTTGGGCTTGCTCCTCTGCCCCGAAGGGTGGTTTTTGAATTTTGTTTTGGCTGGGACGCTGATAATATCCAGTGATGAGCAGGAGCTTATCACTATGATTATTTACGCACTGGTTTGAGGTGCTAAGACTTGGTATGCTTTTGCGAACTAGATTCTCCATGTAGGCCGAGGGAT
>JBGCFZ010000182.1:0-11145 GCA_045110355.1 Lewinella sp. | reverse complement strand
TGTCCGAAAGCCCTCAATGCCGCCCGTGATGTCGGCGTTGACGACACTGATGCTGTAGGCAGCACCATTGAGGCCACCGATGCTGACGGTATTGCCGTCGACGTTGACGGAGAGGCCGCCGGAGGCGGGCAATGCTCCCGTTCCGTCCAGGGAACCGGCCGTGGTGGCCGTTGCGCGTTTGTCGTTGTAGACCGCATGGGGGATGGTTCCCAAAGAGACCACCTCCTTACCTTCCGTCATGCCCTGCAGCTCGAGCCGGTAGTAGCCGGTTTCCAGGCCGAAAGGCCAGCGATAGTAACCGCTGACCTGTCCCTGTGCATCTGCTTCAAGAAAAAAGTAATCCTGCTCGCTGCCATCAGGCGCATAAACCGCTACCTTAACCTTAGGAGGAGCTGGCTGGGGCAGGAAAGCAGAAAACCAGGCTACTTCTCCGGCAACGTGGAAGGGGCGGTCGAAATGAACCGACGTTTGTGCGGAAAGCACCCCGGCAACAAGGAGAAAAAAAGCAACGGTCTGCAAACGCATAGCTGAAAGATTTATTAGAAGATAAAAGCGATGTCAGTTGGGCGGAGGATGAGGCGATCAGAGTTCCCACCAGGGTGGGCGAACGGTCGTTGATGTGTTACTGGCGACCAGGCAATCCGTGCAACGAGTAATGGGCGGAGGCATTGCGGCGGTCAGCGGGCAGGCAAACACGGGGTTACCGGCTTCTGCCGGTGTAACGGGTACGCGGATGATGGAAGGCGTAGCCACGTAAAAGAAGCCAAAGACGTTGGAGATGTCACCTTCTACCGAGGTAACGTTGCCCACCACGGGTCCGCCGGGTGCCTCGAAAATACTCAGCTCCCGGCTGGCAATTGCATTTACCTGGCTGTAGTACTCAAAAGCTTCCTGAGAGATGGCTTCCTGACGAATTTCCATATAATTGCCTTCGGCGTAGCGGAAAGTAATTCTGTTTTTGCCCAGTGAAAAGTCAGTTAGCGTATTAGCGTCTCCGGCGGTATTGCCCACCACCTTTACTTCTGTCCCTCCGAAAGGAAGATCAATGTAGCAAGTTTTTATGCCCGTGTTGGGGTCAGTACTTTCATCTGTCTGGGCGTAGTATTCGTCCATCAACCAACGAACGTAGGCAGCTTCACCACCGGGATAGCGAAGGGGTGTCGTGATCAGGTATTCCATCGCCGGGACGTTTTCAATGTTCCCCGCTCCGTTGGTCACCTCCACCGTAGAAGCAACCGCGCGTGCTGAGGTAGCTTCCAGTTTTGGCAGCAGCACTTCTGGCTTACTGGCAAAGCTTGCGCCTTCGCGGGTAGTGACCAGTACATTGAAACGCATTCCTTCGGCTACGCGAAAGGCGGGGTCGTTGTTGCCAATGCTTCCCCGGTAGACGCCATCACGATAAACAAGCGTCAGTTCCTGGCCATCTTCATTAACTACGCGGACGTTGGCCGTTACGATCTGCGCGGGGCGGTTGCTGTTCTCAAAACGAAAGAGTTCTTCCAGGATGACTTCTGCCTCCGTAAAGTCATCTCCGGCAAGCAGGCGACCAGAAACAACGATGCCGTCGGGAAGTGGCAGACCCTGTGTGAGGTCAATTTCGTCGACACAGCCGAAAAACAGGGCAGCCAGTATCGGTAGTAGTGACAGGCGACCGAGCGTGTATTTGATGGTTGGGGTCATGATGGGGGAATTGCAGGTAATCAGGGGGCAGGTTTCAAGTTGGTTACAGGTTGCAGTGTGAGGTGGAGGAACTTTGCTGGTTACGAAACCCCTCCTTGCACCTGCGGCCGCGCCCGAAAAGGTTAGCGCGTTTCGATGTTGAAGGTGATGGCGGGAAAAACGGTGCCCAGCACCGCGAGTCGGTTAGCCACATTGCTGAGGTCTGCCGCCTGGGTGTAGTAGACCGAGAAGGCGTTCTTCCTTCCGTACACGTTGTATAGGGAGATGGTCCAACTCGTCTGGAAATTCTTGGTTTCATCGTAGCCTTTACCCAGGGTGTAGGCCAGGTCGAGGCGGTGATAATCAGGGATACGAACGGCATTCCGATCGCTGTAGACCGGGACAGAAAGCCCGTTTTCGACCCGGTAACTTCCCACCGGTGCGGTAACTGGCCGCCCGGTGCCGTAGGTAAAGTTGGCCGTCAGCGTATTCCGTTTGTTTGGGTTCCAATTAATTGTAGTCACAAAGTTGTGGGGCTTATCGAAGTTACTATTGTAGTATTCTCCGTTATTGATGCCAGGTATTTTACGCTGCGTGCTGGAGTAGGTATAACTGACAAGACCGTTCAGGGTCCCGACTTTACGCTTGCCACTCAATTCAAGACCATAAGCCCGGCCTTCTCCGATGAGGATCTCTGTTTCCAGGCTTGGGTTAACGATCACTTCGGCGAAGTCCCGGTAATCCCATAATTGGTCGATCTGACGGGCGTAGATCTCAGCCCCCAGTTCTACGTTATTGTCTTCCAGGTTGAGGAAGTAACCCAACGACACGTTGTGGGATAGGAAGGGCGGAATGTAGCCGGTACTAAGTTGGTACTGCGAGCTGGGCGTTGGAGAGTCACTGACAAAAATCTGGTTCAGGAACTGCGCCGTACGGCCGTAGCCAGCCCGGATGGAGGCCGTAGCGTTGAGGCGGTAGCGCAGGCTCAACCGGGGCTGCAGGCTGTTGTATGCCGCGATGGTCTCTCCCGCGCCGTAGCGGGTAGAATCGATGATGCGCCCGCGGGCTGGCACGCCATCCTGGTAATTGAACTCCGTGCCCGGGCCAAGGAACCGGTAATTGGCAAATCGTAATCCGGCACTTATGCTGAAGCGGTCCGAAAAAGCATGATCAACGCTTCCAAAAGCATTTATTTCCATACCATGCTCTTCCTCCAATGCCGATTCAGGAACTAATGATTCGGCGGAGGCACGGGTTCTAATGCCGGGGTTGACCCAAAACCGATTGATCTCCAAACCGCCTTCAAACTGAGTTTCTTCCGAAAGGTCGTAGTTGATTTTAGGCTTCACGGTCACGTACCGAATACCATTATTTACCTGTTCGGCAGAAAGGGCCCTGAAGTCCGTTTGGCTGCTATTGTAGTCGCTATAGACCAGGCTCAGGTCGCCGTAGAGTTTGTCGCTGAAGATTTGCTTCCACGTGGCTTGCCCCATGGTGGTTTGGTAATCGAAGCCAAAGGTTTCAGCATAGTTAAACTCATCCTGAGAGCCATAACCTTGCAGGATCAGCGTGGAGTTTTCTCCGAAGCGCTGCGTTATCCGCAGGTTGCCATCGAAGAAGAAGGTAGATGAAGTGTTCACTTCCTTTACACTTGCCAGCCCCAACACCCAGTTGGCGTAGCTGGAGCGGGCACCGAGGATGAAACTACTCTTCTCTTTTACGATCGGGCCTTCCAGCATGATTTTTCCCGTAACGGGACCGATGCCGGCCTTCGCCCGGAAGTGATTGAAATTACCGTCGCGCATCTGTACGTCGAGCACCGAGGCAAGGCGTCCGCCGAAACGGGCGGGCATATTTGCTTTGTACAAGTCGACACTTTTAATAATATCGGCATTGTAGGTACTGAAGAAACCCAGCGCGTGGCTCGAGTTGATCAATGCGCCATTGTCCATCAGCAGCAGGTTCTGATCAATTTCTCCCCCACGAACGTTGAAACCGGAGGCTCCCTCACCAATTGAACTAACGCCGGGGTTGAGGAGCAGGGCCTTTACAACGTCGGTCTCCCCCATGAAGGTGGGCAGTTTTTCCAACTGGGCCATGTCCAGGCGTTCAACGCCAGCCTGTACGCGGCCTACGTTGGCATCGGCGGCTTGTTCCGTCACCACAATTTCCTGCAGGTTGGTTCCGGATGCGCCAAGGGCAATGTCATACGTTCCGGTACCATTTACCCGAATATCCCGACGGTTGGCGCCAAAACCGACGTAGGAAATAACCATGGTGTAGCTCCCCGGGCTCAACTTTAGTTCGTAGTTGCCGTCAATGTCCGTAGCTGCTGCGGCCGTATTGTTTTCGATCTGTACCGTTGCTCCGATGAAAGACTCTCCGGAACTTTGGTCCGTTATCTTTCCTGAAATGGTGGCCAGGCCGTCGGCGCCCAGGCTTTCCAGCGTACCGATGTAGGCTGGTCCAGATGAGCTGCTGCCGGTTTCTTCCGGCGCGGCGGCTTCGATCCGGTCGGCAACCGCTGCATAGTAGGCAGCATCGAATTCGGTACCAATGGTAATGGCCGAGCCGATGACGTACACCTTATTGCGGTAATCGACGAAATCAAGAACGGTTCCTTTCAGGATGGCATCAAGCGCCTCACGCATCGTGGCATCTTTCAGGCTCAGAGCAATGTTGCCCTGTGGCAACTGGTCTTCCTGAAAGAAGATACGTACTGGCAAACCATCATTGATTTGACGAAGCGCCTCGGCACGGGTGATGGAAGCATCCTCCAGATTCAGCGTAGGGCCGGCATTTTGGGCGCGGACGCTGGTGCACAGGAGGAGTACAAAAGCAAGGGAAAGCAGTTTTCTCATGGCTGGGTCTCAAACGGAAAAAAGATACAAATACAGGGCAAAGCTAATTAAACGGAAGTGGAAAGTTGATTTTGATTGCGTCCGCACGGAGACCTAATGGTAATGCTACCGTTTAGAAAACTTCATTACCCCTCGCTTGCCGTCTTCGCCCCGAACGCGTAAGAAGTAGAAGCCAGGCACCAGGTTACTGACCTCCAGCTTCGCCAGCGGGCCGGAGATTTGCCGGTCAGCCACTACCTGCTGCCCGGTTATGGAAAAGATTTCGACGGTATACTGTTGGGTTCCGTTGGTAGGGAGCCCAACCTGTAATTGATCACCTACCGGGTTGGGGTAAACGTTCACCCGCAGTGCATCAATCACGTTACGGGTAGTTACCGGCGTATCATTGCTGTAGCCGTGGGTAGTGTGCTGGGCAAGAAAAGGACCGGTGCCGTTGGGGAATCGAGACAGCGACACGTTCGTCGTCTGTTCGCCAAAGCCAATGGAATCAATGCTGCTTTCATCAGCGTTGGAAAGGTAAATGGCTTCGCCATTTTTACTCAGTTTAAAGTTGGCGTGCAAGCCCTGCTGATCAAGGTCTTCATCGGCCCAGATGATGAGGTAGCCGCCCCCCGGGATGGTGGTGCCAGTGGGGAACTGCCACTTCAGCAAATTATCGCTTTTGTCTGATAGGTAAGTATCCGACAAGTCAATGGCTGCTGTAGTGTTATTGTACAGTTCGATCCAATCGGGGTAGCCGCCATCGGGGTCATTAATGCCGCTGATCGAGTCGTTGTCTGCTACAAATTCATTGATGGCGAGGTCACCAACCCGGATATTGGGAAGCACCGGCGCACAGCCGCCCATCATGTCCAGCTCATCCAGCAAAGCAGCCGTACGATCGGCGATCACTTGCCGGAGCCCTTCTTCACCGAAGTCTTGCTCGAATATCTCGAAGGAGAATAAGAAGTGGGGGTCATCAGCCACTGATCCCTCAATCAGGGCCTTATGCTCTGCCATCAGTACATCATACTTCTCTGAAGTAAAATGGTTATTCATCAGGTTACAGAAATGCCTGATGTAACGGTCGTAAAAGTCAGGCACCGCAAGCAGTCGGCTGATCAGGATACGTTCTTCGTTCCCTCGTTGGTCAATCGCAAAACCGCTGCCAAATCCTCCGCCGCCGGATCCACCTCGGTCGGTCAGCATGGTTTTAATGTCTTCGCAATCCTCTCCCCACATCTCACAACAGGTCGGGTTGTAAGTAAGCAGGAGGGCAAAAATACTGTCAGCCGGGCCGCCGTAGCTGCCGTCGATAATGGATGGGCATTCGTCCAGATTGGTAGTGGTATTGAATCTTTTGCACCGTTCCGAAAAGCAGTCGGCCGTCAGTGTCATGGTAACGCACACTTCGTATTCTCCGGCAGTAGCGTAGGTATGGACGGGATTTTGCTCCGCAGACACGGGGCTGCCGTCACCGAAATCCCAGGTAAATGTGGGTTCCTCCAGGGCAAAGCCTGCGTCGTAGAATTGTATGGTCGTCGTACCGTTCAGCAAAAAGGCAGGGTCGGCAAACAGTACACATTCATCTCCGCCACCGCCACCGAAGAGGTCGGCACCGAAAGATAAATTATAATCCCAGGGGATCCAATTGAAAACGCCGGTGGTCGTATCTTCATACATGTACCAGTTGCGGCCGTGTTGCAGGTTAGAGTCCCAGTTGTCGGTCGCCACGTCAACGGCCAGTGTTTTCAAGTACCGATCTACGTCAAAAATGGCCTCAATGGCAGCGGGGAAAGTTTCCTCCGAAGCATTGTTCAGGATATCAATAAAGTTGATCAGCCCTGCGTAGTCATCCGTTTCTCTGTTTGTTTTCAGCTGCATGGTTCGGTAGGCCTCCGTGTCGTCACCATTGAATTCGAAGTTGAACCAACCCATATTTTTGAAAAGATTACCCTTGCTTTCCTCAAAATTGTTCTGGAGAAATTCTTTGTCGACCTGTTCAACTAATTGGTAAAGGCCATAGTATTCATCGTTGAGGTAAACGCGGGTGAAAGCCACCCTGGGTGCGTTCACGCCCATGGCGTTCATCAGGTCGTAACAAATGAAATCCCGCTGCATACCGGGGTCTGCTGTCGCGTTGTTCAGGTTGATTTTCCGGAGCCCATCGTAACGTTTACCGGCCACGAATTCGTTGAAGTCCAACTTCAGCGGCTTCTTGGTTTCGGAGGCGCCATGTGAGGTAAATCCTTTTTGTCTTACTCCAATCGAGTCTACCGTTGTTCCGTCGATGGTGACGGAGGCCATCAGGTAAGGCACGGGGGTGTTGGGGTCGGCGTGTTGGTTAAAGTTATTGGTCAGGATTTCCCAATAGTTCGGTTCCGCAAACGTAAGCCTTACTTCGTGGAGGGTGGTTCGGTCCAGTAGATTATCCCCGGAGTTCTGCGCCAAAAGGCTGCCTGATAAAAAAAGAAGGCAAAGCAGGCAGTGGTAGCGTCTGATCATAGTAAGCGAATTATTATAGCCAGACGGCAAAGGAGGCGCGGCCGCTGGTGCAAGGGAAGTTTTTCTAACGAGCGATGAATGTACACCAAGCTCACTGCTCCTTAAACAGGTTACGGTGGATTTACCCTACCTAAGTCGGCTGGCCACCTAATTTTTTCCCAATCGGTGCATTTCCCCTATCGCACGACTACTCATCAAAGCTCGAAGCCTTGGGACCGGAGCCGTTGGATAAGTGACGATTTTAACCGTCAAATTAGTATTTTGTGATGAATCGCGAGGCCAGAGTCGGCTGACGAACTTTTTTGTGATTTGCTACTGAAAGTTATGTCTGTTTTCCAGTTTTAGTACTTTCTCTGTTCTTAAAACCTACATTGAAATGCAAAAAAGAATTCGGCAGACGACCGGACCTGGAGTGGACAGCCGTCAGCCGAGCACGAAGTACTGCGCAGCACATCCTTTTGGCCTGGCGCAGCCAGACAACAGTTCGTCTGCCGGCTTTGGCTACTCTTACAACTCCCGCTGAAATACTGAACACCCTACGTCCGACGTAGTAGGTTGTTCAGGATTTGCACTGGAGTTTTTAGTTAAAGCTGGCAGACAAACCCTGCTTTCTTAAACTTTTCTTGCACCTGCGGCCGCGCCCTGCTAAGCATTCTTCACCAAGGTCCCCACCTTCTCTCCGAAGACGATGCGGCGCAGGTTGGTCGGCTCGTTGATGTCAAAAACGATGATGGGCATATTGTTCTCGGCACAGAGGGCAAAAGCTGCCTGGTCCATAATTTTAAGGCCCTTCATCATTACTTCATTGAAGGAAATATCCTCGTACCTGGTGGCCGTAGGATCCTTCTCCGGGTCGGCGGAATAAATACCATCTACCCGGGTAGCCTTGAGGACAACGTCGGCATCAATCTCGTTGGCGCGCAGCGCCGCTGCGCTGTCGGTGGTGAAGTAAGGGTTCCCGGTTCCTGCACTAAAAATGACGACCCGCCCTTTCTCCAAATGCCGCATGGCACGCCGGCGAATGTACGGCTCGGCAATCTGCTCCATCTTGATGGCGGAGATGAGCCGAGTGAATACGCCGTGGGTTTCCATCATGCTCTGCAGCGCCATACCGTTGATGACGGTAGCCAACATGCCCATGTAATCTCCCTGCGTACGCTCAACGCCAGATTCAGCTGCGGAAAGCCCGCGAAAAATATTTCCCCCTCCTATCACAACGGCCACCTCGACACCAATTTCAATCAGCTCCTTAATTTGCTTGGTGTAATACGTGAGCATCTTAGCATCAATACCATATTGCTGGTCCCCCATCAGGGTTTCACCACTCAACTTCAGCATAACACGACGGTACTTCAGGGCCATAATCTAGGGAATTTTGGGGCCGATGTTGTTCGGCGGCGCTAAGGTAGGAAAATAGTCAAGCAGTCGGGGAGTTGAGGAGTCAGAGAGTGCATCATCTCTTCCTCCACTCCTCCGTTAGGAAATCATCTTAAACCAATACCTTAGGCGTAGAAATTGCGTTAACTCATAACAACAAAGCCCCACGTCATTATCCGATATTACTACTTCCTTCTTCCCTGTCTGTTGCTCATTACTGCCTGTAAGCGGGATACCAATGGAGATCGCTTGTTTGAGGTAAACTACCCCGTGATCGAATTTGCCGTGCCGGCCGGCCAGCCCTCTTTTCAGACCTTGGTCATCGCCCAACCCACCGTGCCAACGGCCTTCGTGGACGCCATGACGGAAGCCAACGTATCTGTTGATGACATCGACCTTGTTGGTGGCTTGCGCGCCCGGGTCGTCTCCCTTACCGGTGAAGACTTCAGCGAGATCGAACGCATCGAACTGCGGGCCTGCCCCGTTGGCTCACCGGGAGGTTGCAACCAGCAGGACATCATGTTCAGCGTCGACGACCTCTTCCGTCGCCGCGATCAAACCGTCAATCTCAACCCAAGCCTGGTCAATTTCAAAACCCTGTTCGCTGGCAACGACAATGTCCGTATCGAACTGGTTTTCCGCTCCGGCAGCACCACTTCGCGTACGCTGGAAGCTCGTCTGGAATGGGCAGCGGTGGCTTTTGGGAATTTGGAGTAGGTTTTTTTTAGATTGATAGATGTAATGGATTAGTAACGCTACCGCAATTAACCGCTTGCTTGCACGCGTCAGCGTATCTTTCCAGCGTAATTGATCTTTTCAAAAAAGACCGAGGTGTTCCTATTCGGTTTTTTTTGAATAATCAATGAGCTTTAAGGCCTGCGGTGGGGACGCTTTTGCTGAAGATCAGAACTGGCCGTTTAAAAACCTCCAGATTCCGGAGGAATCGAATCATTTTAGCCCCGGGTGAGGGCACGAAGTGTCCTCACCCGGGGCTAAAATGATTGCGCACTGACTAAGACGGCGCTACGCGCCGTTCTGAAGTGCAGAGGTCCGTGTTTTTAGCCCCGGGTAGCAACCCGGGGCTAAAAATAGTCGACCCCATCCGGGGTCAAATAGCTTATTAATAGCCGTTCGCAATAAAAAACTTGCCAACCGTAGACCTTCAGGCAGAAGAACAATAGCTTAGTGGTTACACTTCCTCTCGCCTCAATCCCGTACCAACCGCAGCCGCATCCGTTTAATCCGATCTTCCAGTTTTTCGCTAGACATCCGCTCCCGTAGCCGGTCAACGATCAGCGCGAAGCTCAGTGGGGTGGCTTTAGCCGGGGCTTTAAAAATGATGGTCTGCGTGCTGATGCGGTCCAGGGCAACCCGCAGGCGGCGCTCCTGTAGTTGAAAGGTCATGATCTCGTCGTACGCCTGATTCAACAGCAGGTTATCGGGTTCGTACTGGGTGAATACGTCGAAGAACAGTTTGCTGCTGCTTTGTAAGTGTTTTTCTTTTTTGCGTTTACCTGGATAGCCCTTGAAGATGAGACCAGCGATGGAGGCAATATCCCGAAACCGGCGGCTGGCCATTTCCGTCGCATTCAGGCAGGCTTCCAGATCTGCGCCAAGGCCGCCAGTATCAAACAAGCCGGAGCCCAGTGCCTCTTCGATTGGAATCGGCTGATCGGAGAGCAATTCGAAGCCATAATCATTACTGGCGATGGTAAACGTGATGGGGGCAAACTGACTGATTCGGTAAGCGATGAGGCTGGCCAGCCCTTCGTGTACCCCTCTGCCCTCTCCCGGATAAATTAACAGATGGTAGCCTTCCCCGTCGGTGAAGTACTCGATCAGTAGCTCATCCTTTTTTGGCACGGCGGAGCGCCGGGCCTGCAGCTCGCGCAGTGGTTCCAACTTGGCCAATTCAGGATTGTGGTAGCGTTCATTAGCGAGGTCGTCAAGGGCCTCCCGGAAAGCATCCGATAATTGCTCACTGAGTTGCATCCGCCCTCCGTTCCAGCTGGGGACCTTCCCTTTCTTAGCCCTGCTCTTGCGCACCAGTGCCTCCGTACCTTTCACCTTGACCAGTTTTAAAGACCTGCCGGCGAACCAGAAAGTATCACCGGTTTTCAGGCTGGAGACGAAGTATTCGTCGATCGTACCGATCGTACCGCCCCGGACGTACTTCAGGATCATCACCTGCCCACTCACGATGGCCCCGATGCTCATACGGTGCATCATGGCAATCCGTTTGCTGGTCACTTTGTAGACGCCCTCTTCCAGTACCACCTTGTGGTATTCATCATAAGCCCCCAGGCTGTTTCCGCCGGTAGTGATAAAATCCAGACACCAGGCAAACTCGTCTTCGGTCACGGAGTTGAAGCAGTAAGTTTGGCGTATTTCGGCCAGGATGTCTTTGGCCCGAAAACCGTCGCTTACGGCCAGGGTGACCAGGTATTGGACCAAGACATCAAAGCTGCGGAGGTAGGGGATGCGCGCTTCCACCTGCCCCGCCTCGATGCAGTGGCGTAGGGCCGAGGCTTCCAGTAATTCCAGGCTGTGGGTGGGGACGAAGTGGATTACGGATTTCGCCCCCGGCCGGTGGCCGGAGCGGCCCGCCCGCTGCAAAAACCGAGCGACGCCCTTTGGGCTGCCAATCTGGACGATGGTTTCCACCGGCCGAAAATCTACTCCAAGATCCAGGCTGGAGGTACAAACTACCGCTTTTAGTGTTCCCTCGTGCAGGGCGTTCTCCACCCAGTCGCGCAGTTTGCGG
>JBGCFZ010000181.1:0-39607 GCA_045110355.1 Lewinella sp. | reverse complement strand
CGGGTGCTGCAACCTCAGGTGATTCGCGAAGCCCTGGACCTGGTGATTGAGCAGGTGAACACCTATCGGATGTACGAGGGCTTTGACCTGGGGCAGGAATACTTCGGCGTCTTGAGCCATTCCCTGATGATTTTTGGCGGTATCGTACTCCTGCTGGCTATTCTGATGGGGATTTTCCTCTACCTCACCCGCCAGACCATCATCGTGATGAGCCGCCTGATCGAATACGATCTGCGGGAGACGATTTACGACCATTACCAGGAATTGAGCCTCGATTTTTATAAACGTAATAACACCGGTGACCTGATGAGCCGGATCACCGAAGACGTCAATAAGGTGCGGATGTACCTCGGGCCCGCCGTGATGTACTGCGCTAACCTGATCTCTACGATCCTGCTGGTGGTCTTTGCCATGATCGCCGTTTCTCCCACCCTTACGCTTTACACCCTCATCCCTTTGCCGCTGTTGGCCATCAGTATTTACTACGTCAGTAACATCATCCACACCCGGTCTACCTTCATCCAGCAACAACTGTCTAAGCTGACCTCTACGGCGCAGGAAGTATTCAGCGGTATCCGGGTGGTGAAAAGCTACGTCCGCGAACCACAACAGGTGAAGTACTTCGCCGCCGAAAGCGAACAGTACAAGAACATGACGATGGACCTGGCAAAAATCGACGCCTGGTTTTTCCCATTGATGGTGTTTATGGTTGGGGCTTCAACGATCCTGACCGTTTACGTTGGTGGTCTGCAGGTAGTAGCCGGCAATATTTCTGCAGGCAACATTGCCGAATTCGTCATCTACGTCAACATGTTGACCTGGCCAGTGACGGCCATTGGCTGGATCGCGAGTATCGTACAGCAAGCCGCCGCCAGCCAGAAGCGGATCAACGAATTCCTGAACACGAAGACCAGTATCGTTGATCCAGCACCGGATGATGACCATGATATCAAAGGAGAGATCAGTTTCGAGAACGTAAGCTTTGTTTACCCGGATACGGGCATCAAGGCGATCAACGACGTCACCTTCCACCTGCGAGCTGGTGAGAAATTAGCTATCATCGGGCGAACAGGTTGTGGTAAAACGACCGTAGCTGACCTGCTGCTAAGAATGTACGATGTGTCCTCTGGCCGCATCCTCATTGATGGTAAGGACATTCGCGAGCAGGGGCTGTCTAACCTCCGCCAGAAGATCGGCTACGTTCCGCAGGACATCTTCCTGTTCAGCGACACCATCCACAACAACATCGCTTTCGGCGCCAAAGAGGACCCGGGCCGAGAAGAGGTGGAAGCCTTTGCCCGCCATGCGGCGGTCCACGAAGACATCTCGGGCCTCACCCTAGGCTTTGATACCCGCGTAGGCGAGCGTGGTGTTACCCTCTCCGGCGGGCAAAAGCAGCGTGTCAGCATCGCCCGGGCCCTCATCAAAAAACCGGACATCATCTTACTCGACGATTGCCTCAGCGCCGTCGATACCAATACCGAACAACAGATCCTGGGCTACTTTAATGCGTCGCTGCAGGACAAGACCGCCGTCATCATCACCCACCGCATCTACGGCCACCTCAAGTTCGATAAAATCATCGTACTGGAAGATGGCGGCATCGCCGAAATGGGGACCCACGAAGAACTGCTGGCCAATGGGGGGTACTACGCTGAGATTGTGGAGCGGCAGATGGAAGAGGAGCCGGGTAGATTGATCGATTGATAGTGTGATAGATTTATAGCGCTGCCGCATGTGGAGGCTCGTTTTGCTCGTTCGCCCAAGGTGAGCAAGCGCAGCGCTTAGAACGATGCTTATGGTAGTACTATCAATCTACAAAAGAGCCCCCCGAACGGAGTGAGCATTGCCTTGTGGTAGCACTATAAATCTATCCAACTATCCATCTATCAAAGTTAGCATACCCAATCTCCCCCCGCTCCGTCTTAATCCGCCGGAACCGCCCGCTAACGCCAAGCACGGTGATGATCTCACCATTCTGCAGCTGGCGGATCACGGAGCCGCCGCTTTGGGGCTGGAGGCGAAGGTAATGGCTGCCGCGTCCCGGCACCGACGAACGTTTTGCTGGTTCAGTTAACGAAATTGGGGAAGCCGGTGGAAGCACGTCAGGATTTTGCAGGAATGGGAATGGGTCGAGCGCGTTGTTATCATAGATGCCGAAGTGCAGGTGGGGTGGGGTCGTACGGGCATTGCCGGTATTGCCTACGGTGCCGACGACGTCTCCACGCCGAACGCGCTGTCCTTTACGGACCAACTGCTCGTCGAGGTGGGCGTAGTAATAGCGCAGGTCGCGCTCCCGATCATAGAGCCAGACGGTTTTGCCGCCGATGCCAGTGTTTGTCAGTCGGGTGATCTCACCGTCGGTGAGGGCGACGAGTTTGGTGCCTTTTGGTGCGAAGATGTCGTTGCCTTCGTGCTTGCGCGCGCCGCCGTCGCGCGGTGCACCCCAGAAGCTTTGGATGGCTTTGTCGTCCTTTCCGGCTACCGGAAACTGTAGTATTGGTTCGGTCGTGATCTGTATTTCGTACCGGGTGAACTGCCAGGGGGCGGTTTGTATTACCAACAGCAATTCCTCGCCGTGTAGCCAGGGTGTTTCGTAGGTGATTTCCCGACCTTCTGCGGTAAACCAGTCGGCCGGCCGTTTGGTGGCGGCTCCGCTCTTGAGGCGGAAGAGCTCGCCGAAGAGGTGGTCACTGTCGTTGAGGGCGCGGATGCGGAGCAGCCGCCCGGCTGGGAGGCGAAACCGCAGGGCCTGAGCAGAGAGGATCAACTGATTGTCAAGGTGAACCAGCTCGCGATGCGGCAGACCGACGCTGAGTGGCGTCGTTTTGGCTACGTCATAGGTACCGTCCCACAGGGCCATATCCTGTTCCCCGACGTTGCCTTCTTTGAGGGCCGCCTTTCGATAGGCGGTGCGCGGTGTAGCCGGACCGAATAAGCGTTGAAAGAATGATTTGGTATCGCCCATCAGGTCCCTGCCACCACAACCAGCGTAGGTGGTCAGCAGCCCGAGGATGATGAAAATGAAGAGGTAAAAACGGGATTTGGAGGAAAGACGCATTAGGATGGAAAGACAGGTATTCGGCAGGAAGATACGGCAGCGGATAGAGAGGCCTGCTTTATCAACGTTCTCCGCACCTGCGGCCGCGCCCTAAGGTAGATTGATAACGCGAATCAAGCACTAAACGGAGTCTCATCTTGCAATTAACTTGGAGTTCAGCGAATAAGCAGTAATTGAATGAGCGAATAGGCTGCCGCCAGTACCTTCGCAGCACTTCGCTATCGAAACAATAAAAAAGCACCACGCCCTACCAGACGTGGTGCAATATTTGAATAAGACTGAACAATAATACACTCACTAGTATCTTGAACGGCTACTTCTTTTTGGACTTTCCGGAAACGACCGGAGTAACCTGCCCATTATTCATCATCATTGGCATATTCCCGTCGGTAACGATGACTTTTGCGTTAGGAGATTTAGCCAACTCTAAGAAGGCCTCAATGGATTTGAATTTGAGTACCTCAGGCGTCAGACCTTCGGCGATGATCAACTGAGCATCACGGGTGCCCTCTGCTTTTATGCGCTGCTGGTCGGCTTCTTGCTTCGCTTGCTGGAGTACGAATTCCATCCGTAGCGCCTGCTGCTCGGCTTCCAGCTTCTGCTCAATGGAGCGAGCGAGGTTGACGGGTAACTGGATCGATTTTACCAGGACGGTCTCGATGACTATGCCGCGGCCCTCAAGGTTCGTGCTCATTTGCTCTTTGATGGCTTCCTCGATCACGGCCCGTTGGCCGGTATGCATGTCCTTGGCGTAATAGCGGGCGGATACATCCGCCACCGCAGAGCGGAAAACTGGAAGAATCACGGATCGCTCATAATTAATCCCAATCTGGCGTAATACCTCCGCCGCCTGGGTGCCGTTGAGGCTGTAGAGGATGGATATTTCGGCACGGATGTTAAGACCTTCCTTTGACGGTAGGTTGAGCCCGACTTCCAGATTTTCGGTCTGTGTACTCACCTTTTGGATGCTGGTGATGAAGGGGTTGAAGAAAGCAACGCCCTTGTCGACGGACTTTTCCTGGTACTTACCCAGGGTACGTTTTACCCCCACCTCGCCCTCACGAACGATGGTACAACTGGGCAAAACCAGCGAGATGACGACGAGTAAGGCGGAGAAATACAATAGGTTTTTCATGGTATTTACATTTAGGGGGTTAATGGAGAGGGGGGAATGGGTTAGGTGCAGATGATGAAAGAGGATACAGGGTTAAAAGATAAAGGGTAGAGGTGCCTTTTTTGCTAAAAATTACAGAGGCTTTGGTACATGACTGCTGCTGGCTCAAAGCCATCCTTTGCAGATTTGGAAAGGTCTTCACAACCGTTCATATAATTATTGAGCAGGATGTAGCCAAGGCCACGATTGTAATGTAGTTCGGGCCAATCAACGGCGTCCTTTAAGGAGGCATCCGTATATAAATTGATGGCTTCTGCGTAGTCGTGGTTAAGCATCGAAAGATTGGCGAGCAGCATTTTGCGTACGCCCTGGTTGTAGGTTTTTGGCAATTCGTTCAAGGTGCGTCGAGAGGCGATGACGTCCTGATCTACTTTTTGCCGTAGTGCCCGCACGGCTAGTGCGGTATCCGGCGCATTAATGATGCTGGTGTACTGGGCGTAGAAATAAGCTTGTGGGGTGGAGCGATCCTGGCTTGGGGTATCGGTACTGGCCAGGCCGTAATTTACCTGGTACCAATCGCTGGGGTAAAGTGCCATAAAGGGCATCAACCCGTTTCTACCCTTTGCGAGGAAAAAGGCAGTGGCCGTAGGGTTTTGACGGTCGGCCTGCAAACGATCCTTTTTGGCTTCCAGGTTACGGCCCAGGCGGTACAGCAATTCAGAACGGGCCGCAAGAGCAGGAACCCAATCGGGCTGCCAGGCAAGGGCGCTGTTGTAGGTCAGTAAGGCGAGTTCGAACTGGCCGGTGAGTTGTTGCCGGTGGGCACGATTGAGCTGACCAACGGGAAGGTTCCCATAACTGGTTATTCCAGACGCTGGCATCATGGGAAGTTCAGTGACCTGACCCGTAAGCAGCAGCGGAAAAAGCAATACTAAAAGCAGGGAGGTTAAGCGTGAGTTCTTCATGACTGCGAGTTTGACGATAGAACTACTATTTGACATGATAGTTTTACTATCATGTTAAATAAGCTTTGCTTTTACATTGTCGTGACAGTATTTGTTAAAATTTTTGATTACAAACGGAGAATCAAGCTTTTAGCGCTTAAGGCTCGGGACCAACACCTCAAGTAGTTAAACCAGCGTACCGGTCACTTTTATGCCTTTGCCTCGGCTAAGGCCAGCCGTACGGACAACATTGTCTCTCAATAACTGACTCATAAACCCCAGATTTTCCCTTCCACCAGGCCCCATCCGGCTGGCATACCTTCTCCCATGGTCCCGCCAACCTCAATGGTGAGCTTGGTGAACGGCTCCTCGGGAAAGAAGATATCTGTCATTACGGGATCTCCCTGGTCGAAGAATACTTCTGCGGAGGTCCGGTCGAATATGGCATGGATGCGGAGGTTGCCTTCATTGCTCCAGCGGGGAGCAACGGTTAGGTTGTCGGGGGCATACTTGGGGTGGACGTCCGTATTACCGGAAGATCGCCGGTCGGTGAAAAAAGCATTGTCAACACCTGGCTTTCGAGAATACCCGGTACGGTAAAAGTGCTTCCCGCTATCATCACTGAGGGTAAGGTAAAGCTCCTCGGCGTCGCTGTCCACGAGGTCTACGGTAAGGTCCAGTTCAAAGGCCCCGTCAGGTGCCAGGTCTTTCAGGTCTACAGTGGTAACCCCATCGGCAAGGCGTTTCATATCCAGTTTTCTTACTGGCCCTCGCAGCTTTTGCAGCTCTCCCACCGGCTGTTGCCACAGCCGGGTGCCGAAGTCGGTATCGTGCAGGCTCAGGTCACGCGGAATCGTCATGGCACTGCGCCAGGATTCGGTTGGTACTTGCCGGGCATAGTCCCAGTTGCTCATCCAGCCCATAAAGATTCTGCGCCCGTCCGGCACGTCGCTGAAGGTGACACCGGCGTAGTTGTCGCGTCCGTAATCAACCCAGTTTACGGTATCTGTGGCGGAGAACTGCGCTTCGCGTAAGGGCTTAAAGGTCTTACCGTCCCAGTTTCCTGGGAAGTAAAAGGTGCCGGAGCCACCATTGGCGCCACCGGGGTTAATGCTGACGTTTAACACCCACGCGCTTTCCCCGGTTTCCACGACCGTTAACGGGAAGAGTTCAGGGCATTCCCATACCCCGGAGTGGTTGCGGGCGTTCTGGCCGAATTCACTCAGTAGTTCCCATTCCTTCAGGTTGGGGGAACCGAAGAACTGAACACGGTTTTGTGCGGCTAGTACCATCACCCACTGATCATGGGCTTCGTCCCAGATCACTTTCGGGTCCCGGAAGTCCCGGACGCCAAGATTAGGGATCACGGGATTACCTTCATACTTGGTCCAGGTGCGGCCATTGTCGTTAGAGTAAGCAATGGCCTGGCTTTGGAAGTCGTCTCTGCCAGCTTTTTCTCCCTCCATGTCGTGGTAAGTATAGATGGCTACAAGCGGAGGCTTCCCATCTTTGCCAAAACCGCTAGAATTACGCCAGTCGAGTACTGCACTGCCGGAGAAAATGTACCCGAGCTCGTCGGGATACAGCGCAATCGGGAGGTGCTCCCAATTCATCAGGTCCGTGCTTACGGCGTGCCCCCAGTGCATTGGGCCCCAAACGTTTCCATCGGGATAATGCTGATAAAAGAGGTGGTATTCGCCTTCGTGATAGACCATGCCATTGGGGTCGTTCATCCAGCCAGATGGTGGGGTGAAGTGAAGGGCAGGACGGAACTTTGCATCGGGCGCGGCCGCAGGTGCAGGGGATGGTTCTTGGGCAGACTCCGTTGTGGTCGTCGTGTCAGTGGCAGCTTCTTGGCCAGCGTCGCCACAGGCTGTTAACAAAAAGAAGGAGCAAAGAAAGAAAAATATTAAGCGCATCGAAAGGAGTTTGATGCGCTGAAAATAGAGAATAATACTGGCCTGTTTTCAGATAATTGAATACATTGAGCTATCAATAATATTTCGGAGCGAATCATTTTAGGGGTAGGTTGTAATAACATGATGCAGAAGCAAGCTATCGAAAATCTCAGGGCACCTGGTTGCTGGGGCATTCTCGTGCTAGCCAGTTTGCTATTTTGCAACACCCAACTTGCCGCACAGCCGAATGATGGAAGACCTGCGTCGATCCTGACGATAGACGAGTCGTTTACCGAACAACTAGACCTAAAGGAGTTTCTGGAGTTTCGAGCGAGTGGGGAAGAAGATCCGACACGAAAGCAAATGCGCTTGTCAGCTACGTAGTATACTGGCTCTTCTTACGAAGCTTTATCAATTTACGCCAGGTCCTACCTGAGCCAGATCGGGTTCTACGGTGGTTTTTGTTGGCGGTCATAATCCTCTCACTAGGAATGGCCTTTGCTTTTGTTGGAGGGCTGGAAAGTGGGAATTACCTAAGCCTGAAAGGGATTGATTACATTATTCCTATTACTGCCCTGATTTTTGGGATTGTCTATTTTTTCATCATTATCAGGATCCGAGAAAAGCTGATCAATCTCTTACTGCTGGGCAGCTTTGTGTTACTACTTGGGGTATTGCTTAATACCATCCTTTCTCTGGGAGTATTCAATGGTTGGTGGACGGATCTCCCTTTCCCTCATTTCGTGATTACCGAAGTGGCGGTACTGTTTGAGGTTGTTGTGTTTGCGCTGGCGCTTGGGTATCGGTCTCAACAGGCGGAGGCAGAGCGCCTCCGGATAGAACAACTGGACAGGATGAAATCAAGGTTCAGCAAATCGTCAGTAACCTTTTGTCCAACGCTCTTAAGTTTACTCCTCGTGGCGGAAAGGTCATCATGCATGCCCGGGAGGAAACAAAAGGCAACGATCAAGTTTTACAGCTGAAAGTGAAGGATACCGGAACCGGAATTTCAAAGACGGAGATCCCTTTAATCTTTGACCGTTTCTATCAGGTGGATGCTGCAACTACCCGCGAGGGACAAGGGACAGGGATTGGTTTGTCCTTAACCAAGGAATTGGTGGAGCTTGCCGGAGGAAGTATAAGCGTGGAAAGTATATTGGGACAGTGGACAGAACGTAAACGGCGACGGTAAAGATGACGTTGTAGGCTTTACGGCTGAGGGGGTATATGTTTCCTTATCAAATGGTTCGAGCTTCTCCCAGCCTGCATGGTGGATCAAGGATTTTGGCAGTCACCAGGGCTGGACGGTCCGTAATCACCCCCGGATGCTGGCAGACATCAACGGCGATGGTAAAATGGATATCGCCGGCTTCACCGGCGGTGGCATGCTGGTCGCCCTGTCCAACGGCAGAGGTTTCGGGACACCTAAGCTTCAAAACGTTATGTTTGGTAACGATGGAGCTCACGGCCGTTGGAATCCTTCCTGCGTACGGACGGTAGCCGACATCAACCAAGACGGAAAGGCAGATATCGTCGGCTTCGCGAACAACGTCTATACAAGTCTGAACAACGGAAATGGCTACAGTGCCAGGGTAGATCAGGGGCGGAAAGCCTTATTTGGAAATGGTGCTCAAATGGGCGCTTTTAATGTTGCCTCTCATCCCCGAATGCTGGGAGATACGAACGGGGATGGAACAGCTGACATCATTGGCTTCGCTCAGGAAGGTGTCTACGTCGCCCTCGCGGATGGTGCTGGCTCATTCTATCCTAAAAAGTTGGTGATCCGCAACCTAACCAACGGTAACGGTGGCTGGTCGGTAGCCAAGCACCCACGCTGCGTCGGAGACGTCAATGGAGATGGTAAAGTCGATGTCATCGGTTTCGGCGACCGCGGCGTTTTTGTCTCCTTTGCTAGGTAAGAACCAAACATCATTTTGGCCTTTGCCCCGTTGTTCCAAAGTGGAACAACGGGGCTTTTAAGTCTTTGAGGGTGAGGTTTTGTATTGGTTTTAAGATTGAGATATTATAGCCCAAACTATACGTATTCGGGCTACAAGCCTTCAACCTTATGAACACGCCGCAGAAAAGGCAATGAAATTTAGTTTACACAACACTAATGCTCCGTAGCTAAATGAGGATTCAAGCAACGCAGCCAGCGGGTAAAAGACGCCGCAGTTAATGTGACAAGATCGGCTTGACAGAGCACTAGCTATACCCAAACCACTTTGACTTAGGTATAAACCACACGACAAAAAAACGCGGCACCCCAAAAGAATGCCGCGTTTATTAACCGCGATGAAAAGTTAGCGCTTGTTAGAACCGGTAAGCAACCGAGCCCACCCAACGCTTCGGCGCCTGGTCCACCCGGAAGGTTTCTCCGGCGACAACGAAGTCTTCGCCGTAGCGGCTGAAGTTGCCGTCGTAGCGGACGTCTACGGTAATGGGGCCGATGTCAACGGATCCACCGAGCGTGTAACCGAGGTTAAAAGAATCAAAGGTGCGTTCCCGGCCGTCAGCGTCCATCAGGTCGCTGGTACTGGAAACGAAAAGGTGACCTACTGGCCCAGCGTTGAAACGAAGGAAAGCGAGTTTCCAACTTGCCAGCACGGGAATGTTGATGTCGTTATAACGCTCCCGGAAAACCTGGGTAGCTTGGGAGTCGGGATCGTCGAAACGAAATTCAGCAGACGAACTGTTCAGGGTAAGCTCCGTCTGAATGTCGAAACGATCGGAGAGGGGGATGCGCACCAGGGCGCCAAACTGAAAACCGTAGTTGCCTTCAGAAAGTGCCAGGCTAAGGCTTTCACGGCCCGATTCGGTAAAGTCAAATCGTTCACCCTGAAGGGATTCAGTGGCCAGTCCAGCTTTAAGTCCGAACTCCACCTGAGCAGTTGCAGAGGTAGAAACGAAAAGAAGACCAAGTAGAAGGAAAAAGAAATTGCGTGTCATGATTGAAAGGGATGTGGGGTAAGTCTGGAATTAGTAGCGACAAAGATCAGGGCATAATTGCCCATAACCCGTTAAAAGCCGTTAAGGCTAGTGTTATCGTTGACTTAATGTTCTCACACGCAAGGTTGTTACGGCATGGATTCGTAGGTTACCGAACGATCACTTTTACGACCTCACCTCCTGTTCGGAACAGGTACAGGCCAGGCGAAAGATGGCGCAGGTTAAGGGTGAGGCCCCTGGCCGTCTCACGTCCGGAGACGATTACCTGCCGACCATCGGCCGCCAACAAAACCCAACTTTGGCCGGAGCTTATGCCACTGATGATTACCTCGCTTTCGGCGGGGTTCGGACTGGCGGTCAGCCTGTTTTCGGGAGTGTATTTAACACGCCGAACAACGCTGCGCTGCACGGTGCCATCCGTTGAAAGTGTTTTCAATCGGTAATAGCGTAAGGAGTTGCTCCACGGCCGATCATCCATCGTTTGGTAAGCGGAGCTGGTATGCTTTGGCGCCACGCGCGCTACTTCCGAAAAGTTCAGCCCATTGTCACTTGCTTCCACCACAAAGGAGCTAAGCGCTTCTTCGGTAATCGTTTCCCACTGCAGGGTTACCCGGCCCTTTTCTTCCAGGTGGGCCCGGAAGTCTGCCAATTCTACCGGTAACCGGGAGGTGGCCACGTAAACAGCGTACGACTTTGCCGGAACGTCAATCAGAATTCGGTTACTACCATCGGTAGATGTAGTTGTATTGAAGGCATTGCCGGTGAGCTCCGTAAAGGACAAACCATTGGCGCTGCGCGCAGCCGGTACGGCGATCTCCTGGTCTACCTTCAGTGTTCCATCTCCAAAGTTGATAGCGACGACGACTTCACCGATGCCGGGCCCACCGCGCAGCTGGTAGATCAGTGCTTCGCTGGCATTGCTCTGCTGATAATTGGCCGCACGCGGGGTGCCAAACCGGTTGAGGTATTCCACCGTGCCGGCGCCGAAGATGTGGTCCTGATGGATTTTTATCAGTTCGGTAATCTCAGCGGAAAGGTCAACGGGCGGAGCGTTGGGGATGGTCGTTCCCGCAAAATCAGGGTAAAACACAGTAGGCACGCCCAACTGATTATTGGTCAGGAGGTAGGCATATCCCAGCATGGGGTCGTTTTGAATCGGTTCGCCGGGGCCACGAAAATCGTGGTTGTTCAAAAAAGTAACGACGTTGAAGCCCGAAAGCCCATTGTCGTAAAGCGAACTGTTGTACACTTCACGCAGGTCGTAGAAGCCATTGTCGCAGGCTTCCTTGAGGGCACTGCGGAGGGAAAAGTCGAAGATTCGGACCAGACTGGTGCTGGCAGTAATGTCGGCGTTTACGGCGTCCACCCAATCTTTGAGCAGGGTGGGGTTGCTGTCAAAAAACTCACCGACCACCATTCCGGGATTATAACCGCGTCCCGCCAGATCGTCCAGTAACTGGGCAACGAAGCCGGGAGGAAAATGCTTGATGGCATCCATGCGCAGGCCGCCAAAGCCTACGTCGTTGAGCAGCCAGTGGGTCCAGTCATTATAGACCGTTGCGGTACTGGGTTCAGCCTGGACGACGTCGTAGAAGAAAAGCGGGCTGTCGAAATCGCCAGCCATAAAGGTGGTGCTTGTATTGGCGGAATTTGGTCGGAAGTTTTCGAAGTTCATGCCGCCCTGCCCGCTGGGCAGGTTGGTGAAGTCCGTAAAGGTCTGGTAACGGAGGTCGGCCAGCGGAATATTAAAGCCCGCAGATCCATCTTCCGGGGCATAGAAGATATCGTAGATCCGATGATCGGAATAGCCGCCGCTGACGTTGACCATGGTAATGATCAGGTCATCTCCCGCGGGGTCAAAATCTGCTGCTGAAATGGTTAGTTTAAACTCATCGGTGTAGCAGCCACTGAAGTCGAACAGCGTCCCGATCATATCCTGGTCGAGTAAGACGGTATTGAATGGCTGTCCACAATCCCCACCGCCGTTGGGCTCACTTTCGTTGACGGCCCCAACGAAGGGCTTATTCATGCTGGCTACCGTAGCGTAAAATTTATACTGGTTAGCCCCGTAGTTTTGGGTTTTAGAGCTGAGTTTAATGAAGTAATCTCCGGCGCCGTAGGTGCCGCCGAGCGGCAGGCGGTTGCGGTATCGGTCCGAAGGGAAGGGTTGTTTGCCGTTGCCATTGAAGTGGGTTTCAATGTAGGCCTTTACGGCGGGATTGTCTTCGGCCGCGCCGCCATCCCGGTGGTTGTAGACGACGTCAGCGACAGCAGCGATGCCGTTTGCGGTCAGGTTGGCAATGAGTGCGTCTACTTCAGCGCGGGTGCCGAAGCCAGTCCGTTCCTGCCCGGCTTCGGTCGGGTCGATGTCATCTCCCAGGTCATAGAGATCCTGAGGATCGTACCCGTTGGAGCACTTGCCGAAACTGGCCCGGCTGGCGGGTGGCAACCAGGCGAAGGTGAAGCCAGCGTTGGCCAGGGCAGCTACGTCTGCGTTAAGTCGGGTGGCCCAGTTCGGACCGGTGTAGCCATTGCAGTCATCCTTGTCGTAATCCCAATACCAGCCTTGCAGCATAAAATCTTGGGCGGAGAGGGTGAAGCCGCTGATCAGCAGCAGGAGGGTGAAAATGTGTTTTTGCATGTTACTTTTCGAGTCGGTAAATAAAGGGTGTAAGATACGGCGCGGACGCGGGTGCGGGGGGAGGTTGGGAGGGGCAAGGATAAGAGAGGCATTTATCTGCCTCAATCACTGGCCCATTGCTCTTTATCCCCTTTTTGCACCTGCGCCCGCGCCCAAACTCCAACATCTTAGTATCTTGCCTGAGTTTTACCATTTTAACCTACTTAACTCGAAAAGTGACATGCAAAAATTTTACTTTCTGGTAATGCTCCTGATGGGGCTTACCCTTCCAGTCCTTGCTCAGAACGGCATCATTGGCCAGGGCTTCGCAAACGGATTTTCTAACCCTGCTGATATCGGCTTTTTCGATGATTCTTTCGGCGATAGCCGAATCCGGATCACTCAAAGTACCGGCACGGGCAACCAGTTCTTTCGCATGGTACGAGCCTGGAGTGGTGACAATACCGAATTTGCCCCACAAGCGACCTGCCCGGCCAACGATCAGGACGTCACCTCGCTGTCCGGCGATGTACTCGATGGTGTTGTCAGCTTTGGTAATTGCGACAAAGCCTTTTTCATTGACGTGCCAAATACGACCGACAACTACGTGTTCAAGACGCCCTCTCCCACGGCGACCATGGAGTTCATCTATTTTCGTATTGAGGGGCCGATAGCCTCCATAATCTTGACGCAACAAATGCCGTCCATCAATGGTGCAGGTGAAGTCCCCGCAAATATGGATGTCCAGATAGCTTCTCTGGCCGATATCAATGTGCCAACGGGACAAGGGGTTTACCTTAGGTACACTACCGATGGTTTTGCCACTTCTACGGTGATTCCGATGACGGTCCTTTGTGTCTCCGGTAATTGTACGCCATTCGCAACCATTCCGGGGCAACCGGATGGTACCACCATAACTTACTACGTCTTTACCTCAGGCGATGCCGTATTACCTGCCGTGGATGGCTCCGATGCTGATTACCGTACCATCAATGCCGATACTAATGGTGGTGCTAACTTCAGCTACACCACCAGCTCCGCATTGCCGGTCACGTATGCTTCCTTTACCGGCCACCGGGAGAAAGCCGATGTCGTCGATCTCGCCTGGTCAACGGCCACCGAAGATCAGGCTGGCTTCTTTACCGTAGAATGCAGTATCGATGATGGCCGCATCTGGATGGTACGTGCAACGGTTGCTGCCCAAAACCGTCCGAATGGAGCATCCTATTCCTTTACCGATCATGGTGCACCTTCGACTGACCTGAGCTACCGCCTCCGGCAAACGGATGTGGATGGTAGCTTCCAGTTTTCCAATATCGTTCCGGTGCCGGCACTGCAAACCATTGTCCGCATCTGGCCACAACCAGCAGCAGGCGATCGGGTGAATGTTTCCATTCCCGACCAATACCTTGGAGGAAATGCAACGTTGATGAATACAATTGGTCGGAAGCTTTCGACCTTTGCCCTCAATGCTGCTCGGGAGGAATTCAACGTTGGAGACCTGCCCGCCGGGATGTATCTTTTACAGTTGTCTGCACCGGGCGGAGAACAGACGGTACGGCGGGTGTTGGTGCGGTAAATCCGGGGTGTTTCGATACCCGCCAGATAGCAGGGTAATCCGATACCTGGACCTTATCTTCGCCCACCAATAAAGCCAGACCAAAATGACCACGCAACAATACATTGATGCCAACCGGGAGCGATATCTTGAAGAATTGTTCCGGATGCTGCGAATACCCAGCGTAAGTACGGACAAAAAGCACGACGACGATACGCATGCCTGTGCCGTATTGCTACAGACGTATATGGCGAAAGCTGGCCTGGAGAACGTCAGTCTTTACCCTACCGATGGACATCCCATCGTGTATGCGGATAAAATTATCGATCCGGCGCTTCCAACGATATTAGTGTACGGTCATTATGACGTACAGCCCGCTGCTCCGCTAGATGAGTGGAACAGTGGTCCCTTCGAACCGGAGATTCGTAAAACGGACCGTCATCCCGATGGGGCCATCTTCGCCCGTGGAAGTACGGATGATAAAGGGCAGATGTTCATCCACGTCAAAGCCGTGGAAGCCATGATTCAAACGGACACATTGCCCTGCAACGTCAAATTTATGATTGAAGGGGAAGAAGAAGTTGGTAGCCCCAACCTTGATCCCTTTATCCGTAAGTATAAGGACATGCTGGCGGCTGATGTGATCCTGGTATCCGATACCAGTTTGATTGGTAAGGAAGTGCCCAGTATCACCGTCGGCTTACGTGGTCTTACTTACCTCGACGTTAAAGTCACCAGCGCCCGTGCAGACATGCACTCCGGCCTTTTCGGAGGAGCAGTGGCTAACCCGATCAATACGCTCTGCGAGATGATCGCTTCGCTGAAGGACGACAAGAAACACATCACCATTCCCGGGTTCTACGACGACGTACACTTTCCCTCTGAGGAAGAGCGTGATATGATGCGTAACGCGCCGTTTGACCCCGATGAATACATGGACAGCCCCGGCGTATTCGGCCTGGAGGGAGAGGAAGGTTTCCACACCTACGAACGAACGGGTATCCTGCCTACCCTTGATTGTAACGGTATCTGGGGCGGATTCATGGAGGAAGGTTCCAAGACGATCATTCCGGCCGTGGCCAACGCCAAGATCAGCATGCGGTTGGTCAGTAAGCAGAACTACCATAAGATCACGGAACTGTTTACGGCACACTTCAAATCCATTGCGCCAGACAGCGTGAAGGTGGAAGTCCATCCCCATCACGGTGGTAACCCCTACGTGACGCCGACGAATACGCCGGAATACAAGGCTGCCTCGGCCGCTATGGAAGAAGCTTTTGGTAAGGTGCCAGTACCGATGTACGAGGGGGGCTCGATCCCCATCATTGCCAACTTCAAAGAGGTGCTTGGCATCGAATCCATCCTAATGGGCTTCGGTTTTGATACCGATGGCCTGCACAGCCCGAACGAACACTTTGGCGTGTGGAACTTCAATAAAGGCATTGATACCGTTCCTCGCTTCTTTGCTAAGTATGCAGAAATGAAAACGTAGGCTTAGTAGTTGGCGTGTTCGTCTTGAAAATTATTAACCCCCTCCCCAACCCCTCCCCACGGGGGAGGGGCTTTGTAAAACGCTTTGCGTTTTCTTGGCATAAATTTAGTGCGGGATTGACGCTATGGTGAATACGCCACCCAAAAAAACGACTCGTCGCCAGCAACAAGCAAAGACGCTACGTACTACCCGCAAGCTTCACCGCCTGTCGGGCATCAGTCTCTTTGTGTTCTTTTTCATTATGGCAATCACGGGTATCCTACTGGGCTGGAAGAAGAACAGCGGGGAGTTGATCATGCCCGATACCTACCGGGGGAGTAGCACTGAAATGGCTGAATGGTTGCCGTTGGATCAACTGAGTATATTGGCCTCCTCTGCGTTGGAAAGGCAAACCGGTATAATCTCGGAAATCGACCGAATCGACGCCAGACCAGGCAAAGGAAGTTTAAAGGTTCTTTTCAAAGACCGGCAGCTGGAGGTCCAGCTTGATGGTGCGACCGGGGAAGTACTCTCCGTCGGCCGGCGTCATAGCGACTGGATAGAACAAGTACATGATGGCTCAATTGTTGATGACTGGCTGGGTATTCCGCACGGCATTTTTAAGGTCTTTTACAACTCGCTAATGGGTGTGGCGCTGATTGTTTTTACGGTGACTGGATTTTGGTTGTGGTATGGGCCTCGGAGGATGCGGACTGGGAGCTAGGAGCTAGGCGTTAGAAACTAGTAGCTAGTAGCTAGAAACTAGTAGCTAGAAACTAGGGGCTAGTAAGTCGTTGGTAATCAGTATTTAAGGTGTTTTTAAACGTATATAAACGTAAGTATACGTTTAAAAGACGCTTAATAACGGTCCTTAGTAGGAGGTTTGTGTTCTTATTAACTCCCTTATTATGAACCGGAAAAACTGTTTTTCAGGCTGGTTAGCCTACCAGAAAGCGGAAGACCTTGCACATGCTATTTTCTTACTGACTAACGATTTTCCCAAAGTGGAAAAGTACAGCCTTACGGATCAGATGCGTCGCTCATCACGGTCGGTGTGTAGCAATCTTGCTGAGGGGCATGCCAAGCGAGCTTATGTCAAGCATTTCTATGCAAAGCTTACGGATGCGCTGGGTGAAAATAACGAGACCCTATCTTGGTTGCGCTTTGCTCGGCGTTGTCGTTACATCGACGATGATGGCTATCACAAGTTTGCCGCACTTAATGCTGAGGTAGGTAAATTACTTAGCTACATGATGAATAATCCGAAGAAATTCGGTGCCCACTAGTTCGTTAGTTCTTTCTTTCTCAAAAGGTGAGCAAGCGAAGCGCCGCGAATGGTCCTTGCGGTAGCCTAGCTCCTAGTTCCTAGCTCCTAGCTCCTAGCTCCTAGTTCCTAGCTCCTAGTTCCTAGTTCCTAGCTCCTAGTTCCTAGCTCCTGGTTCCCTAGCTCCTAGCTCCTAGCTCCTAGTTCCCTAGCTCCTAGTTCCTAGCTCCTAGTTCCCTAGCTCCTAGTTTAATCACTAAGCAATTCTTTCTAACTGTTGCTAAGTACGCTCTTCCGGATCAACTCATCCACGGTAGCCTGCCGTACTTCCAGCACCGCACCCGAAAAGAAAAGCGTCTTCCCCGCCAGGGCATGGTTGGCATCTAGGGTAACTTCTTCATCGTCCCACTTCAGAATTTTGGCATTAACGGCTTTACCGTCGGAGCCGGTAAGGGTGATGAATTGGCCTTCTACGAGGAGGCCTGGCTCAATTTGCTCCCGCTCGTTGTGGAAGAGGTGAAGAGGCATTTTCAGGATGTGCTCTTTACCGGGGACGCCATAGGCATCTTCCGGACTTAGCTTGAAGGCGAAACCGGTTCCTGGCTTCAGACCGAAGAGGCGGCGCTCCCAGGCGGGCAGCATTTTCCCTACGCCAAACATGAACTGGAAGGGGTGGTTAACGTCCATCCGTTCTAGTAGCGGCCCGTCGGGGCTGCCGTCGCGGACTTCGTAGGTTAGGGTGACAATGGCGTGGTCGTCGATGGTCATTAAAGTAGATTGATGGATTTATAGATGTAATAGAATTATAGCGCTGCCGTAGGGGGAAGCTCACTTCGTTCGTGTCGGCTTCGCCTTTTTTAGATTGATGAATTTATGGCTGTGATAGATTTATAGTGCTGCCGCAAAGAGGAGTTTACTTCGTTCGTTTGGTGGCCTATTGATCTACCACTCTATAACTTCTATTAATCTATCACATCTATCAATCTAATAAGGGCGGGGGCGCAGGTGCAAAGTAGGTTAAAGGGGCAATGTTGCACTTACGTCGGAATTAATACCGTCGTTCAATCATTGGCGCGTCAGCGCCGGGCCCGGCGCTTTCATCGCGGATTTCGTCGAGGCGATCGCGACAGCGATCGCAGCTGCCTAGGTGTTCGCTGAAACGATGATAGGCCTTGCTGTCTTCTTTTTTCGTCCGGCCAGCCCAGAAATCCTGCAACTCCTCATCGGAGAGATGCCGAAAGGCTCCGAAGACTTCTTTACCGATGTAGTAAATGATGGCCAGCGCAACAACGAGAACTATTATTTTACCCATAGTGCGAAGATACGGAGCTCCAGTGGGCGCAGCAAGGCTGGCTTAGGCTGTTTGCTCTTCAACCTACCCTTGCACCTGCGGCCGCGCCTTGTTAGATGTAATAGATTCATAGCGCTGCCGCAATGGCGTGCTCACTTTTTTCGTAGAAAACTTATCGTAGACTCTTTAGCGCACGAGCGTAGCGAGCAGAGACGTGCGGTAGCCCTATCAATCTATAAGATTCTCCCTTTCGTCGAAACAGTATTACGGTATTTCCCGTGCTCAACGTACATTGCAACATGTCCACCATCAGCAGCGACAGTTTAAAAGAGGATTCAGGGAAATTTCTAGAACGTCTTGGTAGAACTCTGACCAAACGCCCCTTCTACCATGCCGGTGGTTGGCTGGCCTTTCTGTTGTTGCTCATTACCCTAGACATGCGCCTGGGGGAGTATGCCTTTGGCATTTCCCTTTTGAGCCAAGTGATCAATATTGTTTTTTTTGCCATTGTCGTGTACATCAATCTGTTGTACCTGTTTCCCAATTATTTGAAGAAAGGACAATATTGGACGTACCTGCTGCTGCTTTCCGGTAGTGCCCTGCTTTTCACGCCCCTTAAACTGGTGCTGAAATACGGACTCTTCAATAAGACCAGTGGCATTCAGCAAGATATTCTCGATAACCTGTATACCTACTTTTTGAGCATGTTCCTGGTGGCGGGGCTGAGCACGGTTGGGAAAATCATGGTCGACTGGATTGTCTCCAACCGCAAAAAAGAAAAGGTTGAGAATGAGAGCATGCAATCTGAGCTTCGTTTTTTGAAGAGCCAGATCAATCCTCATTTCCTTTTCAATACCCTGAATAGTTTGTACGCGCTGACCTTGAAGAAGGACGATAAAGCACCGGACATTGTGATCAAGCTTTCGGAAATGATGCGGTATATGCTCTATGAATGTAATGAGCCTCGGGTACCGTTACGCAAGGAAATTAACTACCTGCAGAATTACCTCGATCTGGAGCGCCTGCGCCAGCGCAAGGGCATCAACATTGAGTTGAAGGTAAACGGTAATGTTGCCGATCAGATGATTGCCCCCTTAATGCTTATCCCTTTTCTGGAAAACAGCTTTAAGCATGGCGTCAATGCCAACATCAAAGATGGTTTCGTGATCGCTACCCTCAACATTGAACCCCGGAGCGTTCACTTCATCCTGGAAAATAGTAAAGGCTCCGTAATGCCCACGCAAGTACACGGTAACCGGCCGAGCGGCGGCATCGGGCTGGTGAACGTGCGCCGCCGGTTGGACCTTTTGTATAAAGACAAGTTTGAACTTAACATCAGGGAATCCCCGAGCACTTATGCCGTTCACCTGGACCTAAACCTGTAGCGATGGTGCAAGAGCCTACATAAAAGCAGGGGTAATTGTGTTGATATTAACGTCACTATAACGTTTGTATCGCCTGCTTTGCCGAACTTCCATCCACCTTCGTCGATCAAATGACTCCCCTTTTTACCCTACTCAATACATTAGCAGCATGATAAACGCAATAATCGTAGATGATGAGCCGCTGGCTCAGGACATCCTTGAGACTTACTTACAGAAAATCCCTCAAATTGAACTCATTGCTAAGTGCGATAACGCTTTTGAGGCGAACGATATACTGAAGGACCACGACGTAGACCTGATGTTTCTGGACATCAACATGCCGCAACTGACTGGAACTGACTTTTTGAAAGGACTCACGGATCCCCCCGTAACCATTTTTACTACGGCCTATCCTAATTACGCCTTGGAAGGCTTCGAACTAAATGCGCTCGACTATCTGGTGAAACCCATCAGTACCGAACGTTTCCTGACGGCCTGTAACCGGGCCATCGAGCAAGCAGAATTGAAGCAAAAAGCGAAGGCTGGTAAAGTAGAGGACGGAGGTCCGGACTTTTTCTTCGTCAAGGCAGATAAAAAACTGGTACGGGTAAACCTGTCCGACATCGTCTACATCGAAGGCCTGAAAGATTACGTAATCATCCGCATGCCGAACGACCGGGTCATCACCTTGCAAACGATGAAATCATTGGATGAACGGTTGCCAAATGCTAACTTTCAGCGCATCCACCGAAGCTATATCGTTAACCTCGACCGAATCGAAGCGCTGCATGGCAACATGGTTGAGGTAAAGGAAAAAGGTAAAACAACATCCTTGCCAGTCGGTAAAAGCTACCGGGAAGTGTTGGCTTCCAGGATTGAAGGTTATAAGCTGTAATTGGCGCGTATGAACCCTGTTGGTCGCCAGTATCTATTGTACTGTAAAGGCTGGGTGTTTCAGGGTTTTATTTTGTTTTCCATCGTTGTGTAGCCATTGAGGTCTATCCCTGCTGCAGCCCACGCTGCCTTGGCTTGAGGAGCCATTTCGGCGAAGTGCTTGATGGCAGCCGATTCGGTAACAAGAACATCTTTGGGAAGAGGCGTCGTATTTATCCAGGTCAGCCGTTCTCCGGCCGCTCCGGTACCACGTTGATCGTAGAAAATGATGTCTCCAAAAGCAGTTGCTCCTCAGTTCATCCATTGCACCAGCGTCCGCGCCCGAAAATACACCCTCATCTCCGTCGCCTGCCTTCCGCTTCGTCAACGTTAATAAAAAGAACGTGAAGGTGTATTACGAGCGGATCACCTACATAGAGAGTATGAAAGATTACATTAGGATTTGTACGGCGGATGGGGAGGTGGTGACTCGGGAAGGAATCACAGATTTTGCTGGCCAACTGCCCGATTACTTCCTACGGATACACCGTTCATTCATCATAAATGTCCGGAAAATAACTGCCTACACGGCCCATGATGTAGAAGTGGGAGAGCAGGGCATTCCTATTGGTGTCAGCTATAAATCAGCAGTGATGGAGCGGCTAAGCGCCGGGAAGTAACTCCCTGAATGAGGGGAGCAAAGTAGGAAAGGGCAATGCCTCAACAGCCCCCGGAAGAACTAATGATCAGCATCTCTCCAATTACCCGTATAACGGTCTCCGACATGTCTCCGGTAAACTGCAGCGTGCCGTTCTCCTGCACGTCCAGCAATTCGGGCAAAAAATCAGTGTCTTCATTGAATTCTTCCTTCTTGTTGACAGGATCGGTTATTCCGAAAAAATGAGCGGCGATCAGGTAGCCGTCGTTGATGGAACCTGAGGGAAAGATAAAAGTCATGCTTCCCCCGCCTTCGTATTCAGTGCTGGTAGCCATCACGCCGGCTGGGTAGTGAGACACCTGTTGGCGGTCATCGATGTTATGTGGCCACAGCATTTTTTGCTTATCGACGTTGGTCGGGGTACCGAACTGTGCTTCCATCCATTCGGTGTAATCAACAGTGTAGCCAGATTTGGTTGCAGGCGAATAAGTAGACAGATAGCCATTATAAACAAAGCCCGTTTTGCCCTGGTAAACGACCTCAACGTAGGAATCATACATCACGTATGGTTCAGATTTATAGGTCTGTGTCCCTTGCTGGTAGCTCGTTGCCGCAAGGGCGGTCACGTTTACCTGAGCGCCGATGTTACCCGTAGGTAACACTTTAGCCCCAAAAGGAACAACCATCATTTTCGCTCCCTGGGCATTGCCTGCGTTGCGCATCGTCAGGCCGGACTTCGCCCAAACGTACTTGTCGGGGTAGTCGTTTTCAGCTTGAGCGGCAAGGAAGTAGGGGAGGAGGAGAAACAATAGCAGTAAGCGCATGATTTGTTTGTTTGGTTATCCTAAAGATGCGGCGTCTTTTATGGAATTACCGACAAGGTTAGTATTTGCCGGGGTCGGAGTAGCAAACGTGGTAGGCTTTGGTTTATTTGCTTTTCTGTACTAATTAGGAGGCGAGGCCGCAGGTGCAGGGGAAGGGATTGAACGAGCAAGGGGAAAGCCCGTTTTTTGCCCCTTATCCTTCCCTTGCACCTGCGGCCGCGCCTGACGAAATAGAAGGTACTAAACTTTCAGGGCGAGTGGGCTATGCCCCGAGAGATTAATGCCAAAAGGAATGCCCCCTCGGGGCACAGCCCACTCGCCCCTGATCTTCGGACAAATTGTGTTTCCGCTAACTTACCCACCCGTTGAACGTTTATCTCTAAAATCGAACCAAGCCATGTCCGCCAAAGAAGATGCCAATTTCGCCACACAGTGTATTCACGGAGGCCAGCGCCCCGACCCATTGACCGGGTCGGTGATGACCCCGATCTACCAAACGTCGACCTACGCCCAGGAAGCGCCCGGTAAGAATAAAGGCTACGAATACGCCCGCACGCGTAACCCCACCCGCGATGCACTGCAGGCTAACCTCGCCGCCATTGAGCAAGGGGACTTCGGCATCTGTTTCAGCTCCGGCCTCGCCGCTATGGATAATGTCCTGAAATTGCTCCAGCCCGGCGACGAAGTACTTGCCTCGGACGACCTCTATGGCGGAAGCTACCGCCTACTTACCGCCGTTTTCGGACCTTTTGGCATCAAAAGCCGCTTCATCGATATGCGCGACCCGGCTAATGTGGAAAAAGAAATTTCGGCTGATACCAAAATGCTCTGGATCGAAACGCCCACTAATCCGATGCTCAACATCGTGGACATCGCAGCACTGACGGCCATCGCTGTCAGCAAAGGTATTATGTCGGTGGTCGACAACACTTTCGCCAGCCCCTATCTTCAGCAGCCACTAACGCTGGGGGCAGACCTGGTACTTCATTCCGCCACCAAATACCTCGGAGGCCATTCCGACGTCGTCATGGGAGCGGTAATTACCAGAGACGAAGACCTGGCAAAAAAGCTCTACTACCTGCAAAACGCTGCCGGTGCCATCCCCGGTCCGCAAGACTGTTTTCTAGTCCTCCGTGGCATCAAAACACTCCACCTTCGAGTACAACGGGCTTGCGAAAACGCACGCCACATCGTGAAGGTGCTTCAGAACAACGACCTGGTCGCCAACATTTACTACCCCGGTTTGGAGGACCACCCCCGGCATGAAGTCGCTAAAAAGCAGATGCGCGATTTTGGCGCTATGATTTCATTCGACCTCAGGGAAGATTCTTTGGAAGCTGCTGCCCAGGTAATGAGAAATACCCACTATTTCACGCTTGCCGAATCCCTTGGTGGCGTAGAATCCCTCATCGGCCACCCCGCCAGCATGACCCACGCCAGCGTCCCTCGTGAGCAGCGACTGAGCGTTGGCCTTACCGATAGCCTGATTCGCCTCAGCGTAGGCGTTGAGGATGCAGATGACCTGGTGAAGGACCTGGAAAGGGCACTGGCTGCTGTGGTGGGGGCGGAGTCTTAAAGAGGGAACCATTAAGACATTAAGACCGCTTCGCAGTTTTTACCATCAAGGGGATTAAGAAATGACATAAGTGCACAGGGCTGCTTCGCAGCAGGTTTCTGGACTCCCGTCGGACGGATACTCGTCCTGAGCGTAGCTCAGGTAACGAGGTCCGTCGGGCGGGTTGTGTTATATGCTAACCAATCGGCCCGACGCTGCCAGACTTGGAGGCTGCGCCTCCCGGCGCGTAGGCGTCCGACCGAAACAAGCTGTTGAACCACCTTCTTCACCACTAAGCCGGCCGGTAATCCAACCGGTATACCTTAGCGTTGGCTGCCTTTTTCTTTTCTGTACTGATGTAGAGCGTGCCGTCACTGTCGAAGGTCAGCCCTTCAGGTTGGGCGTACAACTTCTTATCGAGTCGCTGCAGGTGGTCGATCTGGCCATTCGGATTGAGGACCATCAACACTTTTCCGACGGAAGAGGTGATGAATAACTGCCCCGTGAGGGGGTGAATGGCAATGGCCGATGGGGCCAGGTCATATTCATCCCGGGTGAAGAAGAAATCACAGAGCTGTTCATGGCGTGTGGTTTTTTCACAAACGGATAGGAATTTTTTTACGGCTTCCAGTTCGATGGCGAAGACGGGTTTTTTGCTGAGGGTCTTGCTGGCCAAGTCGAAAGAATAGATGTAACGTCCGTCTTTATCATTGCCATCGTCTTTGGCATCTTTCTTACAGGCTAGCAAAAGCCGGTTTTTGCGGGCGTCGTAAGCCAGCCCTTCAACGTCGTTGTCTCCGGTAAGGGCCGTGTTGAATTTTTCTACTTTTTGGTCTGCTTTGCCCACGTTGGATACCTGATACAATGTCCCGGTACTCTTCAGTACCCACACGTCGGAACCAACGGCTTCGATGGCTTCATAATCACCATCTTTCCAGAAGGTAACAGCGAAGAGTAGTGCACCAGTTTTGGCGTTGATGCGAAAGATCTTTCCTTCTTCATCCTGAACGGCCAATAACTCATTCCGATGTACCGAAGACATGGATAAGCCCGATATTTCATCTAACTCTGATGGCAAGTTGCCGATTAATTTCGGCGCATCGTAATCGTAGTCTTGTGCAGCAGACTGCGTAAACGATGTGAAGGTGAAAAGGCTGAAAATCAGCAAGCAAGTTGGTTTAATCATATAGGTTTTTTACAAAAAAATCAAGCGGTGGCTGATGCAAACCACCGTTACATATGATAAAACGTTTAAATTATCGGTTTATTTGGTCTGGGGTATTTTTGCCAGCAAATGACCGAATCAATCACCATCCGTGGGCATGTCCTACTGCTTCATCCGCTCAAGGCGATCTACTGGCCGGGACAACGGGCCCTGCTGATGTCAGATCTGCATCTGGGGAAGGGAGCGCATTTTCGAAAAGCGGGCATTGCCGTTCCCCGGGGAGTTGCGGACGAGAATTTTGCGAGGTTGGAGGAGCTTATTTTTACCTTCCAGCCGAAAGTAGTCCTGCTGCTTGGAGATTTATTCCACAGTGATTACAATCACGTCTGGCAAACTTTCTGCGAGTTTACCGCCAATCATCCGGACATCTCCTTTGAGTTGGTTCCTGGGAACCACGACATCCTTCCCGCAGCGGCTTATACCGAAGCGCGATTGCTACTGCGCCCTGAAGTTTATGTATTGGACGGTTTAGCCCTCAGCCATCATCCGCTCACCGAAAGCCAACGCCCTCCAAATACCTATAACCTGTATGGGCATATCCACCCAGGCGTCCGCCTGGAGGACGCTGCGGGGAATGGACTGAAACTACCCGCCTTCTTCTTTGGTCCTACGGGAGGGATCCTGCCGGCTTTCGGTGCTTTTACGGGATGTGTGGAAGTCAGGGCTAAGCGAGGTGATCGGGTATTTGTGATTGCTGAAGGGGCGGTGATCGGGGTGAGTTAGCTTACGCCCGTTAGTGTGGGCCTTTGACCGTTGGGCAGATGTCGTTTAAAGGAACAACTCCTCCAGCGGCAGCCGAACTTTTGCGGCGTGCTGGGTCTTGTCTTCTGCTGAGCGGTAACCTACCGTAGCGATCACACAGGCACTGAGTCCTCGCGCGGTAAGGCCCAGTATTTCGTTAACTTTCTCCGGGACGAATCCTTCCATCGGGCAGGTGTCGATCTTCAATTCGCCAGCAGTGGCCATCAGGGTTCCGAGGGCGATATAAGCCTGCCGGCGCGTCCAGTCATTAATGAAAGCTGCATCCTTATCCTTAAGACTTCCTTTGATGTAATCGGCGTAGCCCTGAACGGCGTCGACGGGAATTTCACGGGTGTCGGCCAACAGTTTGATGAAATTGTCAACGTATTCATCGGAAACGTCCTGCATATTGGCAAAGATGAAAACGTGACTGCTTTCCGTCAGCTGAGGTTGATTATAACTGGCCACCTGCAGCTGTTCTTTAACCTTAGGGTCACTTACCAGGGCTACCCTAAAGGGCTGGAGGCCATAGGACGATGCCGTCAGACTGACGGCTTGCTGCAAGGTTTGGATGTCAGCATCGCTAACTTTTTTAGTAGCGTCAAAGCGCTTCGTGGCGTAGCGCCATTTCAGGCCGTCGATAATTGGAGTAGACATAAGAATAGATATTTAGATTGTTGAAATAGTGGCGTTTCCGGGCGCGGCCGCAGGTGCAAATAATTTGGTTAAGAGCAGGGCAAAAGCCACTGTTCGATCCTTCTCCACCTAAGCAGTACAGGAAACAGAATCAAATGATACCGTTGCTGACACTATGTCGGTAACAGCATGGGGACTTCCATCAGCAATACCTTCGTATCGGTGTCAGCCTTGAGGGGGAGCTGGTTGCTTTCCCAGATCCCGAAACCGTCCCGCTTGTTCAGTGGCTGGCCGGCAGCAGTAACATCCCCTTCGAGCACAAAGACATAAACACCGTTGCCTTCTTTTTTTACCTCGTAGTTGATGGTTGTGCCCGCAGATAAATTACCGAGATGGAACCAGGCGTCCTGATTAATAGCAACGCCCCGATCTTCAGGACTGGGGGATACAACCTGGTCCAGCCTATTGTCCAGTGCTTGAGGGTCTAAGGTAATCTGACTATAATTTGGCGTTATGTTCCTGGCTTTAGGTAAGACCCAAATTTGTAGAAATTCTACCGCCTGGTCCGCCTTTGCGTTCATCTCACTATGCGCAATTCCCGTACCGGCGCTCATTGCCTGCACATCACCTTCTCTGATAACGGTGGTATTTCCCATCGAATCTTTATGCTTCAAATCACCCGAAAGCGGGATGGAAATGATCTCCATATTATCGTGCGAATGTTCACCAAACCCTCGCCCCGGAGCAACGAAGTCATCGTTTAAAACACGCAGTGTGCCAAAGTTCATACGCTCAGGATTATAGTAGCTGGCGAAGCTAAAAGTATGATTGGATTTTAACCAACCATGATTCGCAAGTCCTCGCGTTTCGGCTTTGTGAAGTATCGTTTTCATGTGAAGCACTTAATTAATGTATATACATTAAATGATTTTGGATGTTATTTGGTTTAAACCCTTTCTTAAAAAAGTGAAACTATTTTTCGGACAAAGCTTGTTCACGTCTAAATAGCACATTACTTTTGCGCTCGCTCCGGGGAATGCCGCTGGTCAATTACAACTAACTCAGTTAATTTGTAGCGACTATAAGGATTCTCCTCCACTGCCCAGATGGTGGAATTGGTAGACACGCCAGCTTGAGGGGCTGGTGTCCATTACGGACGTGCAGGTTCGACTCCTGTTCTGGGCACATTACAAAAGACTTCGCACCGTATGGTGCGGAGTCTTTGTTGTTTTACATTATATGCTTCGTAAGGTTAGCGTTCTCCTCAGGCATCGATTATAGCGAAGCAGGAGAGAAATACAAATAGCTCCAAGTGTTAGGTCTAGACACCCTGTAAGGCTAGAAACGGATACCGTACGCATTGGTGAAGCGTGCAATTATTCCCCAGCCAAAGAAATCGCTGGCTACTGCGATCAATAACTCCGTTTTCCCTTTTTGGAACGGCAGCTGTATACGGCTGTTTTCGAGGCTAAGTCGGCCACTGGGTTGTTTTTGGATTGGATAGCCGTAAGTGTTTTGGCCTACGTACGCCGGGTATCCGTTTACGAAAACCCAAACATCGTCGCTATAGCCCAGGTCAAGTTGCTTAAACTGGTCGGTGTCTGAATAAACGGTGGTCTTCAGCCAAACGACTTTCCGGTTACCCTCGGTGAAAGGGCTGGAAGCATGACGGATAAGATTAACCAGACCAAAGCGCTCGGTAGCTATTGCTGTCCAGCTCTCCGTTGAATCGGGAATATCCGCTGAGGTTATGTTCTGTCCTTTGGACAGCAGCACTTCCTGGCTGCGTTGCCACTTTCGCAGGTAACGAAGATCATTGTTGGTCAGGTCGGCTCCTTTATCATCCGGGAGGCCCTCTGTTTCATTTGGGCTAATCACCAAGTTGGCATATATCCCATTTCCACTCAGTGATAGGCCGCCCGCAACGTCTCTTCCAAGTAGTTCCGGGATCCAGAGCACTTCTTCTTCGTTGAGGTATACCTTCATCTGTTGTTTGGAAACGACGAGCTTAAGGTGATTCCACCCCTCTTGTTTTATGGCCGCTCCGGCCTGGTAAGGAAACAGAACATCCCAAAGGTTGGTCGCCCGCAGATGTGGAGCATACTGAATCCCTCCTTCCTGGACTTTTCCCTCCGGGTCGAAATTTCGCAGGTAGACAAACTCACTGTAATCTGTTGCTAGGGGCTCCTTATCCTTTGCCGTACGACGAAAGTTGATCCCGCAAAAGCCAAGGTCGGTTGCCTGGTAGTCGAATTCAATGGTGCCCGTACTGAAGTTAAGGTTCCTGGCTACGGCCTCATCAGGCCCCGTGATTTTCATGGCTGGCACGCCCAAATGGGTAAGGAAGGTGGAGGAGGAGTCAACGGTGCTCCAATTGACTGGTTCGAAAGGGAAATCTCCCTTCTGCGCCGTCAGGGCAAGGGGAGTGGAAATGCTGATGATCAGCAGAATAAGTATTCGCATGTGAAATTGTATTTTTACCAAAGCTCCGCGGCTACCGGCTCCTCTCCAAACCTTATGCCGGTCAGATTAATTCATTCTTGTTCATAACGGTAGATGGCTGAAAATCAACTTAATAATGAGGGTCAAGACCAAGAGGTATTAAATCACCTGCGCAGAGCTATTGAAGAAAAACTGGAATGGGGACATGGCGGAGAATGGAATGGCTCCGATTTCGAACACTTAAGTAACCTGGTTTTCAATGAGACGGGAAAACGCCTGAGTGTAAGTACCCTGAAAAGACTTTGGGGCAGAACCTCCGCCAATGTTCGGGCAAGTAGAACGACCTTGGATATCCTCTCCGCTTTTGTGGGCAAGGAATCCTGGCGAGTGCTGAAAAGAGAAGTATTGCCGATTGCCGGGGATACCGCTAAAACTAAGACCAGTCCGCGTGTCAGTAAGTTAATACTGGGGGCAACCCTGGTCATACTACTGTTACTTGCCATGGCCTCGATTGGCTTTCTGTATCCATCAGTTTTTCCTGACCGTAGTACCGCCATTGACCTGAGTCGTGTTACTTTTTCGGTCGAAAAAGTGACCACAGGCATCCCCAATACGGTAATCTTCAGGTACGACCTGGATGGCCAACGGGTTGATAGCCTGGAACTACAACAAAGTTGGGATACACAACGAAGAGAGGTCTTGGATCCTACACAGAATCTGGTGACCTCTACCTACCATAGCCCGGGGTATTACCTCGCAAAGCTTATTGCCGACGGCACAGTGCTGGATAGTCAGCACGTTTATCTCCCAAGCAATGGTGTCGAAGTCGTTGAGATAAGAGAAGAAGGCGAGGAGGTGTTATACCGACCACAAATCCCATGGATTTGGCAGCAGGGAAGCTTGAGCTATCTGCCTGAGGTTAAGGAGCGGGATAAATCCAATAACCTTTTGGGGTACCAACTTACCAATTTGCTACCCGCACCAGTTATCAATAAAGACACTTTTACACTAGAAATGGAGCTGCGTCTTACGCAGGGAACGGTCGATAATCATTGCAATCCGGTATTGATCTTCATTACCGGAGCAGAGGACATTTACTTTTTTGGCTTAGGACACCCGGGCTGTGCCGGAGAATTTCAATGCTTCTTTGGCGGATCATCAATTTCGGGGAAGGACCACGATTTATCAAGCTTAGGCTTTTTAGCTGAAGAGTGGGTTGATATTGAGGTTACTAAGTCCGGTAACGAATTAAGCCTGAAGGTGAATGACAATACATTGATGATCAGTGAACAAGCTCCTGGTATCGGGCAAATAGGAGGAGTGTCTTTGCAGTCTCAGCAACTCATCGAACTACGTCGGTTATCTTTGGCTGATTCCTTCCGGCAGGTGAATTTATTGGGAGAAGCGTTTCGTTGAAGGAAGTTCCTTTGTCAACCAGCCTTCAATTTATCTGGTCTTCGAACCTCCTTATAATCCAAACCGTAGATTTGTCCGTACCTTGCCCCAAAGCAGATTTTACCCGCCATCTATGGTATATCCCCTACTCACCGAAGCCCGGGCCGCCGGCAAAAAACTACTGGCCGTGCTCATTGACCCGGACAAAGCCCGGCGGGATAACCTGCGGCAACTTGCGGACTACGCGAATGCCGGCAACGTCGACGTTTTTTTATGGGGCGGAAGCCTCGTAAATGCCCCGCAAGCTGAGTACTACCTCAAATTGCTCAAGACCTCCCTTAACGGAACGCCCATCATTCTTTTTCCAGGCTCTGTATATCAGCTGGATGCCCAGGCGGATGCGCTGTTTTTGTTGTCCCTCATCTCCGGTCGTAACCCAGACTTACTCATCGGCCGCCACGTGCAGGTTGCCGGCCGGATCAAGCAAATGAACCTGGAAGCTATTGCCACGGGCTACATCCTGATCGACGGCGGCAAACCAACCTCGGTGTCCTACATGAGTAATACGACACCAATCCCGGCAGATAAGCCGCCAATTGCCGCAGCTACTGCGCTGGCCGGCGAACAGTTGGGGATGAAGGTGATCTATATGGATGCCGGTAGCGGTGCCCAGCACCCGATCTCAGAAAAAGTGATCAAAGCTGTTCGCCATGAGATCGACCTTCCGATCGTTGTTGGTGGAGGTATCCGTACCCCGGCCCGTGCAGCCCTGGCGCTGGAAGCTGGTGCCGATATGATCGTAGTTGGCAACGGCCTTGAAAAGGACAGCAACTGGTTGCCAGAGTTAGCTGCAGCCGTTCGTGCCGCTTCCACCAGTGATCCTGAGTTGAAAGCTGCTGGTGCGGGGGTGCATGATTTGTAAGCAATCGACCAGGATACCAGGGCAATCGTAAGGTCTTTAAACCCCCTGCCCCACGGGGGAGGGGCTGATGAAAACGCTATGCGTTTTTTTTATAGAATAGCCGCTGCTAACCGAGCTTGCGATTACCCAAATTAGTGGTTGGGAAAGTTTAAACTTTACCGACCACTAATTTGCAGTTCTAAAAAACGGAAATGTACCCAAGGTGTACCTTAGGTCCTCCCAGGTCCAGCGGTGCCCCGTTTCGCCTACCCAAGGCAAGACTAAGACCGAAGACGCCCGCGCGGGTCTCAAAGTTTACACCCGCGCCAAAGCCTACCGGATAGTCCGTCGCAACGGTTGGTTGTGTTTTGCTCCGAAGGTTCACCCTTGCAGCGTCGACAAAACCATACAGGTAAGCATTACCTCCCAGCAATAAGCGCATTTCAGCAGTGAAGACTAAGTAGTCGCGGGCAAAGATCGACTGCTCATCGAAGCCGCGAAGCAGTTTAGCGCCACCAAGCCGGTATTGCTCATTGGGCAGAACGACGTTGCTGCCGAAAATACCGGCTCCCTTCAGGCCCAAATAAATGACGGTTCCGGTCAGCGGATCGAGGTAAGCATCAAAGCTGGCGGCCAATTGTACCTGTCCCGAGTTAGCGGCAAGGCTATCCGTCTCCAACACGTCGGGCAGCCGGCGGAAGCCGGCCGCTGCACTTAGGTCAAAGGCATAGCCTCGGCGTGGACTAAAGCGCCGGTCGGTCCGGATACGCCGGATCTGTAATCCGAAAAAGGAACGGACGACGCCCAGGGTGTCGGGCAATTCGTCCGCGGGCCGATCCGGGGCGCCATCCTGCCCCGGTACGATGGAACGCCGGTTTTCCCAGAAAACCGAAAGCCGATCATTGCCCTCACGCAGGTAGGTCGCCGCCAGCCGCCAATTGAGGTTAAGGAAGGAGGAGTCCCGGCGATACAGATCCAGTTCTCCCTCAAAACCGAAGGGAAGGCCGAAGAGAAAGGGGTAGTCAACGGCTAATTCCAACTCCTGGGTTTGGGGTCGGAGCTGTTCAAAGCGTAGGGCTACGCGTTCTCCCTGGCCGAAACCGTTGTAGAGTTCACCGTTCAGGTCCCCGGTAATGAGGAGTTTTCCGGTTTGGTTACTGTTTGGGAGTACGCCAATGACGAAGTCAAAGCGGCTGGCGGGCCTGCGCTCCAGCGGTAAGTCGAAGAAGGCGAGGCTGTCCTGAAAACTGATGCGGGGGTTACCCTTTAGGTTTAGGTAGGGCAACTGGCGCAGCCGGTTTCCGAGTTGGCGGATACGCCGCTCCCGATAAGGTTCTCCTGGCTGCAGGCCCAGGTAACGTTCAAGGAATACGGTGCGGATACGGGCACCTTCTGGTGCCCGGACCTCCCCAACGCGAATTTTCGGGCCGGTGGACAGGGCAATTTTGGCACTCAGTTGGCCTGGGGCTACCCAGTTAACATCGGTTAGTTTGATGGCGGCGAAAGGATAACCGGCATCGGCGGCTCGTACCAGTGTACTGTCTCGGGTAGCCGTCCATTCCTCCGGGCGGAGGGGGCGGCCATTGGCAAAGCGTTGCGGGCGAAAGCCTGCTTTGCGCAGCCAGGTGCGGGCGTTCTCTGCTGCTGGAGGCTCCAGCCCGGCCCAGCTGTAGGGTGGCCCCAGGTGGAGGATGGCCTGTAGGTCGTTCCCCCGACGATAGAGGCTGTCCACCGAAGCCTCCCAGTAAGCCTTCGCTCGTTGTTGGGCGATCCACTCGTCAAGAAAGGCCACTGCGGTCGTACTGTCGGGATACTGCTCAGGTGCATCCGTCCATTCGAAATCAGTAGACTTAATGAGGAGGCGGAGCGAACTTTGCCCCAAAACCATTCCCTGCACCTGCGTCAGCGCCCAAAAAAGTAGGAGAGTACGGATCATTGTTGGGGAAAGAACGACGGTGGTGGTGGTGAGGTTGTGCGAGCTTACATGTACTTCCGTAGAAGTACGGAGAGCATGATCCTACAGGCTTTACCCCCGCCGCAAAGACCGGGCAAAATTACTTAACACCACCATCGCCGCCAGCAACATCGCAATTCGTGAGACGATGTCCCCAAACCTGACGTAGGGGGTGCGTGCGTCATTCAGCTGCAGCGTCCCACGTAGGAATCCTGCCTGATTGTAGCGTGTTCGGCTAACGATCTTTCCCCGCTGGTCGATGAAGGCACAAGCCCCAACGTTGGCGGAGCGGACGACGGGGCGGCGGGTCTCGATGGCCCGAAGACTACTGAACCACAGGTGCTGCCGATGGCCGGCGGTTTGGTCCCACCAGCCATCGTTGGTCATCACGAAAATGGCTTGCGCGCCTTCGCGGATGTAGTCGGTAAAGTATTCCCCGAAAACGGATTCGTAGCAAATAACCGGCGCAACTTTTGCGGTCGGAGAACTCAATGGCAGCCGTCTTTCCTGGGTGCCGCGTCCGGCCACCGTGCCGCCAACACTGGCTACGAGTGGTTCCATAAACGGCAGGAAATCCCGGAAAGGGAAGGATTCTGCACCCGGTACGAAGACCCCTTTACGGTAGGTTTGGACGTCATTACTCTCCAGATTGATCTGGATGGCGGCGTTAAGCGCTTCAATGGCCAGTTCGGAACCATTCTGGCGGGGGAAGTATCGAACGGCTTTCGTTACCGGGGCTCCTTCGGTAAATATCTTGTATCCATCAAAACCAGTCACCAGGTATTTAGCGCCGAGTCCTTTTAGCCCGGCTTGCAACAACTGCATTGGCCGGTTATTCAATGGTTCTCCTTCCACGATCTGACTAAAACTGGTTTCGGGGTAAAGCAAGTAATCTGCCGGGCCAACGGCCAGTGCCGCTTTGCTGAGGCGCAGAAAGGTGTCCAGCGGTGCCGACTGCATACGGTCCGAAAACTTCTCGTAGTGAGGCTCAAAATTGGGCTGGATGGAGGCGACCGAAATGGTCTCGCCCGCAGGTGGTGAGTAAGTTGTGTAGCGAACGATGGAGCCGATCATCGGCAGGGCCACCAGTAAAGCAAGGGGTAGGGGAGAGGGCTTTTTTTGTGGCGCGACCGCAGGTGCAAAGAAGGTTTTGAAAGCAAGGTAGTTGCACCCCAATATCCAGGCCGAACCACCAAGTACCCCCGTTACCTCGTACCACTGGATCAGGCTGGGCCACTGGGCAAAGCCGTTGCCCAGCGTCAGCCAGGGCCAGTTTAATTCCCAGTTGTAATGGAAGTGTTCGAAGGCGATCCAGCAAGCGGCAAAGGCGAGGAAGGCTACCTTGGGCGACTTCCTCCCCGTCCAATAAAAAGCCAGCCAGGGCAGGCTCATCAGCGCACTGTTAGCGAGCATGGCAAATAGCCCCGCCCCGAATCCGGTATTCGTGACCCAGTACGAGGCCAGGATGTTGAATAGCAGAAAGGTACTATAACCATGTCGGAATACTTTTCCATAGCTGGCTTCGGTTGCTATCAATCGTCGATAAAGTACGAACATCGGGACGAACGCCACCAGCAATAGCAAGGGGATTGGCAGGATGCCGGGGAAGCCTAGTCCGAGCAATAGTCCGGTTAGTCCGCTCAATTTGTTGTTTTCTATGACCTCTCCGCTTTTTCGGTAGGTCCGCAGCAGCCACGTGCCGCCGAAGGCGGCCAGGTAAAAGGCCAGTGGCGCGTAGCTCCACAGTTCCTGATTGGTCATGCGCCAGTACATCCACCCGGCAATGAGCAGGGCCGTAATGAGTAGAGCAAAACCTATGCGACGGAGGGTGGGGTGGGGCATGGGGCAAATATAGTGGATAGTCTGCCAGTAGGTAGAAGGTAGTGGGTAGTGCTGCCGCACGGCTCAATCGCTTCACTTGTCAAAATAAATTCCCGAGCGCAGGTACTACCGCCGTGCTGTAGGAATGCCGTAAAGAGCGCCTTGGTATTCAAGTTTCCTGTAGGAATTATTTTTTAAGGTGAAATGAAACAGCGCCTCCCAGTAAAGGGAAGCGCTGTCATCAATTAACAGGACCAATAATGTTGTGCCGGCAATTTCCAATTGAAAATATAGCGGAACAGGATATTTGAATTACTGGTTTATTTGTTGGTTGCGTAGTCAACGATGTCAGACTTGGAAACGGCGAGGGTGTAGATCACTAAACCAAAGCCAATCTTATTGATCGCATCACCAATGTTGTAGCACAGGTCAAGGGCCGTTGCTGGTAATACACCATCCAGGAAACCTCCTTCAATGGTCATGTAACCAATGGGGTAGATCGCCCAGCCGGCGAATACGAACCAGCCAAGCGCTTTAATGGCGCCCAATAAGCGCGGATCGTTGCTGTTTACGGCTAGTTTCTTAGCGGAACCGAACCATGCTTCATAGAGGATACCGACGTAGCCGATGGTAGAAATTACGCCCCAAAGAATGGACTGGCCGCGGAATACGGTCTCGCCCAGGTAGCCAGCTACCAGCATCAGCAAAGAGTAACCGATCATTTTCCACAACAGGCCTTGCTTGGCACCGACGGCGCGCAGAATCAAGTAGAACTCAACACACATCAATGGAACGGTGAGGATCCAGTCAATGTAGCGGAATTCAGTAGGAGAGGTCCCCGTTTCTGCCCAAAAATCACGCATGTAGAAATAATGTACGGCAGCAATGAATGTAATGAGCCCGGCGATGAGCATACTGTCTTTCCATTTCCCTTCCACCTGAGTAGTTTGGAAGAAGAAGAAAACAGTGGCGGCCATCATGGCCATTGAGCCGATGAAAAAGGTGAATCCTACGTAATCTCCAGACTGGATGCTAGCGAGGAAAAATGAAGGAAACGATAATAAAAGATCCATTTTTATAAAGGATTTAATGAGTAATAGTCAGCTCCTTTCCTACCGGTTTTTTGGCTGGAAGCGGAGAGTGTGATAATTTGAATTTTGATTGATTGTTATCAGTCTGGTTGGCTGTTGACCTAGGAGACCAATGGGTATAGAGCAGCTCTACGAGCAACATGTGAGGTAAAGTGAGTAGGGAAATGAATATGAAGACACCACCAATGACGGCTGGCTTCAGCGCTGTTTCTGGTCCTGGGCCGAACCAAATGATGAGGCAAAAGCTAAGGGCGCCCAAAACCGTCATGGCAACTTCTACAAAAAGTTGGCGGCGGAGGGTTGGTGGTAGTCTGAGTTTGAAAAACTGCAGTTGATCTTTTGCCGAAGCCAGGGAATGCCAGAAGACGAAGTAGACCGAAAAGCCCAGTAAAAGGCTGTTCGTTAAGAACATGGTGATGAGTAATGCGTAGGCGAAAATTTCTCCAGCAAATCGTTTAGTAGTAATTCGCTGTTGCCACCACAGTACGATGATCATCAGGGTGTTTAGTAGTCCGGTTATTCCAATAAAATAATATACGCTGGTAGCGCTGGGAGCCGTAATGACCACAGTGCCGGTCATCGACTTCACTATAGTAATTGCCTCTTCTGCATGCAGAAGGATCGGGGTAAGCAAGATGCCAACGCCCCAAAGCAAATAGTGTCCTTTTTCTACAATCGTATTGTCGTAGTCAAGGTTAACCCAATTGGACTGTCCGAAATGGTAGACCGACAACAACATGAAAATAAAAAAGGCAACAACCGGTGAGAGCCACCATATCAGGCCATAGGCAGCAATAATGGCCAGGTACGCAAAGTAGAAACTGATTTTTTTGCCGCGGCTTTGCCCATTTTGTAACGCTAAGAATAAGCCATGATCCGTTGCCCCATGAGGTAATCCCAACAGCAGCATCATACCAAGTACCAAGAACGGTTCCCATGAGCTCAACAACCCGGAAGCGAAACTTCCAAGAAGGATGAAAACGGCTGTGATAGCCATGACAAGCGGGTTGACCCCGCCTCGGGAAGGAGACTTGGAATGCATGATTGTTTTACTATGTTAGTACACCCCTGGTACTTTAGTCAGGGTGCAAAAAAAATAGAATCGGAGAAAATGGAATGGTATGTGTGTGTATGCGCTTTTGATATAAAATGTAAACCCAATTAGGTGGAGCGCTATTTTATTCTAAAATCGAAGGCCTAACGTGATATTGTTCTGATGGTTCAAAAAGGATGAAAAATATTTTCCCCTTCTTATCCCATAACCTCTTTCAGCACTTTAAACGAATTTACCTCCCGCATTCCTTCGATGTGGTAACGGTAGTACCGGAGCAGATCGTTAAGTAAGCCCGTTCGTTCTGAACGGGTGGAGGTGATGTTGGATAAATCTTCTCGGTTGGCGTGCAGCAGGCGGAACATAAGTGCCGCACGGGCTTCGTCCAGGTATTCCGGATGGCCGGGGTGACCACCGGTAAATTGGCCTTCCTTAAGATCGAACAACGGCGTGGCTTCGGTCCAACTACCGGAGGGTAATAAACCAAGGTGGGCCGTTAGCTCCAGCAGGAAATGGTGGTGAAGGTGGGTGATCGGGCCAGTAGTAGTATCAAGGAATTCGAAGGCTGCGTATAAAAAATCGAATAAGGCAGGATTTTCCTCAGACTCCCGGATGGCATTTCGGGCCACTTCGAGCATAAACAAACCGATGGTGCCCCGGAAGACGTCGAAGGGAATCCGGGTGTATACGTGGGCGGGACGTACTTCTTTGAGGCGGGTCAGGTCTTTTCCTTCACGTTCGTAGGCCACCAGGTCTACGAGGTTCATGGGTTGGACTAGGCTGGCAGGTGTCCGACTCCTAGCTTTCCTGACTCCGCTGACGATGTACTTACGAATGCCCTTCGCTTCGGTGAAAACCTCCAGAATCAGGCTGGAGTCGCCGTACTTGGTGGCGCGGAAGATCAGGCCACGGGTTTTTATTAGCATGGGAGCGAAGAAATGAAAAATAACTATGTTAAGGTAAACAAGAAACAGGTGAAACAGGTTGGGGAGAAATGATTGATCGCCTTATTCTTTCTATTACGATGCTAAGTTTTTTTCTCTGCCTGATGTTGCCACTTAGCCTACAGTCGCAGCCACGGACCGATAGACCCTGTGAGATAACACTACCGCCTTGTGATTGTGCTGGTGAAATATCTGCTACGCTAGATGCCCTGAAGAAAAACAAGGCCTTCCAGCGTGAGGACCAAGAGGAATTTGCCAATCATCTCAAGCGAGTAAATTTCGAACTGGCTGCAGACTCTGATGGTAACCTAAACTGCTCTTTTTACCTTGGGTATTTACTTTACGGAATACGTGACGGGCATGCTTATGCTCGCCCCTCGGAGCCTAAATACCTTTGTACCCACGGCACTGAGGCTTATGATAAAGCCATTCGTAGTTCAGTATTCTTTACAGGAACACCTAGGTACCAGGGGACCTTGGCTGAGTTACGGAAAACGTTGTCCGTCGGGAAAGACGAAATAACCGGTGTCTATTATTCTGGGTCTGGTATTCCCTTTGGACTTCTGCCCACAGAGCGGAAGGGAGAATACGCGGCATATGTACTTGCAGACAGTTTGAAAAGCTGGGATGCAGGCCAGGAATACTTTCGTCTTTTTACCATGCCGGGGGCCTACGCTGCCTTTATGCGTGATGATATGCACCGACCTTATTTTTATCGAGGTAAATCTTTGGCAGGCCTGTTGCGTACGTTCGGTCTGACGAAGAACGAAGGAAGTCCACTTTATCACCGGCCAGGGAAGGAATTGGTTTCCGGGAAGATGTTGTCTCTGAGCCCAGGAGCCGGTTATCTCTACCTCAAGAGTTTCGAAGGCAGCAATTTGAACGTAGATATGCTGCATGCGGCTTATGACAGCTTAAAGTGGAAACTTCCATCTCTTACGCACTTGATTATTGACATTCGGAGCAATGGAGGAGGAGGAGAACGAGCGTTCAATAAATTGCTCAAAGTCCTTGACGCGTATTCCTTCCCACTCCAACTTCATCTACTAGTCAACGAGGAAACGGCCAGCGCCGCCGAACTCTTTACCTTGGAGATGAAAAAACGGGGAGCAAAAATTTACGGAGAGCGAACCCGAGGTGCAGTTGCCTACAGTTATGGTAATAAGAAGGGAACCCCTCCCTTTTTTACTCCTTGCGGTAACTATCGAGTTCAATTTACGGAACGCGTCAATAAGCCTAAGTCCCTACTTTCTTATGAATACGTAGGGATTCCTATTGATGTTAAACTTAATCATGGGCAAAACTGGATTGATCAACTTTTACAACTTATCTGATCGTCGAGAATACCTGAATAGCGATCACTTCTTCTTTCCGTACCTTCCGCCCTCCAACCAAGATTTAGCCAATCATGAATTACTTCGAAGAAAGCCTCAACCTTCACCGTACCCTTAAGGGTAAGATCAGGATCTCCCCCAAAATGGACGTTCGCAGCAAGGACGATCTGTCCCTTGTATACAGCCCCGGCGTAGCCGAACCTTGTAAAGCCATTGCCGCTAACCCCGACGATGTTTATAAGTACACCATCAAGAGTAACACCGTGGCCATTGTCTCCGACGGTTCTGCCGTCCTCGGCCTGGGAGACATCGGTGCTCTCGCCTCTATCCCCGTGATGGAAGGCAAAGCCATGCTCTTCAAACGTTTCGCCAATATTGATGCTTTTCCCATCTGCCTGGACACCCAGGACGTCGAGAAAATCATCGAAACCGTTCGCCTCATCGCACCGGTCTTCGGCGGCGTTAACCTGGAAGATATTTCTGCGCCCCGCAGTTTTGAAATTGAACGGCGGCTGCAGGACATCGGCATCCCCGTTTTTCACGACGATCAGCACGGTACCGCCATCGTTACCCTCGCGGGCCTGCTCAACGGCTGTAAGCTGGTAGGCAAAAAGATGGAAGACCTCAA
>JBGCFZ010000180.1:0-5617 GCA_045110355.1 Lewinella sp. | reverse complement strand
CACCAGTTTTTCCTGACGCCGAATGCTGTCTACGTGCTGATGTTGGGCGCACGGGGCGAAGCCCCGAACCTGGCCTATTGGTTCAAGATCATCAGCTTGTTGGGCAAGGACAAATCTGGAGGGAAGGTATCCCTGATCATCGTCCTGAATAAAAAGAAGGGGAGTACCGGGATGCCCCAGTACCAGGACCTTCTGAAGATTTACGCCGAAGACTTCGACTATCAATTTATAGAAGTGGACCTGGCCGTAAACGATAAACGCTGGGAAAGCCTGCGGGAATCCATCGAACAACGCTTGGTCAACTTACCCATCGTAAAGAACGAATTGCCCAAAAAGTGGAGTGCCATCCGAGAGTCTTTGCGCGAAGCGGCACAGGAGAAACCTTACATTGATTGTGGCCGTTTGCACAGCCTGTGCAAGCCGTTTGAGGTGACGGAGGAGGCGGATCAGTTCCTGATGACGGAGTACCTGCACCAGCTGGGCTCCGTCCTTCACTTCCAGGGGGAGGAGGATAATCTGATGGACTTAATTGTACTTAGCCCGGAGTGGGTGGTGGAAGGCGTGTACACCGTACTTAAGAATGAACAAATCAGGGAAAAACTGAAGGGGAAGTTCTCGGCAAGGGACATGACCAAAATTCTTTGTGAGAATACCTATCAGATTGGTGAAAAGGAAGAGAAATACAGCAGGGTAGATGCCAATAAGCTGATCCAACTGATGTCCAAGAACAACTTCGACATTTGTTACCGGTCCGAAAGCGGAAAGTACGTAGCTGCGCAACTACTGCCCGATGACCGCCCCACGCACTACCAATGGAGCAAAAACTACAATGCAGCACTTCAGTTCCGCTACCAGTATCCGATCATGCCCAAAGGGTTAATGTCTCGACTGATTGTTCAACTGAGTGATGACCTCGAAATCATAGAAGGGCAGGAGATCGTATGGAAGAAAGGGGCCATCTTAAGAATGGAATTTGATGGTTCTGTTTGTCGGGTGTTGATGCGGGAGGAAGACGGCGAGACCAAAACGGGGTTAAGGCAAATAGTGGTTGAGGTCTTAGAAGACAACCCTCCTTACCGGAACAGGAAATATGCATTACAACGCGTACGGCAGAAAATTGAATCCTTGCATAGAAGGTGGTTTAAGAACATCACCTCCGAGCAGATCATCCCCTGTAATTGCGAGGAGTGTAAGGAGAGTGATGCGCCCTTCACCTTTGAACTCACCCAGCTGATGAGGCTAAAAAAAGGACACGCCTACTGCAACGTGCTGGAAGACGTGGTACCGCTCCAACAACTGCTGGAAGGCGTGTATGAACCCAAAGAGATCCAGTCTTTTGTCCGAGACCAAACGGCACGTCGTCAGCGGTAAAGGCGCTACCCCAGGAAGTCAGCGCTTCCCACAAGCACCTTTGTTGGACTGGGCGTTTAGTCCCCTGCTCCTCCATCCTTATTTTTGCACCTGCGGCCCCGCCCAAACAGGCCCTAAATAAAGAATTCCTTACTGATGTCTTCCTTGTGCAATTGGATGTACTCTACGAGCGCCTGGCAGGCCGGGGAGAGTTGTTTGCCACTGCTGTAGGCCAGATTCCATTGCGTGATAATTGGCAGGCCCTTGATGGGAATCAGTTTCATCTTTTCAAGAAGTATTTCACTACGGATGCCAATAAGTGGCATCACGGAGAGGCCCAAACCGGCTCGTACCGCCTGCTTTACTGCTTCGTTGGAAACCAAAGCCATGGAGCGCTTGACCTGGACCTGGTTTTTACTTAGGAAAGTCTTCATTGCTGAAAGCGTTGCGGACCCCTTTTCTCGGAAAATCAGGGTATGATCACCGAGTTTTTTTGCGGTCATTCTCTTCGGTAAATCAGGGTAGTCCTGCGCGCCTACGAGATAGAGCTCGTTGGCGATGAGGGGGACACAAGTAAGGTTCAGGTTTTGCGGAATAACGGAGACCATCGCAAAATCCACACTGTTTTGTTGCAAGCTTTCTACTACCTGCATCTTGTTGGTTACGTCAATGGAAATGTTGACGCCAGGATGTTGTCGCATAAAGCTGGTCAGGAAATAAGGGATGACGTATTTGCCCGTAGAGGCCGACGCTATCCGGATGTTTCCCGTTAAAATCCCCTTATAATGATCAGTAGCTACCTCAATCTGATCTACTTTCTCCAGGATGTTCTGGGCCAACAGACGGATCCTTTGACCAAACTCGGTGACGTGCAATTGCCTGCCAATAACTTCCGTAAGCGGAATTTCAAATTCATCCTGTAGCTTTTTGAGCTGGATCGATACCGCTGGTTGGGTGAGGTACAGAGCCTCTGATGCCTTTGTAATACTCTGGTAATCACACACTTTAATGAAGATTCGGAGTTGGTGCAATGTGTAGTTCATAAGTAATAGTTTATGTGTTACATAAGTAATATAAATTAAAAGTAATGAAAATAACGCGCATGTTTGTGGCGTCAAATCAATCAATCACCACAAAATAAAATGCGATGTTAGTAGAAGTTTCAAAGAGTTTCACGCACAGCTGTAACACCTCCAACAAGTCCAGCTACTCAGAACAGGAATTGCAAGACCTGATGTTGCAGTTGATGCAGCGTAATGGTATTGAAGGAGACAAGGCACGTCTGGGCCAGAACGGTGTGCTGCAAGTTGACGAAAAAGCAAATCTGAAGCTGCACAGCATCATGTTGCAGGCAGAACAGATGGGCCTGAAATTAAAATACACCAAAAAGACCCTGATCGAAATCTGCTAATTGCATGTCAAACCTCCTGGAGAACCTTACCAACCCCGCTTTACTTTTTTTCATTTTGGGAATCTTAGCCGTTCGCTTTAAGAATGATCTTAAAATCCCCGAATCATCATCAAAATTTATTTCGATCTATTTGTTGTTATGCATTGGATTTAAAGGTGGCAATGAGCTGTCGCACAATGCATTAACAAATGAGACTTTTGGTTCTTTAGGATTAGGTCTTTTTCTGGCCAGCATAGTACCGGTGGTCGCTTTTTTTTTGCTTCGGCGTAAAGTGAATGTTTCCAACGCCGGAGCAATAGCCGCAGCCTATGGGTCGGTCAGTGCCGTAACGTTTGTAACCGCCATCTCTTTCCTCGAATTCGAAGGGGTTAGTTTTGATGGCTACATGATTGCGGTAATGGCGCTAATGGAAGCGCCAGCCATCGTTGTGGGGATTCTGCTTATCCGGCTTTTCAAAAAACAGCAACGAGCAAATCAACCTCCCCGCAAGCAGGCCTTCTTAGAGGTGTTTAACCACTCTGTTAATAATGCCAGTGTGTTTTTAATCCTGGGTAGTTTGATCATTGGTTACCTGGCCAGTGATCAGCAAGCGGAAGGGATTAAACCTTTTACTACTGACATCTTCAAGGGCTTCCTGGCAGTATTTCTCCTGGATATGGGACTTCAGGCGGGCAGTCAACTGAGTGGAATGCGGAAAAATGGTGGTTACCTGATCCTATTCGCAGGATTGTTCCCATTTTTTAACGGATTGATGGCGCTGGGCCTGGCTTCCCTGTTCACGCAGTCGGCAGGCAATTTGCTCTTGTTCTCCATCCTGGGAGCGGGTGCCTCTTACATCGCTGTGCCAGCGGCGTATAAAAATGCGGTGCCCGAAGCTAATCCCGGAATCTACCTTCCGATGGCCCTCGGAATTACTTTTCCGATTAATATCATCATCGGAATACCCTTCTATTATTACCTCATCGGGCAGACAACGATGGTTTGACGGACCACTTTGACTTAGGTATAGAATCGCTAAACGAAATTAATCAACCTTAAAAATATAAGCAATGACTAATTTTCTACTTACGGCCAGTTCACAACTTGTCGTTACGTCTCCGGAAAAAATCACCCCATTACTGGTGCAAAATATAGTTGTCTGTGTGGTGATTCTCGGATTATTGGCTTTTTTCGGTCGGTCTCCCAAAGGCTTGAACCGGCCTGGTACTGAATAACTGGTCGGATTGAGGAGGCAGGCAATGTTTTCTGGCTCCCTTTTCCAATTTATTTCACCTGCGGCCGCGCCTGCTTCCCTTTAGGACATTTTCAGGCGCGGACGCAGGTGCAAAGGAAGAAACAATAGAGCAGGCTGGTTCAATCGGTTGTTCCGACTGAAGGTTGGTTGATCGTAATAACTTGCCTTCCATCAATCCACCATAAAGAGCAGCTTAACTCCTTGATTTTATAACACCTTACACCTACCCTGACGAAGCCATTGTCTTCCGCCCAATTTCTTCCGCCAATTCCTCCAACAACCCCTTATTAGCCGCTGCATCCATGGCCAAAAGGTGTTCCTTCATCGCCAGGAGATCCTCAAGTCTTAGGCGAGACCAATTGGAAACCGAAGGGACCTCTACCCCGTGTTCCGCCAGCACTTTTTCCCACCACTCGTTCAAACCGCAATCTATCATCAGCTGCATGCGGTCGGTTGATGACCGATTTTCTACTTCGTGCTCTTTGGAGATATCAGCCAGCCAGCACTCTCCGTTTTGCATCTTGATGCGCTCACCGTTCACGTAGAAGTAGATGTCCTCGTTCGTGGTAACCGGGATATGGATTCTGATCACCCGATCCTTAATACTCTTGCCGTGGTCTCGGTGAAGAGTGATCTTCCCGCCGGAGGTCAGGTTGTGTACCCGGAAATTAAATTTGTTGCACTTAAAGGTGTCCAGTACCGACTGTAAATAAGGCGATTGCTTTAGCTCCTGTGTAGCTTGGTGTGCTCCTGCATTCTCGTCATCCAATGCATAGTTGATCAGGTGAATACCCATCAATTTGCCATCCTGTGTGCTCCGCGAGTAGATGGGCTTGAAAGCGGAAGAAATTTTTTTTAATTCCTGTGCCATCTTTTGGGCATCGAATTGAAAATTGAATCGAATGGCGTTCATAATAATTGCGATCTCGGATTACTTCGGCTAAATTGCCCCAGCTTTCTCTTTTTGAAAGGGCTAACTTACTTTTATTAATCCATATTAAGGCATGTCTGCAGATCAAAATTTAGCCAACCTGGGCCTCAAGCTACCGCCCGCTCCTAAACCACTGGGGGTTTACAAGCCTTTTCTCATCGTCGGTAACATCGCCTATGTCTCCGGCCACGGAACGGTGCAGGAAGACGGTAGCCTCATTATTGGCAGAGTGGGGGAGGACCTTGACGTAGAGGCCGGAAAACTTGCCGCCCAACAGGTCGGCCTGGCCATCCTCGCTACCCTGAAGGCCAATCTTGGTTCCCTCGACCGGGTCGAACGCGTCGTCAAAGTATTGGGCATGGTCAACGCCACCCTGGATTTTGAACGCCACCCCTACGTCATCAACGGCTGCAGCGAGCTGTTCGCTCAGGTCTGGGGGACGGAAAAGGGTGTCGGTGTTCGCAGTGCCGTCGGTATGGCAACTTTGCCGGATAATATTCCCGTGGAGGTAGAGGCACACTTCTTACTGAAGTAAACTTGGCAGACCACTGTACTAGTGCTTTGTCAGGTCGATTCTGTCGCATTAAATGCTGGTGAATTTTGCCTGTGGGCAAGGCGCTTGAACCGGAGTTTAGCCGTAGCTAAATGAGGATTCAAGCAACGCAGCCAGCGGGTAAAAGACGCCGCAGTT
>JBGCFZ010000179.1:0-10008 GCA_045110355.1 Lewinella sp. | reverse complement strand
TGGAATAACGTATTCATCCAGTTTAACCGCAAAGCCGACGGCAGCCTTGAAAACCTGCCCGAGCAACACGTCGATACCGGCATGGGCTTCGAACGCCTCTGCATGATTATGCAGGGTAAGGAAGCCACCTACGATACCGACGTTTTCACCCCGCTACTTGGCGAAATTGAACGCCTGACGGGTAAGACCTACGGCGGCTCGTACGCCGACGAGGCCAAGGCAGACATGGCCATGCGCGTCATCGTCGACCACCTGCGCGCTGTCGCCTTTACCATTGCTGATGGGCAGCTGCCGGGCTCCGGTGGCGCTGGCTACGTCGTTCGTCGCATCCTGCGCCGGGCCGTACGTTACGCCTACTCTTTCCTGGACCAAAAAACACCGTTCATCAATAAGCTGATGAAGACGCTGGTGCAGGAGATGGGCGAGGCCTTCCCGGAGCTGAAGCAACAGGAAGCACAGATTACTAAGATCATTGAGAGTGAGGAGAAGTCTTTCCTGAACACCTTGGAAAACGGGCTTACCCGTTTCGCTAACCTCGACTCCAAAGGTGGCGTAATCGGCGGACAAGATGTCTTCGAACTCTACGATACTTTCGGCTTTCCGATCGACCTAACCCGCCTGCTCGCCACGGAGCAAGGATTGAACATCGACGAAGACGGTTTCAACGCCGCCCTAGCAGAGCAGAAGGCCCGCAGCCGCAAAGACGCCGCCAAAGAAGTCGGCGACTGGACCGTCTTGTCCGACGAAGACTCCGTCTTCATCGGCTACGACTACCTCTCCGATGCCGGCGCAAAAATCACGAAGTACCGCACCGTGAAGGTGAAGGACAAGCCGCAGTACCACGTCGTGCTGGACCGCACGCCCTTCTACGGCGAAAGCGGTGGCCAGGTGGGAGACACCGGGTCTTTGCAGGTAGGTGCCGATACCATCTATGTTACCAACACCATCAAGGAGAACGACCTGACGGTTCACATCGTCAATAAGCTCCCCTCGGAGCCGGATGCGGACGTTATCTCTACGGTGAAAGCCGCCGAACGCCAGGCCATCAGCAGTAACCATACGGCTGCTCACCTGATCCACGCTGCCCTGCACGAAGTGCTGGGTGACCACGCCATCCAAAAAGGACAGGACGTACGCGCCAAGCGGATGCGTTTCGACTTCAGCCACTACGAAGCGGTAACAAAAGAAGAACTGGCTACGGTAGAAAACCTGGTCAACGAAAAGATTCGCCAGAACATCCCCCTGATCGAACGGCGGGATGTACCGATTGCGGAAGCCCGGACCTCCGGTGCCATGATGCTCTTCGGGGAGAAGTACGGTGATGCCGTACGCATCATCACCTTCGACCCAGACTTCAGTTCTGAGCTATGTGGCGGCACCCACGTGAAGTACACCGGAGAGCTCGGCTTTTGCAAGATCACCGCCGAGGGCGGCGTTGCTGCCGGCATCCGCCGGATTGAAGCCGTGACCGGAGCTGGCGCACTGGCCTACGTAGATGAACGGCTGGCTACCCTCGGTGAGATCCGTGACCTCGTAAAGGGCTCCAGTAATCCGGTAAAGGCTGTGGCCACCCTGCAGGACGAAAACAGAGCCCTGAAGAAGGAGATCGAAAAGATGCAGGCAGCGGCTGCTGGCAACGTCAAAGGAGATCTTGAAAAAGCTTTTGAGGTCGTTAACGGTGTCAACTTCCTGGCGGCTAAGGTTCCGCTGACCGATGCGGCGGCCATCAAGACCCTCGCCTTCCAGCTGACGGGTGAAAACGAGAACAGTTTCGTCCTGCTCGGCTCTGAAAATGATGGTAAGGCCTTACTCACGCTGGCTCTTTCCAAGGACCTGGCCGACAAAGGCGAGCTTAATGCAGGGACGATGATCCGTGGCCTCGCTAAGAGCATCAAAGGCGGCGGCGGTGGCCAGCCGTTCTTTGCTACTGCGGGGGGAAAGGACCCTGGAGGGTTGGAGGCTGCTTTGGCTGCGGCTAAGGTGGCGGTGACGGGCTAACCCTGCCCGCGATGAGCCCGGTCTCCCTGGTTTATAGTTTGTAACGTACCCCAAGCCCTGCAGTCCAGGCCCTATCCTCCAGGCCAATCAATATTAGGCCTCTGGCATTAAGCGTAATAGAGATCCGGTCACTTATACCTTGTTCAAGGCTTATGGATATGGGTATGGAAACGGCCGATTTATTTTCGGTGGTAAAGCCTTCAATAATACCTCTGGTTGTGCGGTCTTCATTAAAGTCTACTTCCAGTTCATTGCGGTAATTATGACTACGGACCGTGTAGGCAATACCCGTCCCAAAATGCAATTGAGTTTTAGCCAGACTTACTAGCCGGTAGCGCAATTCAACACCTCCCGTCAATGCGTTGATACTATTGGTAGAAGATGACTGAAACACCTGCTCTACGGGTACTGTTGCACTTACTCCGAAGATAGAAAGATCATTTTCATTGAGCGCTCCATCGCCAGATTGGTATTGCAAAAATGGGGCCAGTTGCCAGCGATCGTTCAATTGAACCTGAAGCCCAACAGAAAGGTAAGGAATCACATCACTTTCAGCCACGTTGCTACTAAAACGATTAAACGCACGATCACCTTCCGTAAAAATGGTCTCCTGAAAGTCTGAAAAGGTGGTGTAAGAGCCAACTCCAACCTGCACTTCAAGGGAGAGCTTGGCATCGTTTTGGGCTAAAAGAAAACTTCCAAAGCAAAAGCAAAGAAGGGAAAGAACAATTGACTTGCGCATACTAATGGGCTTTTAATGTAATAATGGGTTCTGATCACATAATTAGAGACTCTCTAAAAGCCAGGCAAAATTTTAGCATAGTTTAACGATGGACGGGAACGATTCTAAAGGTTTTTTAAGAAAAATGAGACGTGTGATCTTTTTCACAAGGGCTTCCTGCCTCTAAGCGCCAACGACGGGTAGTAATGCCCCCAACATCTTCAGGCTAAGTTCCACTGACGGTGCTAACGGCAGCGACTTAGCGATTCGCCAATCCAAAAATGCGCTGAATAGCAGCTGCCAAAAATGTTAAAGTCAGCTACATGAGTTATCGGTTGAGGGTCTTCAATCGGCAAAATAAGATTTGTAATTTTTTTGTCACCAGCCCCACAAAACAGTGTCTCGTCTTGTTATAAAAGTATTACTTACAATATGTGCTAGTATTACACCAAAACAAAAATCCTATGCGTTACCTATTTCTGATCTGTGGAGCTTTATTTTTTGCCAGCTGTACCCCTCGTGTTTATGAGGCCACCGGGCTCGAATCCATTGCCGAAAAGCACACCACCATTGCCATCATCCAGCCGAAAGTGCACTACAAATTCGAGCGACCCGACCACAAGAACTGGGCCTTAGTACCCGACAAAAAGACCATCTCCAACGGTATCCAACTTGCGCTGGCGGACTGGGTCGAGGCGCGCCGCAAGCAGGGCGTTTTGGACATCAGGGTACTGGACATTGACACCGCCAACGCGCAGCTTGCCGCTGCCGGGGTAACTGAATACGCCGAAATGGCCAGCGCCCTGGGCGTCGATGCCGTTTTGGCCAGCCGTTTAAACTACGATGCCAGAATGGATTATGTTCCGGGTAGGCTATACCTAGCAGATGAACTGCCACAGTCCCGTATTTATCTCAACCTCTTCACGGCGGACGAAGGGCTGATCTGGAGTTATGAGAACGGTGGCACTCATTTTAATGGAAAGTACGACCGGATGGTATTTGACCTGCTTCGGAACGCGGCAGAGCGTATGCCATATGCGGTAGCTAAGTAAGGGTATCTTCAAAGAATAAGAAAACTGGTTCCATTTCGGGGGGAGGTAAGGCCACTGGTAGGTTGAAACTTGCTTTGGTTGCTGCTAGAGCTGAGTTAATGAAGTAGTGAGTCCCTGAGTTGCTGCCGCACTTGATAGCTTGATAGATATGATAGTTTATAGGCTACCGCAAGTGCCGCTCGCGGCGCTGCGCTTGGTCACCTTGGGCGAACAAGCGTAGCGAAGTGAGTAGTGCCAGCGGTAGCAACTCAGTGACTCGCCGACTCAATGACTCATAGAATGGCCTTCATCCCAACCAAGATCATCCGAGGTAGTAATCGGTAGTTATTCTGGCTGGTAAGAACGGCAGAATTATCAATAGTTTGAAAGATGCCGTTATTAAACAGGTTACGAATTTTAAGCGTGCAGGTTATCTTTTTGGGAACCAGGTCAAAGGTTCCTCCTCCATCAAGCAACCATAATTGTTGCGGTTCGGAAAGGTCGTTCGAGAATTGAAAAGATTCAGCCATCATGTTTATTCTGATGCGCTTCCCTGCTTTAAGGCTAAAGTCGCTAAAGAATCGTCTTTCTTGGTAAGCACTTGCTGCATCTCCAGAAAAGCGGGACAAGTTGATGGATAGTCCGGTATGATAATTGAAAGCCCCCGTGAAGGTCGATCGAAGCTCAATCCCAGAAGTCCCACTGATAGATGTGATGCTACGCCTTTCTGGCAATCCGAAAATGTCGTCATGATAAGTGGCACGGGCGAGGCTGAGGCTAGCCCTCAGGCTATTTCGAATACCGGGAAAGAACTGGCTTGCTGAACTGGACAGCTGGACAATTTCTCTTCCTGGCAACCGAAGTACCCGCTGGTGGGTAAAAGCGCCAATTATCGCCGTTTGTGCGGAGAGATATTCATGATCGTATTGATAAGCTAAAGTCGAATTAATGGAGAATCGATCACTGAAGTGTCCATGTATATGAGACAATATCACCTGTGAACTCAGCATTGGGGCGAGGTTATCATCACCACTACGGAGCAGTCCGTTATTTGCGACATAAACCCCAGGAAAAAGATCTACAACGCCTGGCTTTGTAATACGCCGTGCGGCACTTAGCTCTAAATAATCTCTCTTACCTAAATTGTATTTAAGGCGAACTGCCGGGAGGAAAAGGACCGTCTTACTTTTATTAATTGCCCTCAACTCTTCCGAACCATTTATCGTCAGGTGGTGCACGCCGGCCCTTGCTTTGTATTCCAGTCTACGCACCTTTCCGCTGTGAATGGCCACAAGATAGAGGTCACGATTGTTTATGCCCGATAGCGCGTCCCCGCCAACAGAGCGGTTAAAAATCGGGTTATACGTACTTGTGGAGGACACCTCATGAGCAAGTTTGTACACTTCGGTCTTTATGCCTGTAAGTACCTCTGTTCCAATTTCTCTTGTTTCATCGCCATTGAAAAAAAGATGTGACTCTAGATGTAGGTACTTCTTATCATTCCAGACGGTCTGGTTTAATTTACCATTAAGCGCATTCGAGCTCAGGATAGGATGGAATTGATTATTACTCGATTGGTACGTTTCCGGCCTGTGTTCAACCCCTCCAAATCCGGTTAATAACCAAGCAGTCTTAGCGGAGAGTTTCTTCAAATAGGTAACTCTTTGAGAAAATGCTTTTCGGGAGACACTCAGGTTCTCCATGTTGGGACGATTATTGATGAGCGCCTCATTAAGGAAGTGATTGTCTTCCAATGCAAAGGAAGTACGGGCCGTCAGTTGATGCCGATCATCGATATCGGCATATAAATCGACCCTTCCCATCAGCTGTTGAAATATATTTCGGTTAGCGAAACTTCGTCGATTAACAACTTGATCCTGATCTTGAATGTGAAACATCTCTAACCTATCTGTTGCGGCATCTTGGGTTTCAGAGAAGCCGGAAAAGAGGGGGCGTAATTTCACCTTATTACCCAAGTGATGTATGCCACTTAGAGAAGCCACTTCCAGTTGGTTATCAATGGTGCGATTGAAGCGAAAACTTGGTTGTGGGCTACTAAGTGATGTAAGTCCTTGGAAACTTTGTTCATACTGGATGAGGCTATTATCCGTCACAGGTATTGGATTCCATAGGTTGCCAATAGCATCCAAGGGAGGATCACCGATATTATTGGCGGACAATAGTGCGTAGAATTTTTGCGTGCCCTGTAGGTTGACCAAATTAGATTGCCCAGCGTATCGTTTCAGACTGGTGACATCTCCGGCAGCAAACATATCTCCAAAAATCCGCGACCGGGCTGTATCATTTAGCTTAAGATTAATGGCCACCTTACCAGACTTTTCAAAGCCTTTGAGCAGGCTTAAATTCGAATAATTCTCCAAAACTTCCACTGCCTCGATAAAGGAAGCCCTCAGTGATTTAGTCAAGGTACGGTAACCTTTTTCAAAAAAATCGTCCGAGTCAATCATCACTTTTTCTACTTCGCGGCCACGAATGGTGACCTTCCCATCCTGGCCTACGGCAACCCCGGGGATACTCCTTAATAAGTCTTCGGCTACCACTTCATCACCGCGCGCAAAGTAAGCTGCATCGTAAACTGTCGTATCGCTATTTATCTTAACCGGGCGTTTTGCAACGATCGCTACCTCATTTAACTTCATTGCCTTAGCAGGTAGTCGGAAGTTCCGTTCCATACGCCCTGGTTTCAGCTTAAGCACCTCCCGCTGCGACTGAAAGAAAAGTGCAGAAACCTCCACCCTAACCTCTTCATGCTGCTTAACTGTCAATGAATAAGAACCAGTCACATCTGAAATAGTGGAACCGACTAAACTATTATCCGTCAGCGCAAACACAAGCACCTGAGCGCTAATTATGGGTTTGCCTGTTTCGTGCTCAGTAATTAAACCGAGTAATTCAGATTGCCCTTCTAGGCTATTGAAGTTTAATAGTAAGCAAAGCCCCAGGCAAGTCAGCAAAAATACTCGGCCAATTTTATTCATGATCGAATTCATAGCTGGTTTCTATTTTATTAGGCTCCTTATCTTCTAGTTCTAATACAGCACCTCTTGGCAGGCGAGCCATTATGGCTTGAACGGCCTCATCTTTTTGGTTACGCGTAATGGCGACACATTCTTTCAGGCTAATGACTTGTACTTCTTTCTTAGCAGTGAGCCAGGTATCCGGTAATTCCGTTACTGCTAAAGGCAGCTGCACACTGGTAGCAGAGAAGAACACGTGCTTGCGTGTATCATAAATCTCCAAAATCAGGCCGGGCAGGCCCTCAAATTTCCATGGCCCCAGGCGAACGGGAATTTCAGGGGCATACCAGGCTATATATTCCCTACCCCGAAAAAAGCCTGTTGCTTTCCTGCATAGGATACTGCCAATATTTTTTTCCTCTTGAGTCAACTTCCAACGGACCGGGAACTTTTTTTCCTTGACCAGATATTCCTGATTCTTACCACGGCTAAAAAGAATGACCTCTTGTAGGACTTCTTCATTGGTAACATCAGTATGCATTGGCCAGCGGTGCTCCGTTGAAAAATCATACGAAACACTTGTTCCTTCTTCCGTCTCATTTACTTCTGGCTTGAGGCCATTCCCAGCCCTATGCTCGGATTCGTTTTGCCTAATGAATAAACCTTGACTTTGACTAAAGAAAAAATCATAATTATTTTCGACTGGGTCTTCCCCTGGAAAGGAAAGAACCTGGATGTATGATACCCCTCCCACTACTTCAGCTGAAGGCAACTGCGCTGCAAGGTCAATACTAAATAAAGAGGCAAAAAGGAATAAGATGTACTTAACTTTGAACATTATAGCGATGATTACAAGTGATGAAATAAAGAAGGGTAGGCTTCGCCCACCCTTCAATTAATATTTGAGATCAAAATGCATTCGAAAAGAAATCTGCAACGTGAATTGCCGCGCAACGAATCCAGCTGATGTCAGAAATGACAATGGTCCCACTAATGACTGTACCATCGTCGAGCGTCACATCAACGTTGACCGTACAGTCGCGGCCAACAACCTCGTTGGCTACGGGAGTAGTTGCTTTAGGTTGGTACATTTCGATCTCATCACTGTCAGTAGAAAGATTATGGCCAACATCTCCCGCAAAACTCATTACGGAGAAAGTAAGTAGGAGCGCAAAAGAGAGAAAATACTTTAGATTTTTCATTATTTATTATTTTAGATAATTGATTAAAAGAATAATTTGACAAGGCCTCGGGATTACCACGAAACATGCAGTTATCAAAACGGTCCCGTAATAATCCCGAATACCTCATCCTTTGATATTGGTAAGAAATTAGGCCGAGGCAAATGCCTTGATCGCCGTCGTACAGTCTGTGTTCACAGTAACCGTTCCTTTATAGGTTGACGTGGTACCATCAGGATTAGTAATTGTGAGATCCATGGTCAATGTACACGATGCTACTTCATCAACGACTACATCCGATACGGGAGCAGGCATTTCCATAGTGATTACATCAATATCGACCGATTCTACAACATTACCATTCGCAAAAGCTGAAACGGAAAGAAGGAGAACGAATACGGAAAAGAATAAAGATTTCATGGTAAAAAATTTAGATTGCCTACTCTATTGAAAAGCGGTTTTCGGCATAACCCGCAGTAATGAAAATTAATCTAGCCTCCGATTGGAGGAAATCCCGGAATAAAAATGGTTGGGCCACCAGGGTACTGGTTGTCGCCATCATCATTAGAGTCGTCCCTACAACTAGGGTTGTCGAGACCGCCGCCAATAATGTCTCGAAGGTTCCTGGGCTTAAGAAATATGAGCTTCATAATTAAAATATTAAGGGGTGAGAAAATAGTTTATCCGGAAGGTCAATACATCAGCTGTCCTTTCCTGACACCCCAAAAGTGAGGGGCCGGTTAGAGATAAAAAAAGACATAAAATAATCTTGCGTTCTAGACACACAATGGTTACTAAAACGCAACAAAATCCTAAATCAATGAATATCAACACAATACACTCAACAAGCAAACACCAATTCGCCCGCTATTAACCCCTTCTCAGCTCCAACTACCTTCAGGTATTCAGCCCCCCAATAGAAGGAGTACAGGATTCATGCTGAGTTAATGAAGTAGTGAGTCCCTGAGTTGCTGCCGCACTTGATAGCTTGATAGATATGATAGTTTATAGGCTACCGCAAGGGCCGTTCGCGGCGCTACGCTTGCTCACCTTGGGCGAACAAGCGCAGCAAAGTGAGTGGTAACAGCGGTAGCAACTCACGAACTCTCCAACTCAGTGACTCACTCCCTACCCCATCCTAGCCTCATAATCCTCATAAGTAAACGACCGCCTGGCCGTCACTTCCCCATGCGCATCCACCACACAAATATCAGGATGTGGAACGCCGTTAAACATCGTCGTTTTCACCGCGGTGTAGTGCGCCATATCTTCGAAGATGAGCTTATCACCAACCCGAACAGGCTGAGAGAAATGGTATTCCGCCAGGTAATCGCCGGCCAGGCAGCTCATGCCCCCAAGGCGGTAGGCGTAGGGGAATTCAGGCTTAGCCTCTTTGCTGGCACCACGAAGGTCTGGCCGGTAAGGCATCTCCAGGGTGTCGGGCATGTGGCAGGTGAAGCTGACGTCGAGCATCAGCGTGCGATGACCATAATTATTGACGATGTCCAGAACATTGCTTTGCAGCGTTCCCGTTCCCCACAGGTGAGCACTGCCGGGTTCCAGGATGACCTCCAGGTGTGGGTAGCGCTGGCGGAGCGTGCGCAGGGTTTTGATCAATAGGTCTGTGTCGTAGCCGTCTTTGGTCATCAGGTGCCCACCACCGAGGTTTAGCCATTCGACCTGTTCGAGGTAGTGGCCGAACTGGGCTTTTACGCGTTCGATCAGCTTGGCAGTGTGCTCCGCCGTGGATTCGCAGAGGGTGTGGACGTGGAGGCCTTTCAGCCCCTTCGGTGGTTTGGCTGGCAGATTGGGCAGGGTTTCCCCCAGTCGGCCATGGGGGTCAGCAGGGTTATACAGGTCGGTCTCTACCGGACTGTACTCCGGGTTGACGCGCAGGCCGACGTTGGTCCCCAGTCGTTCCCAGGTTTCCCGATGGCGCTCCAGTTCCGTCAACGTATTGAAGGTGAGGTGCCCGGCCATGCCAGCAACTTCCTCAAATTCATGTGGCCGGTACACCGGGGCGTATACGTGCGGCGGCTTACCGAAATGCTTTTTGATCAGCTCGGCCTCGTTCAGGCTACTGGCGGTTGCTCCGGTCA
>JBGCFZ010000178.1:0-7163 GCA_045110355.1 Lewinella sp. | reverse complement strand
CGGTCTTGTGGGAGGCGGAAGAGGCGGGGTTGGGGGTTGCCATCCTGTGGCAAGGGCGTGACGGTACCGAGTTCGAGAAAACCAAACCCTAGGCTGGCCATGTGATGGTAGTATTTACCGTCTTTATCGAAGCCGGCCGCCAGGCCGACGGGGTTGGGAAATGGCAGACCAAAGACCGTTCGCTCCAGTTTAGGGTCTTCCAGTTTGTAGGTAGCCCGGAAGGCAGCGCTTACGCCCGGCGTCGCCAGGGCAGCAGCCAGGCCGGAGACGGTGAGGTGGTGCGCTTTTTCGGGCGCTATTTGGAAGAGGAGGGGCTTGAGGAGCTGGTACATGGGGCAAATATAGTCAGGGAGTCAAACAGTCAATGAGTCAACCACTCCTTGACTCTCTGACTCATTGACTATTTGACTCTCTGACTAATAAGGCGCGGCCGCAGGTACAAGGAAAGGTTAAAGGAGCAAAGGAAAGCCCCACTATAAATCCAACTCCATCCGGAAAAAGTGAAAGGCTTGGGTACCAATCTGGAAATCGAACTCATCGGTAGTTTCCCAGCCGGTTCGTTTATAGAAGGCGATGGCCTTTTCGTTTTGCTCCTCGACCGCCAGCCAGAGTTTACCCGCACCAGCCTCCCGGGCAATCTTTTTACTTTCCTCCAGCAAGGCCTTGCCGATCCCCCGGCCCAGGAAAGCCGGATGGAGATAAATTTTCTGGAGTTGAACGGGACGTTCGTCGAGTTTCAGCTTAGCATAGCCGACCATTTCATCATCAATCTTTACGAGCAGGAAGTAATTCTCTGCCTTGCCAAGGCTGTGGCGGAATTTGGGGTAAGCAAAAGTCTTTTGGCAATAATCATCGAGGTCCTGTCGGTTGCGAAAATCTTTGATGAAGGTAGCACGGAAGGAGAAGTCGGCCAGCAGAGAGAGGGCCAGGGCATCCTTGGTACCGGCACGCGAGAATTCTAAGTTGGTGGGCGGGTTGTCCATGGTTCAAAGGTAAGCATGCTGGTCAGCGACAATGGTAGACCACCTGCTAAAAAACACTACTCCCAGTTCCTGTTTCTAGTGGGCCAGCCAGTAAGTTTCGTTGACCATAACTTTGCTCCAAACCATTTACCTTGCACCTGCGGCCTCGCCAAAAAAATGCAGAAAAGAATGGGAGAACGGCAAGCTAATCCAGGGTCTTTCAGGTCGTTTTTGTCATATTAGGTGCTGGTGGGGTTTAGTCTTTGGTGGCGGCGTCTACCTTAGGGCGAGTGGGCTGAGCCCCGAGAATTCTCGGGGCTCAGCCCACTCGCCCTAAACGAAGAAACACGCAATAGATGGCATGACAAAATTGCCCTGACAAAGCATTAGCGGTTTTCTTGACATAACACGCTCCGAGAGCCTTCGGCCCCCGTTTGCACTCGGGCCAGGAGGCCTTCTGCTCGCAACCTGCTTGGTTAACGCCTTGTTAACGGAGCAGCACGGCATAAGAAGCCGGAAGTTATCCTCATTCTTACGAAAGTGTTCCAATACAAGAGTCGTCCTTCCGCAGTACGACAACCTGCAACCTGCAATTCGCAACCTGTAACTTGAACCCTGGAACTTGTAACTAGTACCCCATGCAGCAGCACATCATCAACCGGGTCATCATCCTGGGCGTCATTGCCATCCTCGGCATTGTCGGGATGCAATCTTATTGGGTGGCGACGACGTGGAACCTCAACGATACGGAGTTCAATCAAAAAGTGCAGTTGGCTCTTTATGGTGTTGCCCGTCAGTTAGCGGCAGAGAACAACAGCGCCTTGCCTAGCCGGGACATCGTCCGCCAGCGCTCCAGCAACTACTTCATCGTGAACATCGAAAGTGAGATCGACGCACTCCGCCTGGAGGAACTGATGCAGCAGGAACTGGTCCTCCGTCAGGTGGATGTTCCCTTTGAGTACGCAATTTTTGATTGCGCCAACGACGAGATGGCTTACGTCGCCCGTTGCGAACCAACCACTGAGCCCCAGTCGCAGGAGCCCGCCGAACAAACCAGTTACCTGCCCCCCGACAAAAACCTGCTCTATTATTTCGGCGTCAAATTCCCGGAGCGCACGGGCTACATCTGGGAAAAGATGCAGTTGGTGGTCTTTTTTAGCGCCGTCCTTTTACTTACAGTCGCCTTCTTCATCTACTCGCTGATTATCATTTTGAAGCAACGTCGGCTGGCTTCGATGCAGAAAGACTTCATCGACAATATGACCCACGAGTTCAAAACGCCGCTGTCGACCATCCGCATCGCCGCCAGCGTATTTATGCGCGACGAACGCGTCTCGGGAGACGACCGGCTGGCGCGCTACGCGCGCCTGATCCACGAGCAATACGAACGGCTCAACGGACAGGTAGAAAAGGTACTCCAGATCAGCAAGATCGAAAAGGGCAACTTCGAGATTAAAAAGGAAAAGATGGACCTCCAGCACCTCTTGCCCTCCCTGACCGGTAGCATTGCTGCCCGGACGGACGAGCTCGGCGGCCAGCTCGAAAACCGGATGCCCGACGGGCCATTACTGCTGCAGGCCGACCCGGTGCACCTCTCCAACATCATCCATAACCTGCTGGACAATGCCGTGAAGTATGGTGGCAACCCGCCGCACATCACCATCGGCGGTCGGCGCAAGGCCAATCAGCTTCACCTCTACGTTGCGGACCGCGGCCCAGGCATCCAACCTGAGCACCAAGAGCGCCTCTTCGAAAAATTCTACCGCGTTCCTACCGGAGACGTGCACGACGTCAAGGGCTTCGGGCTCGGGTTGTTCTACGTTGCCCAAATATGCCGCGCACACGGTTGGACGATTCGGGTGGAGAGTAAACCGGATCAGGGGACGATCTTCCATTTGAAAATCAACCTACTGGGGGATTAGGAAACCTGCAACCTGTACCATTTGAAACCTGCATTCACTAGTTTATCAAACCACACGCCATGAAAGCCCATCTCCTCTACGTTGAAGACGACGAAAGCCTGAGCTTCGTCACCCGCGACAACCTCGAACTGAGCGAATTCAATGTAACCCATTGCCCGGATGGTAACGCAGCGATGGAGGAAATCGGAAAATCTGATTTCTCCTACGACTTATGCCTGCTGGACGTTATGCTCCCCGGAATTGACGGATTTGAACTGGCCCGGCGCATTCGCGAAAAAAACCAGGACGTCCCCATCCTTTTCCTTACGGCCAAGAGCCTTAAGGAGGATCGCCTCCAGGGCCTCCGGCTGGGTGCCGACGACTACATCACCAAGCCCTTCAGTATCGAGGAGCTGATCCTGAAAATCGAGGTATTCCTCCGGCGAAACAAAGTACGGCCCTCTTCCCCGGCCTTCGATCCACGCCGGATCGGAGATTATACCTTCGACCTCAACAAACTACAACTGACGTACAAAAAGGAAGCACCGCGCCGCCTTACCCGCCGGGAGGCGGAGCTGCTCAACTACCTGGGCAGTCGCCGGGGCGAAGTCAGTGAAAGAGCAGACATCTTGGAGAAAATATGGGGCGAGAACGATTATTTCTTAGGTCGAAGCCTCGATGTATTCATCAGCCGGCTGCGGAAGTACCTTAAGCAGGACGCCCGCATCCGGATTGAAAATATTCATGGGGTGGGCTTTAGTTTGATTATTGACTGAGCGGTCGTTGGATCGGTGAATAATGGCTTGGATCGGTCGTTCGACCAATTCTTTTAGCCTGGCGTAGCCGGATAAAAGTTGGTCTGACGACTCAGGCCTACCCAAAGTGTTCCACATACCGTCGGCCGCCGACCTATTCCAACAATGCAGCGTGTGCTATATTTACGCCACACATGATTCAGCCAGTATCTCGCTTACAAAGTCTAGAACGTGAACTCCACCTGCGCCAGCTACAGGTGCAGCGCCTGCTACAGATCACCCAGGCGATCAATAACAACGTTGCTGCGGAAGATCTCTTCGACATGTACCGGGTCTTTCTCCGCAAGGAACTTCGGCTAACGCGGATGGCTTTGTTCGTCAGGAACAGCTCGGATGACAAACAATGGCTCATCGCTGCTGCCATCGGGCTCGAAGATATTGAAGTTCCCCGGATAGATTTCGGCCAAGAAATGCGTCGTTTCACCCGTGCCGGACTGATTGACGGAGAGCCGGAAGGCTCGTTTTTTGCCAATTTCCTTCAGGTTGTTCCGGTTTTACACAAAGAGCGGCCCATCGCTTACATCCTCATCGGTGAATTTGAGGAAGAGGAGGACATGTTTGAGCGGGTGCAGATCATCACGACCATTACGAACGTGATTGCCGTAGCCATTGAGAACAAGCGGCTGTTCCGTCGGCAGATCGAACAAGAACGGCTGGAGGCAGATATGGACCTTGGTGCCAAGGTGCAGAAAATGCTCATCCCTGATCGGTTCCCGATGCGGGATGCTTATGAGATAAGTACGATTTACCAACCTAAACTGGGGGTCGGCGGCGACTACATCGACTTCCAGGAATTTGACGACAAGAAGTTGGTGTTCTGTATCGGCGACTTCACTGGAAAGGGCGTGAGTGCAGCCCTGTTAATGGCCAACTTCCAGGCCAACTTCCACACCTTGATCAAGAAGCGGACGAGCCTTTACGACTTCATGAAAGAAATCAATACTGCCGTTTACCAAATCACAAACGGAGAGCGATTTGTCACCTTTTTCGTGGCCGAATACGACATCGAGAAGCACGAACTTTGCTACGTCAACGCCGGGCACCCACCACCAGTACTGGTGCATGAGGGGGGCATTAAGTTGCTCACGGAGGGCACTATGGTGCTTGGCACCATCGATGAATTGCCCATCCTGGAAGTTGGCACGGTCAGCCTGCCACACCAGGCGCTCATTCTTACCTACACGGATGGGCTAACGGACCTGCAGAATACCGCCGGGGAGACTTTCGACGAAGATATTCTCTATGATTTCGTTCGACGGCAACACGGGCGTTCGGCCAAATCCTTCAACCAGGCCCTGGTAACGAAGCTCAACGACTTCCGTCAGCACAATGAATTCCCTGACGACCTTACGGTACTTACTTGCCGGATTTTTGGGGAAGAATTTAGTGGGTAGCGCGCCCACTATTTAGTGTGGACAACAAATTGCACAACTATCCATAAAATTGACGCTACCCGTACGGACGCCCGCAGGCTAACCAATCCCCTTCGCTTCAGCGCTTGGCCGACCTGAGGGCGTCCGTACAGGAAAGTTTATAATTCGTGCAATTCGTTAGGCACACCGCTACTTACTTGCCACTATTCCCTGCTTTTTAAACCTTAAATTGCACCTGCGGCCGCGCCCTGAAAAGCATCCGTTTAACGACTGATGTAACTTACCTGTCGAAAAACCGCAAGTTTCAGAACGAAAGTGCCTCTTTAGTCGTTTATTCGTGACACATGAAGGAAAAAAATCTCTCGGCCGTACTCGCATTCTTTGGTGGCTCCGTTGGGCTGCACCGCTTTTACCTTGGTCAGGTGGGCCTGGGTATTCTATACCTCATCATTCCTCCACTCGGTCTTTTGCTGGGTGTGATCGATGCCATCTCTTTTCTGAGCATGGACCAACAGACCTTCGATGCCAAGTACAATAAGACCCAGTACAACCCCACACAACCGACCCGCCAGGAAACCCGTCAACAAAGACCGATGACGGATCGGGAGCGCCGCCACGAGCAGCGCCAACGCGAACGTCAGATGCGCGAGCAGCGCCGTAGGGAAACACAACGCTCGAACCGTCGGCCCACCGCCACACCGGCACCGTTCCAGGCGCCACGCACCGTCCAGCCCGCCAATGATGGGGTGGCCGAACGCCAGGCCGGACTCCGGTACTTCAAGGATTTTGAATACGACCGTGCCATCATCGCCTTTGAGCGGGCCCTGGAGAAAAACCCTGCTGACGTAGCCTCTCACTTCAACGTGGCCTGTTCCTACTCCTGCGAAGAAGATGCTGATAAAGCTTTTTACCACCTCGACCGTGCCGTAGCCCTCGGCTTCTCTGACTTTGAACGGGTGCGCACCCATGACAGCCTCGCCTTCCTGCGGGTGCAGTCCCGCTACGAAGCCTTCGAAGCTAATGGCTTCCGCCTCTCTCCGGATCTTAGTGCGGAAGAAGTAGTGCTGGAAAACCCCATTAAAGAAGAAGCGCTGGTTGAACTCCCCGAAATTAACGACGACCTTCTCGAACAGCTGCAACGCCTCGCTACCCTCCGGGAAAAAGGCCTGCTGACGGAAGGAGAGTTTGCTACGCAGAAGAAACGACTGCTTGGATAGGGGGCAGATTTCAGTGTATAGTATTCAGTACTCAGATAGCGGGATTCAGTATCCAACATCTTGCTACCTCAGCCCGCTAAAGAATCATTACATCAATCGCTCCCCTGACTACTGAACCTGACACCTGAAATCTGAATACCGAAAACTAACCATGACTGCTGAATCCCTTATTTCCGACGCCCTGGTTCCCCTAACCCCCGCCGACACCGGCGAGGAAGCGCTCGGCGTGATGAACGAGTTTTACATTCGCCACCTCCCCATCGTGAAGGCCAGCGAACTCGTGGGCGTCGTCTCGGAAGACGATATTCTGGATGCCGACGCACTAGAGCCCGTGGGCAAGTACCGCTTGCCGGTGCAGCCACCCTACGTTTTCCCCGACGATCACCTCTACGACGTGATGCGCATCCTGACGGAGTACAAGCTGACCGTCGTACCCGTCATCGACCGGGAAGGCAGCTACCTCGGTATGATCACTAATGAGGACCTACTGCGGACCTTCGGAGAATCCAGCACGTTTTCCAGTGAAGGCTCCATCGTTGTACTTGAGGTGTTACGACACGATTACAGCCTCGCCGAAATCTCCCGCATCGTGGAGAGTGAGGGTGCGGTGATCCTGAGCAGCTTCGTCCGCTCTTTTGAGGGGACCAACCGGATGGAGGTGACGATCAAGGTTAACAGCCAAAGCATCGCGGCGACCTTGGCTACCTTGGAACGCTTTAATTATAAGGTGATGGCCAGCTTTAACGAAAAACAGTTGACGGATGGGCTGCGGGAGCGGTTTGACCATTTGATGAATTATCTCGACGTTTAGCGCTTCGCGCTAAATAGACGGCCTGCGGCCTTGGTAGACGCAAGGTCGCTTCGCTCCCTTGCTCGGTAGACGCGCTTCGCGCTT
>JBGCFZ010000177.1:0-40244 GCA_045110355.1 Lewinella sp. | reverse complement strand
CAATTCATCGAAAAAAGCCGTTGATTGCTGCGGATCAAGGCCATATTTACTCTCCTCTTCGGCAATGTGGAACTGGAGTAGCGCGGAAATCGTACGGTTATTTTCGGCCGCTCTTTTGTCAATTTCACGCAATAACCTAAGACTATCTACCGCATGAATAAGGTAGATAAACGGAGCAATATCCCGCACTTTATTCCGCTGCAAATGACCAATGAAGTGCCAGCGAATATCTTTAGGCAATGCAGCGTGTTTTTCCACAAGCTCTGCTACCCGATTCTCCCCAAAATCGCGGTGCCCCAATTCGTACAAAGCCATGATGTCTTCCTTGGGTTTAGTCTTGGACACCGCCACCAATCGGGCGCTATGAGCCTCCACCTTTTGCATGAGGTCGTGATAGGCAGAAACGTTAACGGACATGTTTATGATTTTTATAACGGGTTGGTGAGATTTCCTTGGCAACTAATGTATGATACCCCCACGTTGTTTCGTTAAGTGGATGCCTTATATAGTTTTTTTATCCCATTCACTGAAATAACCTGAAACGATGCACAACTACCAGACCGCAAAAAACGATCGCCGTCGTCGTCAAAAAGCCCGGTTCATCACCGCGCTGATTACCCTTGCCCTATTTGCCGCCGCCGCTTATTCTTTTGGTGCTTTTGACCAATTGCTGGCGCCCGACGCCATCGAACCAGTGGTGGCTGGTACCGTAGGTAATGCCTGAAAGAATACTTTCTGACGAAGATTCTTCCTGGTGGTAGCCCGTACTGGGTACCGCAAGGAAAGCAATTGTCTTTTTCTTTCGCAACTGCCCTCTGTTTTGCACCATGTTCCCGGTGTATCTTCGCGCCATGAAATCGCAATCTGAGATCCTCGCGAAGCTGGGCATAGCCGCACTGAATCAAATGCAGCAGGAAGCCCGCAAGGCCATTCTTCATGGTCCGGAAGTAGTGCTGCTTTCCCCTACGGGAACGGGGAAAACATTGGCTTTCCTCCTACCGATCATCAATGAATTGAGCCCAAAAGAAACGGACGTTCAGGTGCTGGTGCTCGTCCCCAGCCGGGAACTTGCCGTGCAGATCGAACAAGTAATGCGGGAGATGGGAAGTGGTTACCGGGTGGCTTCGGTATATGGAGGCCGGCCTGGCTCCAAGGAACGAGACAGCCTAAGAAACCCTCCTGCCGTACTCATCGGAACCCCTGGCCGGGTAGCAGATCATTTGCGACGAGAAGCCTTTAGCGTCAAGAAAATCAAAACACTGGTGCTTGATGAGTTTGACAAGTCTCTGGAAACTGGCTTCGAAAAAGAGATGAAGGAAATCATCGGTTCTTTGCCTTTCCTGCGTAAGAAGGTGCTTACTTCGGCAACTAATGAAGTCCCCGTCCCCGATTTCGTCGGCCTCGACGATCCACTGACCATCGATTACCTGGGTACACGCAGCAGCCAGCTTACCTTAGTGGAGGTCATAGCCGAAGAAAAAGACAAACTGCAGGCCCTGGAAAAAGTATTGGGTGAAACCGGAAGTGGCCGTGGCATCATCTTTTGTAATGTGAAGGGGACCTTGCGTTTTGTTGCTGACTTCCTCGACAGTCGAGGAATAGACTACGGTGTTTTCATGGGTGGGCTGGAACAAACTGATCGCGAACGTGCGTTGATCAAATTCCGCAACGGAACGCACCGTATTTTACTTTCTACCGACCTTGCGGCTCGTGGCATCGACGTTCCTGAACTGGATTTCATCATTCACTTTCAATTACCTGGAAAAGAAGCAGAATTTACCCACCGTAATGGGCGAACTGCCCGGATGCACGCCAATGGTACAGCCTACCTCTTACGCTGGTCGGGCTATCCCCTACCCGATTACGTGACGGGGGCCGAAGAAATGGTCATGCCCCTGGAACCAAGGCCAGTACAGAACAGTAAATGGGCCACGATCTTCGTGTCTGGTGGCCGAAAGGATAAAATCTCTAAGGGGGACTTGGCCGGACTTTTTTTCAAGCAGGGCGGATTGGAGAAAGGTGAACTTGGTGTGATCGAATTGCTGGCGGACTGTGCCTTTGTCGGCGTCCCAAAAGTGAAAGTAGAATCACTGGTTGCCCTGTTAAACAATACCAAAGTCAAGAAACGTAAAGTTCGGGTCAGTCTTTTAGGGGAATAATCAGTTCCGTACGTACCCCCGTAACCCCCGCTTCACTGTCGGCTCGATTTCGGATATCAATTTTCCCTCCCCGACCAAGGCGACGGCGCGTAATATCTACGCCCTGGGAGCGGTGCCCGTTGTCCTGTTTACCTCCGGGCTGTATCCCCATTCCATCATCTTCGATGACGCAGTGTAGTGACTCTAGTTGCTCATCATAGTCCAGGTATATATCAATTCGCCCGGCCCCATTCTTTGGCGCAATGCCGTGCCAGATGGCGTTCTCCACAAAGGGCTGCAGGACTAAAGGAGGAACGTCTAACAGCTCCATTTCAACCTCAGGTGCAACGTGAATGGTGTAGCTCAACATTTCTCCCATTCGCAATTGTTCCAGGTCAAGGTAGATCCGTAAAGTCTCTAACTCTTCATGCAGGCTGATGGAAGCTTGACCGGTTTGCTCCAGGATGCGACGAACCAGTTGGCTGAACATCCCCAGGTATTCATTTCCCCGTTCAAATCGCTTACCTGAGAAAAAACTCTGGATGGCGTTCAGCGAGTTGAAAATGAAATGAGGATTCATTTGGGCACGTAGCAGGCTGTAACGGAGTTCAGCTTGCTGTTGGCGTAACTGCAAATCCTTTCTTTGGCGACGGGAGCGCAGGTAAAGAAGAAGGAGTCCACTTAGCGCCAGAAGACTCACTAAACCAAGTGCGAACAGCCGGTTACGGTCGGCCCGGCGCTCTGCTTCCGTTAAGGACAACTGTGACTGTGCTAACTCCCGTTCAACACGCTCAGTATCAAATTTTACGCTTAATTCTTCGATCCGCTCGCTATGCCGCGAAGACTTGAGGCTGTCCCGGATAAGTTGACCAGACCTCCAATACTCGTATGATTTTTTGTAGTTACCGAGCGAAGCGTTTACGTCAGCCAGCCCCGAGTAAATAGCTTCCACTATTTCTACCTGCTCCGTTTCAGCATAGAAAGGCAGTACGATTTCGAAATAGCCCTTACTCTCCTTTAGCTTGTTCTGGTTTTCTGCCAAATCTCCTTTCTCTTCCGCCAGGTTCCCCAGTTCAGCGGCTGCTTTGGCCAGGCCGTAGTACTCCGACATCATTTTTGAAGGCGGACTATTCCGTTGCTTCTCCAATGCAAGACCGAGTTGCAGTAAATCATAAGCCTCCTGATATTCCTCATTATTATAGTAAAACTCAGCTGCATTATTATAAAACATACCGTAAGTGGCAGGGCGATTTACTACGGGCAATATTTCTTTAAACTTATTGAGGTAAATCCGCGCACTATCCTGCTGATTCAGTTCTCCGTAAGCCGTCATGTTCAGGTCGTAGAGAGAGGCTAATAATCGCCATTCTTTTTCCCTGGCAGCTACCGGAATGGTATTATTTACGATATCCGGTATCTGAGCAAAAACCTCGCACTGACGTAAAATACCACAATACCTGATGCGAGTTTTCAGGGTCAGTCCCGCCGGAGTTTCGCCAAGTCGAATCAATGAATCTGCCTCCGACAAGTGCCCAATCGCCTCCGCACAACTACCATATCGAGCAAGGTAGTAGCCGAAATCAACGTGGAGATGGATCATTCCGAGCCGGGCTTGTGCACGTTGGGCGTAGTACATTGCTGTGTCATAAAGTAATTCATGACGTTCATCGAACCCGGCAATCAATTTATCAACCATGATTCGAGAGTAGGCTCTGGAAATCAGGGTATCATTCTCTAGTTTTTTAGAAATCCTTAGAGCTTCGTCAATCAGGATCGCTGAAGTATCAGCCCGCCCCATCGCAGACATTTGGTACGACAATTCTATTAGATCAAATGCTTTGATTCTAGAATCGTCTGTAGTCGCAGCCACCTTAGTCCGAATGCTGTCCAAGCGGTCCAAAAAATCCTGGGGTTGGCCCTGTATGGTGCCAAATGAAAGAAGGGAACAAATAACCAATACAAGTCGGTAGTACATACATTTAAGCTTAGGGTTGCAAAATGCATCCTAAATCTTTAGTAGCACCAAACCGATGATTAATTGGCAGCGCAGACTTATTAACTGGTCGATCCGCAGGGTAAGAAAACGTGCGAAAAACTATAACGCCTTCTCCCAGGAATTCATGGCACGGTATACAGAACGATGAACCTTGCCCCTGATCTGCATCTTGCGGAATCGTTCATTTCCCGGATCAGGATGTACACGATTGGTAAGCAAAACGAATACCAGGTCATTGTCTGGGTCGGACCAAACCGAAGTACCGGAAAAACCCAGGTGCCCGAAGGTTTGCTTAGAGGCACCTTCGTTTACTACGTTCTGCCAACCTCCCGCCAGCCGGTCGAAGCCTAAAGCCCGATAGTTGAAGCGGTTTTTGGCGGTAAAGAAGGCAATGGTTTCGGGCTGTAGCAGTTGCTCACCGGCATACGCCCCCTCGTCGTTAAAAAGCTGAAATAATCGGCCAAGGTCGTAAGCATTAGAGAACAACCCTGCGTGACCGGCAACGCCACCAAGGAGAGCAGCTCCTTCATCATGAACGTAGCCACGTAGCAAACCACCACGCATCCATTTGTCGGTTATAGTTGGGACCAGGCGCTCATCTGGAAATTTGCCAGCCGGCCGGAAACCAAGTTTACCTAACTCAAGAGGTTCGTAAAACTCCCGAACCAGTAAGTCATCCATACTTTCGCCAGCTACTTCCTCAACAATCAACTGGAGCAAGTAGTAATTCAGGTCACTATATTTATACACTTGTCGCTTGGTGCGGGCGATCTTCCCCGTTAGGTTTTTCCGTACCGTTGCGGGCACCTTATTGTCCAGCCACCGATCGGGGCCCATGGGTATCGTGAAATCTTCTCTTACTTCATCTGCAATAAATTTCTTTCCAATGAGCCCCGTTAACGGAATCTCAGATTGCAGACCGGTATGGTGCGCCAACAGCCGTTCAATTTTGTAACGGCCAATCATTTTTCTTTTCAGTTCTGGCAGGTAGTCCCTCACCTGAGCGTCCAGGCTGATCTTACCTTCTTCATACAGTTTCATTACGGCCAGCGTGGTAGCGGCCGCTTTGGTGATCGAAGCGAGGTCATACAGGTCTGCTGGCGTTACGGGCTGTTTGCGGTACGTTTGATGTCCGTAGGCCTTTTCGTAAATAACCTGCCCATCTTTCATAACCAGCAGCTGGGCGCCTGGCATGGCGCGGTAGCGAATCCCCCGGTTGATGTGGTAATCCGCATTTTCCAATTTACCGCGGTCAACACCCAATAACTCAGGCAGTCGGAAGCCAGCCCGATAAGGTTCCAGGCGGTAGCCTTCACCAGCATCGAAAGCAACAGTCGATGTCTTTAATCGCCCGTCGATCAGCTCAGCGCCAAACAATGCCTGAGCGAGAAAAGCCTCACTCTCCTTACTGCGCAGGGGCGTATTGATTACTGACCAGGGCCTCGGCACCTCCTCCACCAAAGCAGGGTCGCCAAAATGCAGGAGCGTAACGTCGGCGCCTTCAATTCCGAAGAGCGCGTGATACCAATCGGCATTGAAGGAAGACTGACCAACCGGATCATCCGCAACAATCACGGTAGGCAAAGCAAGGCCAATGGAAAAGGCATCTCCGATGACTTCATCAAAGGGTACCTCCTGTACGTCCGCAAATCTGCGTGCCATCGTAATCATCCTGCCCGGACGTTGATCCTGGCGGTATACAATGCGGATGGCGGAAGTAGAACGAAAGGGTAGCTTATTGCCGGGACGGGTTAATAATACCGTTTCGCGAAGCAGGCGATTGTGTCGTTCCAGATCAGCGGCAGGATCGAACGATTCATAGGGCCAGGCAGAGTTGATGGCCAGCGTATCCGCATCCGCTACCTCATTGAGCAATAGCCCGGTCGGACTGGTGCGCAAACTGTCCAGTTGTTCGTCGGACCATTCGATAGACTCCCCCGCCGGTTCCGACGAGAACAAGCTCGTAAACCAATCAACTATCTGATCGGTCCAGCTCGCCGCCTGAACGGGAGTAGCTACCAACAATAGAAATGCGGTAAATAAAGAGAAAAGGGAAAATTTCATTTAGTCTGGGGTATAAAGGACAGGCTTGGGCTAATGCATAGGGTTATGGATCGTAACGCAATATTCCGTGGGGTATTGCTTCTTTCACATAGTCTTATGAAACCATTAGCGGACAGTATTTCACGAGTGTTTTCGGGGCGGGGCCGCAGGTGCAATAACTGGTAATGAGGCAGTTGCCTTGCCTGCACCTTTTTTTAACAGCTGCAAAGTTACGGTTTTCATTATTAGGACACTTAAAATGCAATTGTCCCCTATTTGTTGCAGCAAAGTCTTTTTATGATACCTCCCTTGCTTATGCAGGCAACCGGGCAATTCAGATTTACCGGAACACCACAGACATAACCCAGTGTGTAACCTAATTAGATCAAAAAGATTATTGTTTTAAAAACTTTTTGTTTATACTTGCAATTGACAAAACTTTTACCCCCTCCCCCTTGCTTCTGCATTCCATTTCACTGCACCTGCGTCCTCGCCCATGACCACAACCAGCCTTTCTCTCCTTTTCATCCTTGCCTTCCTTACCGGAGGGCTGATCACTTGGTTGATTACCCAGCTGCGATTCCGTAGCAGTTTCCTCCCGCTGGATGATGTGGAAAAGGATTTCATCCGACGCGAAGTTCACGAACAGCTCCGCAGAGAAGCGGACCTGCATTACGAGAACCTGCAAGAGAAAAGTGCAGCTGAGAACCTACTGGGCAACGAGCTGGCAACGGCTCGCACCGAACTGCGTCATTTACAAGAAAAGCTGGCCGGCCATCAGGCTGAAATGGAACGGTTACAAGCCACCAGTTTGGCACAATTTGAACAGACGGCGGATCGGCTGCTGCAAGAAAAAGGTCAACGCTTCTCCGCCCAGAATGCTACCCAGCTGACCAATATCCTGCAACCACTGCAAGAGCGGCTCAAAGGATTTGAGCAACAGGTAGAACGACGGTTTGTGGAAGAAACCCGTGACCGCGTTTCGCTTCGTCAGGAAATCAAACACCTTCAACAGCTAAATTTACAGATCAGCACTGAGGCCAATAACCTTGCCGGAGCCCTGCGTGGTAATACCAAGACCCAGGGAGATTGGGGCGAATGGCAATTGCTTACGCTCCTTGAAGCCAGCGGCCTTCAGCAAGGCGTACATTTCGATGCCCAAAGCAGTTACCGGGATACTGAGGACCGGGTAAAAAGACCAGACTTTGTCATTAACCTCCCCGAAGGGAAACACCTCGTTATCGATTCTAAGGTATCGCTAACTGCCTATGACCGGTACTGTGCTGTCCCCCCGGAAGATCCCGAACGCCGCCTCCATGCCCAGGCGCACCTGCGCAGCCTCAAAAAGCACATCACCGATCTATCCGGGAAGAATTATACCCGACTTTACCAAATCAGTAGTCCCGATTACCTCCTGCTGTTCGTCCCAATTGAGCCGGCCTTCGGGCTTGCGCTGGCCACCGATCAGGGTATTTTTCTCGAAGCTCTGGAGCGTAATATTGTTATTGTCACACCATCTACCCTACTGGCCACTTTACGGACGGTCAGTTTTATTTGGAAGCAGGACAGCCAGAAAAAAAATGTCCTGGAGATTGCCCGCCAAAGCGGGTTACTGTATGATGGTTTCGTCAACTTCACCGAAGAGCTCAAAACCATCGGTAAACAACTTGACCGGGCACAAACGGCCTATGGCAATGCCCTGCGAAAACTCTCAACCGGAGGCACCTACGGTGCCACGCTGGTAGGCCGCGCTGAGAAGCTACGTCTTCTGGGAGCAAAGACCAAGAAGCGCCTGTCTCCGGAATTATTGGAGGAAGAGTGATTTTGTACTTCTACAGTAGGGGAAAATTGCAATTGTGGCAGGTAAATCTACCTGAATTAGGTAGCATTCATTGAGAAGCTTACTTGACTGAACTTAGTTTTAAAAATCTGATTGGTTCCTCTCCTTAAATAAGTGGCACCGTCAGGTTTATTAATTCACCTCATCAAAAACATACTCGATGTCTGCTTCCGAATCTCCTACAACTAATCTCAAGCATGAATTAGACGACCTGGGAATACATTACCACGAGGAACTGATCACCAAAATTATCGATCACCTCGGCCCTTCCTATCACGATGATGATGCCTCTCTCGTGGCTTGCTCCGACGAACAGGAACGTTCCACCATCAAAGAAAACTTCCTGAAAGGGAAATTAGGGCTGGAAGAGGGTCCTGAACTTGACAAAGCAATCGAAGAAGTTTGCCAGGCACTCGGCCAATCTAATTCAAAAAAGCACCGTGCTACCTTCTACTACTTGCTGGTGGCCATCCTTAAGCAGGAGTCGGCCTTCATCTAATATTGTACAAGGCCCATAAGTAGTACTAAAACACAAATGGGGCTATCGGTAGCCCCATTTGTATTTCCATTGATAACCTTGCTGCGGGTTATCTCATCAGCACAAAGTCTCCCTTTAACAACCGTTCCGAGCCGTCGTTGAGCAACAGGATGGCCTGATAGACGTACACTCCTGTCTGTGCAGGCTGGCCATCAAGATAGCCATCCCACCCGTCGGGGTCATCATGGATCATGGTTCCCCAACGGTTGAAGATCTGGAAAGTGCGTACTTCGCGTACCCTACCATTGTATTCTAGTTGGTAAACATCGTTGACGCCATTTCCATCAGGGCTGAACGCGGTAGGCGCGTAGACTGGTAGGCGCTCATCAACCCGAATGGAGACCGTTTGGGTAAACTCGCATTGAGCAGCTGTCCGTAAATGCAAGACGTAATTTGTGGAACTCAGTGGCGCAGCAATGGTGGCTAATTGATCCGGTGTTCTGAGACCAACGGATGGCGTCCACCATGCCGAATCCAGCTGCAACAATACACGTGGGTTCAGGAATACGCTATCCCCAATAAAGATGGTGGTATCCAGCGGTAGGTTTAGTGCTACATCTAAGGCTCCGGGAATAAAGAAACTGACGGACACGGAGCAATCATCGGCGTCCTGGAAGGTAGCCCTTCGCAGTCCTGGAGGGATGATGAAGTCAGCTACGTTTTCCACTGGTAAAAAGAATTCTCCATCGAGGCTGACTTCGTAGAAGCCACCACCGCCGAAAATGGTATCAATCTGGAGGCTTCCATTATCTCCGGGACAAGCACCGGGTAAGCCGGTGACCTGTACCGTAAGCGGTTGTCGAGGATTCAGCCTTACCGAATCAATTAAAACACAGCCTTCTCCATCCGTAACGGTAACCACATAGGAACCTGCCAGGAGATTTCTGTTCAGGCTATCGGTGGGTCCATTGCTCCAGGTTATATCGTAGGGGCTGGCCCCGCCCGTGTAATTTACGACGGCCCTACCCAGGGTATCCCGGCAATAATTCCCCGGATCCACCAGTACCTCAGTGTTGATCGCCAAATCATTGATCAGCACCGAGGAAGATCCGCTTACTTCACCCGGGCAACCACCAATGCTGGAGCTGATCAGGGTATAAGTCGTCGGTTCGTTAGGGAAGAATCGAATTCGATCTCCGTTACGGACATTATCAAGGGCCGTAGTATTTCCATTGGCATCTCTCAATACACCGTTAATTCCACCTGGTCCATCGTAAGAAAAACGCAAGTCAATCGAATCTCCTGGGCAAATCTCAAAATCGCCAAATAAGCGTAACTCACCGGTTCGCCGGAAAGTATTATTGACGACCACCAGAGAATCGCAACCATTAGCCGCTAACCCGGGGAAACGGGCTACGCCCCCTGGCCGATCGGCCGTAAAGAAGGAATCGGCATAAAATATGGTATCACCTACGCAGGCAGATTCACCATAGCTTCCAAGAAAACTTGGTGCAATGTCGAGCCGGATGTAAACCACGCTATCACAAAGCCCAGGGCGTATATATCGAACTTCTCCTTCAGGACGATTGGCGTCGAAAATTTCACCATTCTCTTCGTAAGGCGTTGCCGGACAGGTAAAAACTAAACTGGTATCCGGGACGGTACCTGATTGAAAGGTGATGGCAACCTCGTAGAGGGTGCCGCACCTACTACCGTCATTTGTTACCAGAAAAGTATCTGAGGGGGACATGGGGTCAAAAAAGCGGCCACCGATTTCGATGGCTGTGGGATCACAGGTTACATCAAAACGGCGAACGGTATCCGGATCTGTCCCAATTGGCTGGAAAGTAATGTCCACTTCGTAAAGCGTCCCACACATGGTGCCATCATTAACCAGGAAGGTATCAGAAGGCGATGTGGGATCAAAAAAGCGGCCACCAATTTCGATGGCTGTAGGATCACAGGTTACGTCGAAACGACGGATGGTATCCGCTCCAGTCCCGGGTGGTTCGAAGGTAATGCCTACCTCATAAAGGGTGCCACATCTGCTGCCATCAGTAGTTACGAGGAAGGTATCTGATGGAGACATAGGGTCAAAAAACCGACCGCCAATTTCGATGGGTGTTTGATCACAGGTAACATCAAAACGGCGGACGGTATCCGGATCCGTCCCAATGGGTTGGAAAGTAATGTCTACTTCAAAAAGCTGGCCGCATTGGCTTCCGTCGGCCACAAGAAAAGTATCTGAAGGCGTTGTTGGATCAAATAAGCGCCCTCCAATAGAGATGGGCGTGGGATCACAGGTTACGTCAAAACGACGGACGGTATCCGGGCTTGAAACCTCCAAATCGAATACTTCAGACGAAGCAGTAGAACAATTCTCATCCGCCACGGTGCTGAAAACAACCTGGGCAATGTCTCCGCTGCTATTAAAGGTGAACCAAGCGGTATCATTCTGCATAGCCCCAGAAATGGTTTGGGGTATAGGAAGTTGGCCATTAAAACTTACGGAATAATTTACCTCGATAGCTCCTGTTCCGGAGACTACAAAAGGAATGCCGATGCTGTCCGGCAAGCAAGCAGTTAACATCCGATCAGGGCCAAAGGATATTGCGGGTAAAACGAAGCTGGTGGCGACGTTAAAGCTGGTATCATATTCGCAACCCATTCCATCAGTTATCCGCACCGGATAGTTCCCAGGCATGGCAATATCTACCATTCCCTGATCAGGTAAAGCGGGGTCTTGCCAATCAATAACGTAGGGTGGTAGTCCGCCCGCTGGCACGAGTGATATTCGTCCGGGCACACTCCCTCCACAATAAATACTGTCTATCGTTGCTGTAGAGGTGATCGCACATCCTTCTTGCTCAATGCTGGTCAGACAGCCATCGGATTGGCAGCCATTAGCATCCGTGACTACTGCCAGGTAATCACCGAAAGCCAAATCAGTAATAGTTAGTGATCCGGTTGACAGCCCAGGGTAAGTTTCATTCAATCCATTGGAGGTGAGAGTAATCGTGTAAGGTGGTAAACCTCCAAAAAGGGTAAACTCGGCGGTTCCTGGTGTCGCCCCCATCACGGAGGTGGTCTGACCACAAAGTATCGTAGGAGAGTTGCCGTCGGGTACAAAAACGATGGCGGTGTCAAGGCAACCGTTGAAGTCTCTGATTTCGATGACGTAGTCTCCTGATGGAATATCAAACTGATCCGTCCCCGGTGGCAAAACCCGGCCAGAAGTTATCTCCGGGTAATCGATCCATCGATAATTGTAAGGAGGTGTACCACCTGAAGCCATAATCGTCAGGGTTCCATCGCCTCCTCCCTCACAAGTAGGAAAGGTTATTTGCTGATCCGCTGCCGGCAGGGTGAGGTCTGGATTTGGCGGAGAAGTGATAGGAATTAGCGTTTGTGGCGTTATGCACCCAATAGCGTCGACAAGAAAGACATTATAGGCAGGCCCATCGGGCTGACCACTCAATCCATTGAAATTCACCATGGCCCCCACAGGTTGAGCGGCAACACGATCAAGTTCCATGCCTGAATCAGCATCTATTAAAACAACGTCATACGGAGGGGTTCCTCCCCCCTGTAGCTCCACAATTGCACTACCATTGTCCTGGCAGGGCAAGGTCATGAAATTACCCGTGACATTGAAAGTGATGTCTCCCGGATCAGTAACAATGATGGGGCCTTCGTTGACCGGAGGACAACCGCTTTGGTCTGAGACCGAAACAAAATAAGCACCCGGTGGAAGTGGACCTGCCTCTTGCTGTCCATCAAAAATATTTACGTTGTTGTCCCCTGTCCAGGTGGTGTTCACGGCTCCGTCATTTCCCGCAATGGTCAATCGGATGACAGTATTATTCATCCCTGAGCAGTCCGTTGCCAATTGTAAAACGTCGGCAATGGTAAGTGGGCAGGCGGTATCAACAATGGTGCTGGTACAAGTCGCAGATCGACCATCTGCTCCGGTAACGGTGAAAGTGTAGGTACCGGCGATGAGATTACGAAACAGGTGTTCTCCCGCCGTTCGGTTGGGAAAGTCGGTGCTACCTCCGGCATCTGTCAGTGTTATTGTGTAGGGGCTGATACCGCCCGCAATATCAATAATAATACTGCCAAGAATAGTCGCACCACTAGCATTGTTTCTTACGCGACAGACCACACTGATGGGTGGACTGGCTGGCAAATCCAGCGTACAAGGTTCGCTCTCACATCCATCCACATCGGTGGCCGTAAAAGTATAGCTGCCTTCAGGTAATCCGGTGAGGTCAAATATTGCGCTATTAACCATCTCCGTACCTGCGGCCGCGCCTGAATAAGTCAGTTGAAAAGGAGGATTACCTCCCGCAAATGATATGCGGGCAATACCATCATCCGCCATTGGGGCAGAAACAATCTGCTCGACGGCACAGGAAATGGTAAGTGGTGCTCCTTCAATTACCCTTGGGCGTAAGCGATCCTCACATCCGTAGCGATCCGTGATTGTGACCCGATATTGCACCGGAGCCAGCCCGGTTCGTTCGTCCAGGTTATCGAAGGCATCGTTGCCCCAATCGTAGGAAAAAGGGCCAAAGCCGGTAGCTGAGAGCGCAATCGCTCCATCATTATTGCCAGGACAGGATGTTTCGGTAATGGCCGAAGTGCCCATTGGTCCGGCAATAAGCTCAAGTGGAATTTCTATGGCTTGCCCAGCACAGGTTCCCAGCCCTGCAACGGCAAAAACGCTACCAGCTGAAGTAGAGAATGCGTTTCTATCGTTCACCTCCATTGTCGCGGCAGCATCCGAATACCAGGTAACGGGCGCACCTGCCCCCACCTCTATTTCGGATAAACTAAGGTTATACACCCCAATACCATCGCCTTCCGGATCACATCCACGAATTGGATCAATTGGGACTACGGCCTGGTTGGGGTCGGCGGGGAAATTGATGAAAAGCCTGCCTACGGTAATACACAGGTTACTGGAGTAGATGATCCTGGTATACAAGGTATCTACCCGGTCGGTTGGGCCGCTGTATTCAGTCAACCGATTCACGTTCACCTCTGCCTCCCCGGGGCTACGGTGAAAAGAGATACTGAGGATTGAATTCGGATAAATTTGCCGAAAGAGGTCGGTAGCTACGGGTGGGTCAACCATAGCACCATAACTACAGAGGCTGAAAGTGGTATCTAATGGCGGACAGGTTTCCGGGATGACCGGTAAATCACAATCCAGGTTGCCTGACTCGCTGGGCCCGACCAGGAAGTAGGTTCCGTCATCGGGGTTGATCTCCTGTGTATTATAGGTGAAACTTCTAAGGCCACACGGAGAGAAAGCGGTAATTGTACGCAGCGGATTCCCGGCTGCCGGGCCATTTGCGAAGGCCCCGGAAGATCTTTCACACTCGCTTTGCAAGATGTAGATCGGCTCTCCGGAAGTACAGATGTTAGCGAAGTCTGTGTCCATCATATCGGCGGTCACGGTAGTTCCGGTGATGAATACGACTATTATGGCATTGGGAGGAATTTCGTCGCCCGGACCGAGAGGAATTGCTCCCGGACATCCAGACAACACCGTCACGGTAGGCTCCTTAAAATCGCAGCCCAAAAAATCACCGTTAAAATCCCGACCCAGATCAGCATTTTCAGGGCCAAATCCATTAAACGGCAAGTCAAAACCGATGTCCGTAACGGGGATTTCAACGAGTCCACTTCGTACGACCAGAAACTCAGACTCCACCAAAATGGCACCACCATTCGGATTTGGATGTTCGACACAGGAGTTAATCATGGCCAACTCCGGAGAGATACACTGGCCATTGAGCACTTCTGGTGACACAAACAATAATATAAAAATTAGCAAGAGGCCGCCTGATTGTTGCAGGAACCTAAACAAATGGTTGTTCATGTTTTTGGGAGGCTACGGGGTGTGTTGTTCTTGGAACGCAAAAAAATAGGCCAGAATTACTGATCAGAGGCAAAAAAATCAGAACCGATCACAAGATAAGGAGAAGCTAGGAATGACCAACCAAAAGGAACGGAAAAACCAGTCTTTTCGGATAACCGAAAGGACTGGCTAAAACAACACTTGAACAAAAATTAGATTTTTACTGACCTATGTATAGGGGACCTATGCGTGCGCAATTGTCGGTGAATCAGGCATTTGTTTGCCTCCCTTAGGTAGACTGACGTGCTTACAATTCAGCCGTTAGTTATTATGTTCATAAAAAACGAAAAAAGACTTTAGTTAGTGCCCAACTACATCGCCCAGGCCCTGTTTAACAAATATGAACACAATCAAAACTAAAACAGCCTACATTACGGGAGGCACCAAGGGAATTGGTTACAGCATTGCCGAAGCCATCATTAAGGAAGGCGGTAATGCCATTATTACCAGCAGATCAGCAGCAGCTGCAGCGGAAGCCGCCAGTACTTTAAATGCACTGGGTTTTCCTGGAAAAGTGCTTGGCGTAGCGGCAGATGTACGTTCTCTTTCCAGCCAAATAGACGCTGTGGCAGCAGGCAAAGCCACTTTCGGAAGCGTTGACGTAGTAATTGCCAACGCTGGTGTTGGCCACTTTGCGCCCATCCAGGAAATGACACCTGAGCAATGGAGTGAAACCATTGACATTAATCTTACTGGTGTTTTCAATACCGTTAAAGCTGGTCTTGATGAACTGATCGCTAACAAAGGCTACCTCTTTACTATTGCCAGCCTGGCTGGCACCAATTTCTTTGCCAAAGGTGCTGCCTATAATGCCAGTAAATTTGGATTAGTCGGGTTTACCCAGGCCGTCATGCTCGACGTCAGGCGCCAGGGTGTTAAAGTTACTACGATCATGCCCGGTAGCGTATCAACCCACTTCAATGGCCATACTCCGTCGGAAGAAGATGCCTGGAAAATCCAGCCGGAAGACATCGGCCAAATGGTCGTAGACTTATTGAAGATGCCGGCCCGAACGCTACCTAGTAAGGTGGAGGTACGGCCTGCAACCCCGAAGTAAGGGCCTTCGGCCTTACTTCGGTAGACGGTGCTACGCACCTACATAGACGGCCTGCGGCCTTAATAGACGGTCGCTTCGCTCCCTTGGTAGATTGATAGGCTACCGCAAGAGGCAGCTCGCTCCGCTCGTTTGGGAAGAATCCTTACTTTCCAGCGGAGCGAGCATAGCCATGCGGTAGCGCTATCAATCTATCAATCTACCGAGGGCGAAGCCCGTCTATGAAGGTGCGCAGCACCGTCTAAATTTCTTACCTTTGCCCCTCAAACGAAAAATCAAAAATCCATGGCCTACGACCTCATCGTAATCGGTAGCGGCCCCGGCGGTTACCCCGCCGCCATCCGCGCTTCTCAACTTGGTATGAAAGTCGCGATCGTTGAACGCGAAAACCTTGGTGGCATCTGTCTCAATTGGGGTTGTATTCCCACCAAAGCCCTCATCAAAAGTGCTCAGGTATTTGAATACATCCAGCATGCTGAAGATTATGGCATTAAGGTGGGTAAGCCTAAGGTCGAATTTGACAAGGTCATCGGCCGGAGCCGTGGCGTTGCCGACGGCATGAGCAAGGGCATCAGTTTTCTGATGCGGAAAAATAAGATTGAAGTGATCGAAGGAACCGGCAAGCTGGTTCGGGGGAAGAAAGTTGAAGTAACCGCAGAAAGTGGCAAAAAGACTATTTACGAAGCGGAACACATCATTGTAGCTACCGGCGCCCGGGCCCGGGCATTACCGAACCTGCCAATCGATGGAGAGAAGATCATCGAATACCGCAAAGCCATGACACTGCCTAAGCAGCCTAAGCGCATGGTAGTTGTCGGTGCTGGAGCCATTGGCGTTGAGTTCGCCTATGTTTACCACAGCATGGGCACGGAGGTGACCATTGTGGAGTTCATGCCTGAAGGGCTGGTGCCACGTGAAGATGCTGACGTATCTAAGGAACTGACAAAGATTTACAAGAAAAAGGGCATCAACGTGATGGCCAATACCAGCGTGGAAAGCGTTGACACCAAGGGAAAAACCCTGAAGGTGATGACCAAGAACCGTAAGACTGGTAAAGAGGTCATCATCGAATGTGATGTGGTTTTGTCTGCAGCTGGTGTTGCTCCCAATACCGAGAACATCGGTTTGGAAGATCTTGGCATCAAGACCGAACGTGGCCTCATCGAAACAGATGAGATGTACCGTACCAACGTACCCGGTATTTACGCCATTGGTGACGTAACAAAGGGCCAGGCACTGGCACACGTAGCCACCGCCGAGGCCATTACCTGTGTGGAAGCCATCGCTGGCCACCACCCGGAGGCCATCGATTATAACAACATCCCCGGTTGTACTTACTGTATTCCCGAAGTGGCCAGTGTCGGCTACACCGAGGCGGCGGCCAAGGAAGCGGGCTATGAACTGAAAGTGGGTAAATTCCCGTTCAGTGCGTCGGGTAAGGCAAGCGCAGCTGGCGCTAAGGAAGGCTTCGTAAAAGTAATCTTCGATGCCAAGTACGGCGAATTCCTGGGCGCCCACTTCATCGGCGCTAATGTAACGGAGATGATCGCGGAAGTGGTCGTTGCCCGCAAGCTTGAAACTACCGGCATGGAGATCGTCAAGTCCGTCCATCCTCACCCAACCATGAGTGAGGCGATCATGGAGGCTGCTGCTGCGGCTTACGATGAGGTCATCCACCTCTAGTACTCTGTCAAGCCGATCTTGTCATATTAACTGCGGCGTCTTTTACCCGCTGGCTGCGTTGCTTGAATCCTCATTTAGCTACGGCTAAATTCCGGTTCAAGCGCCTTGCCAGCAGGCAAAATTCACCAGCATTTAATGCGACGGAATCGACCTGACAGAGCACTAGTGGGTGAGGGATTGAATAATGGAATGCGTGAACGGGAAGGCTCCCGTTCACGCATTTCTATTTTATAATTTCCAGGCGGGGTCGCAGGTGCAAAATAGAGGTTTAAGGGAGCAAGGGGAAAGACACGGCGGCCATAAAAGTTTTCCTCAATCTCCCATCCGAAACATTCCTGTTTCAGCAATTACACCATCTACCACCTTGACCCACTTAAATCGCTTGAGCCTATAAACGCCATTGGGCAAAGATCCATCCTTCCGGTAAATCTGACATCCCTTGCCGTAGCCACTTATCCGGCTGCAATCAACCATGATGTCATGGTCATTATGCTTGTATGTCTCGATGTAGTATTCATGCGTGACGAGCCCATTAGCCACTTCAAATCTGGTGACGTTATCATTTAAGGTGTAGCGTCCGTCAGCTGCCGTTTCCCCGTCTAAGGTCAATTTATGAGCTACTCCAATTGTATTGGTCACTGAATGGAACTCAATTATCCGACCGTCTTGAAGCCACCTGGTTCTAAGTCTTCCGGACACGTTCCTAGGCACTAAGAAACCATCTATGATGTCGTTGTCCATCGGCTGGGTAGTTGGTCGGGATCATAAAAAATCGAGGCTGAAATATAATAAATGTTGGCTCGATTGCCTGCGGCAATCAGCATATAAATAGGTCCTTTTAGTTACCGGGGATAGTACTTTATCTCCTTATCCCAGGCAACAAAGGTTGCGTCGCTATGTGAAAACTGCGCCTCTAATTATAGGGTACAACTCAATTTTTTAGTGCCTTAATGGTAAATTTCTTTTACTCCTTATCTTCCTTAATCGACCTGCTGCGAAGCTGCCCTGAATGCCTTAATAGTTACAACTTCCCCTTCCCTGCCCTAACAAGCCGCCGTAGCCACCGATACCCGCATCGCCAGTCCACCCTCAGCTGTCTCCTTATAATCGGAGTGCATGGCCCGGGCGGTATCCAGCATGGTTTGGATGACGACGTCGAGTTCAACGACCGCATCGTCCGGATCACTCTGTAGGGCCAACTTGGTAGCAGTGATGGCCTTCATGGCGCCCATAGCATTACGTTCGATGCAGGGGATTTGGACGAGGCCGCCAATCGGGTCACAGGTCATCCCCAAGTGATGCTCCATGGCTATTTCGGCGGCCATGAGTGCTTGCTCCACCGTACCGCCAAGGACCTCGGTCAATGCTGCCGCCGCCATGGCGGAGCTGACGCCGATTTCGGCCTGGCAGCCGCCTTCGGCGGCAGAGATCGTCGCGTTTTTCTTGAAGATGGAACCAATTTCCCCGGCCACCAGCAGAAAGTTGCGTTCCTGTTCGTGGCTGGCACCGGCGCAGAAATAGCGGTAATAAAACAAGACTGCCGGTATCACCCCCGCCGCCCCGTTGGTGGGGCTGGTAATGACCCGGCCCAGGGCAGCATTCTCTTCGTTGACCGCCAGTGCAAAACAGCTGACGGACGTGGTGACGGTAGTAAAATCATGCGCCATCCCCCGGAGTTGCCGGTCGAATTCCGACGCGTTTTCTGAGGCAGGCTCCTTTAGTAATTTCGCCACCAGCTTCCGCGCCCGGCGACGGACGTTCAGCCCCCCCGGAAGATTGTTTTCCGGTGCCGTACACCCCTTGTGCACTACAGAGGAAAAGACGGACAGGTACCGATCTAACTTCGCGTTGAGGGCTTCTTCGGTGTAAAGGCGTAGTTCATTGGCCCGGACCACCTCGGCAATGGAGCGCCCCGCTCCGCGGGCGCAGCGCAGCAGGTCATCCGCACAGTCAATCGGATAGGGCATAGTCGGATGCCCAACCAACTGACTGGCCGAGCCTTCCCTGACGATGAAACCGCCGCCAATAGAATAGTAGGTACGTCGAATCTTGCGCCCCGAATGCAGGCGTGCGATGAACGTCAGCCCATTAGGATGAAAGGACCGCGCCCGATTTTCAAAGACAATGTCTTTAGGCGGGTTAAAACCAACCTCTGCACCTGCGGCCGCGCCCCCTAATTGCAGGATTTGCGTTGAATTGATCCGACCAATATGGAAAGGAATATCCGCCGTCTCAATGGTCTCAGGATCAAAGCCTTCCAGCCCCAGCATCACGGCAATATCGGTTCCATGTCCAACCCCGGTCTTACTCAACGAACCGTAAAGCTGTACTTTAATCGTGGCCACCTCCGTCAGTTCGGGGATCAGTTCCAAAAAGGTAAGCGCAGCTTTCCACGGGCCAAGGGTGTGCGAACTGGACGGGCCTACGCCAATCTTAAAAATGTCGAAGATGGATATGCGTTGCATGGTAGAGGTTACAAGTTGCAGGTTGCAGGAAAGACGGGGGATCAGGGCGAAAGGTAGTTTGTTGTTGTGACAATTTTTAGAAAAATTATGTGACAGGTCGGTTAATGGCACTACATGCTGACATTCTACCTTTATACCCTAACTTCAAGCCTTAAATCATGCTCCTATGCCAAAGGCCATTTACACCGAAGAAGATCTTGTTTACGTTCGCCTACTCCGTTCTCAGATCGGCCAGGAATGGCACGTGGCCAAACCATGGATCATCGAGCATTTGCCGGAGGGCTATGACCCGGCGCTGATTGCCAAGTTTGTGGACGAGCGTGACAATCCGGGTATCCACATCAACCCGTGGGGCATCGAGCCGAGGTTCTACCCGCATCGGAATTCTAAACGCTTGCTGGAGTTTTACCGGAGTATTAAAGAGTAGCCACTACTTTCGTGCCCATGTCTCGTAAGTACCTCATTATTGCCGCTGTTGCGCTGCTCATCGCCTGTTGGAATTCCATGGGCTTCCACCAGGGTGACGAACACTTTCAGCTGCTCGAATTTGCGGCCTGGAAGCTTGGCCTTATGGGGCAGGAAGACCTTACCTGGGAGTTTGCCGAGCGGATGCGCCCGGCGACCCAGCCCGCCATCGTTTACGCCGTATATAAGGTCTGGTCCGTTTTCGGGGAGGTGAATCCGTATCACTTTGCCTTTCTTCTGCGGTTGCTTTCGGCTGCGGGGTTCTTGTTGATAGCCGTAAAAATATGGGAGCGATACGCTTCGGTCATGCCCAATGCCCGACTGGTGAAGTGGTTGGCTTTGGGTCTATTATTTAACTGGTGTTCGGTGTACAGCGGCATACGTTTCTCGGGGGAGAACTGGGCGGGGATGGCCCTGGCGGCCGGTTTTCTGTTGTATCCGATGGGTCCACTGGAGGGGTTGGTCAATCGCGAAGAACCCACTCCCAACCCTCCCCACGGGAGAGGGCTGTTGAAAACGCTACGCGCTTTTTCAAAAAATCATCAAATATTTACTCCGGGTCGTGAGGGCCAAACCTTCGCAGCTTTTGGTGCGGGATTACTCTTCGGCCTGGCCTTTCTTTTTCGCTACCAGGTAGCCATCATGGTGGTAGGCTTTGGGGCCTGGCTGCTTTTTATCCGGCGGGAGACCTGGCAACACATCGGATTGGTGGTGCTTGGCGGCCTCCTTGCACTGGCCCTTGGCACCCTGCTGGATGCTTGGTTTTACGGGGAGTGGGTGATTGCGCCGTGGCACTACGTCCGGTCGAACCTCATTGAAGGGAAAGCGGCCACCTTCGGTTCCGCGCCGTGGTGGGATTATTTCCGCATGGTCTTTGAACGGGGCGTACCTCCGCTTGGTCTACTGTACATTATCGCCCCACTGTGGTTCGCCTGGCGGTACCGGCGGGACCCGGTGACCTGGATGATGGTGCCGTTTTTATTGGTGCACTTCCTGCTGTCGCGGAAGGACGCGCGTTTTCTCTTCCCGCTCCTACCCTACTTACCGGTGATGATTATGGCTGGGGTTGTTGCCTTGCGACAACGCTATGGCGAAGGCTTCTTGGACAGAAAGTGGATCAACCGCAGCATTAAAGTACTGTGGGGCATGAACCTGTTGATCCTGGCCACCGTGTTGGTCCGGCCCATGATCAGTGAAGTGAAGGTCAACAAATACGTCTACGACAACTACACCGAGCCCGTCACACTGTTTGCCGACAACAAACACATCTATACCTACGCCAACCTGACCATGCACTTTTACCAGCGGCCGGGGAAGGTGACGATCTATCATACGGAAAGCAGGAAAGAATGGCCGGAATGCGCGACACCCGTCTGTTTGTACTCCCGGCACGCGAAGGTGGCAGAACCACCTGCGGGGGCGAAGCTGGTGTACACCACCCGGCCATTGTGGGCGGATCAGCTGGGACTAAAGGACTGGCTGGATGGGATGAAGTGGTGGACTATTTGGGAGCTGGAGCGCTAAGAAAGCTCTTTTTTGGCTTTTCTCCTTCCGAAAAAAGCTAAGACTACGGCGATTAAAGTATAAATACTATTGCACGAGATAAATCCCAGCCATCCGAAAATAAGTTCATCAGCACTTGTAGCTAACACAATAGCAACTATGAAATTATACGGGACATAAAGGATACCTAACCATCCAGAATTTACGGTCATCAACCCTCCTTTTTTTGACAATATCAACGGAATCGAACCCAGGAATAGTAAAATGAATGCTACCCCAAAAACTATTAGCGCTAAGGAGCGATTCAATTGCTGTTCAGCACCTACAAAAAACCAAGAGCAATAGACAACTAAAAAAGAAGCGATAAAAACATTACAAAACGCCACTACGTTACGCGAAGCCCAGGCACGTATCTTCTGCTCCCATTGCGGAACGACTAAACGATTTCTAACGGCTCCTTTTCGGGCCATCACGCCCAAAATGATGGCGTCCAAAAAGTACACACTTACCAAATACGTGAAAAAACTTCCATCTCTTCCGTTTTGAGAGGTGATGCCGACCAGCTCCAGTAGGATGATAAATGGTCCGCTCAAAGCTCCGAACCAGCCCGCCAGACCCATTATCCAATGATCCGTCCTGATCAGGATAAGTGGAATGGAAATCAGAGCACATGCCAGTGGTACCGCGAAAAACTCGGTTAGATGGCCAACTGCTACCCAGGTAGATAAATACAGCACCGAAAAAAAGCCAATAAAGATGGTACAACACGCGACGGCATTGCGGGTAAGCCATGCCCGCAGTCCTTTCTCTTTAGGAATTTCGGTCTGAACGTTTTCATATTCAGCCGTTGCGCTACCAGTAGATGCTTGCTTTTTCGTGTATTCTGCTGGCTTTTCTTGAATATCCTCCACCATTGAGCGTTTCCCTTGGATTTCTTCTTCCGTGAATTTTTCCATTAGGTTTTCAGTGAGTGTGGTGGGTTAGTAGTTGAAACGGACTGAACAAATATAATAAAAGTCTTCAGGAAGCCGGACGCTGGCTTAATTGAGGGGAAGGAGGGCGCGGACGCGGGTGCAAAGTGTGTTTTTTATGGAGCGGGGGGCGGCGCGCTGCGCCGCTAAAAGCAAGCCCCCTCACCAAAGCCCCGGGTAAAAGCCCCCTGCGCAGCCTTTCACCCGGGGCAATTAAAAGGTCGACGCCTACGGCGTCATCAATACAGCTGGTTCAAACCAAATCTTTAGCCCCTCCCCTGCTTCAACACCTTTCTCTTTGCACCTGCGGCCGCGCCACAAGCACTACTACAAAGCCAAACGGGTTGTTTACCAAATCATAAAGCTCCATGAAGAATGTCCGGATAGCATCAAACAACCAGGCCTGGAGTGAACAACATCGAAATTTTGTTTGGTAAAGAACCTAGGTCTGCGTACCTTTGCGCTCCTTATTAAAAAACTTGTGTTATGCCCAAGATGAAAACGCACAGCAGTGCAAAAAAACGCTTTAAGCTTACCGGAACTGGTAAAGTGAAGCGTTTCCAGGCTTACACGTCGCACATGATGCGCAACAAGTCCAACAAAGCCAAGCTTCGTCTTCGTGACGGTGCCATGGTTTCTGTTGCTGACGAGAAGCGGATCAAGCGTCTTCTGTGTAAGTAAGGGATACCCTCCCACCCCAAGAAATTCCCAGCGAGGAATCTCTATTTTCCACGAGAGTACGGGCCTAAAGAACCAATCGGTCTCCGTACTGTACAAAAACAGAGCTATATGCCACGTTCAGTAAATGCGGTTGCAAGCCGCGCGCGCCGCAAGCGCTACCTAAAAGCCGCCAAAGGATACTTTGGCGCACGTTCCAAGGTCTACACCGTAGCCAAGAACGCCGTTGAAAAAGGTTGGGGTTACGCCTACCGTGACCGTCGTAACAAGAAGCGCGTTTTCCGCCGCCTCTGGATTGCGCGTATCAACGCCGCCGCTCGTCAGAACGGCACCACTTACAGCCGCCTGATGCACGCCCTCACCGAAGCAGGTGTTGGCCTCAACCGTAAAGTTCTCGCTGACCTGGCGATGAACCACCCGGAAGCTTTCAAGGCGGTGGTTGACAGTGTGAAGAAATAGAGGATCACTTCCTCCATTCCATGAATATAATTTTGAGCCCCGCTGATCTTTGGATCAGCGGGGCTTTTGTTTAATTACTATTGTACCACCACCGTTTCAACAACTACGTAATCCTCTCCACGCAGATGAAGGAAGTAAGTACCGGTGGGTAAATTCATGGCATTACGGTCAAGATCGAGTCGGGTTTCTACACCAGCCGAGAGTTGCTGAGTGGGCCAGGTCATCAACTGGCGGCCTAACATATCAATTAAACGAACATCCACCGTGTGAGCATTCGCGGGAGTAATGGACAGCTGGCCATGGTCCGTCATGGGGTTCGGGAATACTTTCCAATTCACCCGTTGATGAGCCAGAGGAGAGGCAGTGGAAGTCGTCATTGGAGCACCGAAAGTGTAATCAGTCGCATAAAAGAATTCAGCGAGGTCGGTAGATTGGTCCTCATTCGTGATCTTGAAACGGACCTGGTCTACGAGCACATCCCCACTATTGATGGTAAAGAAATCCTCGACGACCGTGGCCCCAGTGCCATAAGAAGAAGAACCACTGGCTCCATATCCGGGGGTGAGTCCACCCTCCGTAAATGGCCGGAAGAACGACCTACTGTTGGTGCCAGCCAGATTGTTGATCGAATAGTAGGAATTTACCCGTTCCCCATTAGGCAGGCGGGCGGGGCTGGGTGGGCACATGACCAGGTCCTGCAACTGAAGTTTACCAAAGTAGAGATTGGTTGGATAGTAAATCTCGAGTAAGGTTTCGGATTGGTCGGGGTTGACCGCCATGAAACGAATATGATCTACCCGCTGATTATTGGCATTAATGGTGAAGCCACAATCACTGTCACCCGTTCCCATGTACACACCGGAACCACATGCTCCGTAGCCGGGGGTCAGGCCTCCGTTAGTAAACGGGCGCGGAAATATCCGTACACCTGATGTTTCGGAGGTGGCATAGTCAAATTCGACGGTCCGGTTTTCGCCGTTCGGAGCGAAGGGACTACCGAGCATCTTTACGCCGGTCACTTTCACCGTACTCCAGTACCAGTTAACGGGGATATAGAATTCCTGAAGCAGCTCGCTCTGATCGTCGTTCAGGACGGTGATCCGTAATGAGTCAACGCGGACATTGATGCCGCTATTGATTCGGAAGTTCACCGTCTGGTTTCCCGTTCCATCAAACAAAATGGATCCACTGGCGCTATAGCCCGGCGTTAGTGCTCCATCGGTAAATGGGCGAATAAAAATACGGGCACCGCCACTGTGCCGAATATCGTAGTCAAAGGATATTTCCACAGGCTCTCCAAGTAAAAAGGAAGCAATTTCCTGATCGGCGGAGAAGGCAAAATCGTGGACGCCATTTTCATAGAATTCGTAGTGAACGGGCACGTAAAATTCCCGGAGTGTTTCGGACTGGTCGGCATTGGTCACCAGGAAACGCAGTTCCTCTACCGTTGGCCCAGCTGTATTAATCGTGAAGTTCGATTCGGAAGTGCCCGTACCAGTATAAAGCGGAGAACCGCTTGCACCGTAGCCTGGAGTCAATGCCCCATCGGTGAAGGGGCGGACAAAAATACGGGCGCCACCAGGCTCATCAATGGTATATTCAAAGTCGACGAAAACCTTTTCCCCCGTTGCATAGGCACCAACACGGGTACCGGAACGAAGATCAATGCCGCAGATATCATTTTGGGCGAAGGAAATGGAGGTGACAAAAAGAAGAAGTAAGCAGGTAAAATTGGTTTTCATAAAAAGCGAATTTGGGATGAACCGGCCACCAGATCGGATGGTCGGGAATACGCTTTTATGATGTTGAGGGGCTAGGTGTTACGGCACAAAGTGTTAAAGCGACATAATTGGGAGATCACCTTGCCTTTTAACCTTTATTGCACCTGCGATCGCGCCTGATTCTTCTCCTTCCGTTCAGGCGCGGCCGCAGGTGCAAAATTGGTTAATGGAGCAATTCGGTCAACTGTGGTATACCGTAAATATCCACGGATACAAACATCAATACCCTACCCTGCCTTATCCAGAATTCGCTCGACAAAAGCACGCGCACGAGTTTCCTTCAGCTCCGCGTAGGCCTTCTTATTCTGCTTAGTGATACTGGCGATTTCCTGCTTTATGGCTTCATATTCCTCCCTCGCCCAGGCGTGTTCCCGGAGGTAATTCCGGAAAGCAAGGTGCCGTCGTAGTTCCGGACTGTCTGGCGGGCACACGTACAAATGATGGCTGATACGATCTAAAACCGGGTGGTCTTTATGCCACCCTTTCCGCTTAAAAGTCTCGCGTTTCGGAATCCCATAGTCGCCGACATGGGTATACTCCAACCCCTCGAGTGCTGTAGTCACCGCCGCAAATGCTTCGGTCTCCGGCAACTCGATATCAATATCAATGATCGGCTTTGCCCCCAGGCCCGGGACGGCGGTGCTGCCCACGTGATGGACGATGACACCGAGGCCCTTAGTTGCCATTTCAAGAACTTCGGAAATCTCGACAAAGGCTTTCACCCAATCTTCCGTGTAGGGTTGAATAAGCCGAAACCGGCTTTTAACCAGTTTTTTGTACGCTGCGGCGGTGAGGTGTTTATTCGCCAGGGCATCTGCATAATGGGTTGCGCAAAACCACTCTTGCCCCCGTTTATGGCCAACGAGGCGACGTTGCTTAAATCGTTCGTTAAACGCTTTATCTGAATCCGACTCAGCAAAATAAATCAGTCCGGCATCAGCGGCAGATGGCGAAAAACGTTGGTTACAGATAGTGCAGATTGGTGGGCGCATGGTTTATTAGTCTGTTAGTTCAAAGTTCAATATTTCATAGGCGATCAAGGTACTATGAACTATTGAACTTTGAACTATTCAACTATACCTGCAAAGCCAACTGCCCACCATCCTTACTTTCCAGCAGAGAGGTTCCATCTTCACTTAGGAAAGCGTCAACGGAGCGGGCGCATTCCCGGCCTTCGGAGATAGCCCAAACGACGAGGCTTTGTCCCCGGCGCATATCACCTGCAGCGAAGACTTTGGGTACACTGGTCTGGTAATTGTGTTCTGGGTTAGCAGCTACGTTGCCCCGGGCGTCGAGCCCTACACTGAGTTTAGCCAGTAAGCCTTCATGTTGGGGATGGACAAAGCCTGCGGCGATGAGCAGCAGTTGGCAGGGTATTTCCCGCTCAGAGTCTTCAATTTTCACGAAGGTATTGCGACCGGAAGCATCCTTCCCCCACCGGATGTTCACCGTCTGAATGGCCCGAAGCTTGCCATTTTCATCACCAAGGAACTTCTCCGTCAAAACCGCCCATTCCCGTTCACAACCTTCTTCATGGCTGGTACTGGTTCGGAGAATCATGGGCCAGTTTGGCCAGGTATCCGGACCAGCAACTGCTCCGGGTTTCCCCATTAATTCAATTTGGGTGACGGATTTCGCACCGTGCCGGTTGCTTGTTCCTACGCAATCCGCTCCGGTATCTCCGCCACCAATTACGACAACGTCACATCCTTCGGCGTGGATTTGCTTGAAGCTGGTGAGGTCATCCCCCGCTACTCGCTTATTGTTCTGGTCCAGGAATTCCATGGCGAAATAGACCCCGTCCAGCTCACGGCCTGGCAACTTAAGGTCGCGCGGAATGGTGGACCCGCCAGCCAGTACAACCGCATCGTTGTTCCGTACCAACTGCTTGGCATCTACGTTGCCTCCCACTTCTGCATTGACCTCAAAACTGATGCCTTCTGCTTCCATCAGTTCAACGCGCCGGTCAATGACGTTCTTTTCCAATTTGAAATCAGGGATTCCATACCTAAGTAGGCCTCCAACCCTGGTGTTGCGTTCGTAAACGATAACGTTGTGCCCCGCTTTATTCAACTGCGCAGCAGCGGCCAGCCCTGCCGGGCCAGAACCAACGACGGCGACTTTCTTCCCCGTCCGATTACTGGGTGGGTTAGGCCGGGCATAGCCCCGGGCAAATGCTTCCTCAGCTATACTTTTTTCAATATGCTCAATGGTAACTGCCGGCTGGTTAATTCCTAAAACACAGGCCGCTTCGCACGGTGCCGGGCAAATGCGGCCTGTGAACTCTGGAAAATTATTGGTTTCGCTCAGGATCCGCCATGCCACTTGCCAGTCTTGCTGGTAAACGGCGTCGTTAAATTCAGGGATAATATTACCCAAAGGGCATTCACTGTGGCAAAATGGTACGCCACAATCCATACACCGACTGGCTTGTTTGAGGGTCTTTTCCTCAGCCATCGGTTCATACAACTCCTTCCAGTCATTGACGCGCACCTCAACGGGGCGTTTAGCGGGGAGTTCTCTTGTTTCGTTCAGGAAGCCTTTGGGGTCTGCCATGGTTGTATTTTTTTGCGTGGCCTGCTGGCTACGATCGATATTAACTATTGGAGTTTCGAAGGTTTAAGGAGCTCTTCGAAAACACGAAGCGTTTTAAAAAGCCCTCCCTCATGGGGAGGGTTGGAAGGGGATTTGCTACTAAACCAGCTCGGCCGTTTTCACCGAAAGGTTAGGAAGCATTTCCTTCTCTTTCAGCACGCGCTTATAGTCACGCGGCATCACTTTGATGAAATGACCGAGTGCGTTGTCCCAATCATTAAGCAGATCAAGTGCCGTTTTCGAGCTGGTGTAAGTAAAGTGGTTACGTACCATCTGATGAAGCAGGTCTTTATCAAAATCCTCCAGGGCTTCGATGTCGGCCATATCCCCATTCAACTTCGCCGGGAGGCTTTTCTTCGGATCATAGATGTAGGCCATTCCGCCCGACATTCCGGCACCGAAATTCTTACCCGTTTCGCCTAAAATAACGGCCAGGCCACCGGTCATGTATTCGCAACCATGATCACCGACGCCTTCAACTACTGTCTTGACACCAGAGTTTCTGACGCAGAACCGTTCGCCGGCAGTCCCCTTGATGTAGGCTTCGCCGGAGGTAGCACCGTAGAAGGCAACGTTACCGATGATGATGTTCTCGTGCGGATCGAACTTGGATATCCGGTCTGGGACCACAATCAGCCGGCCACCGCTCAGGCCTTTGCCAAAGTAATCGTTGGATTCCCCCTCCAGCAAGAACTCAATTCCCTTGGCACCGAAGGCACCAAAGCTTTGCCCCGCCGAACCACGGAAGCGGAACTTGATGGCACCATCCGGCAGGCCTTCGCCGTGGAAACGACGACTTATTTCGTTGGAGAGCATCGTCCCCACCGCACGATCTGTATTTTTGATCGGGAAGTTGGTGGTGACCATTTCCATATGCTCAAGGGCTGGTTTTGCCGCTTCCATTAGTCGACGATCCAGCACATCCTTGAGGCCATGATCCTGAACGGTAGAATTATATAGGCCAACGGATTCATCCGCCGTTTCCTTCCATAAGATTGGACTGAGATCAAGTGCTTTATACTTCCAGTGCTCTGCATCCTTGTTGGTTTTCAGGTGCTCCACCTTACCGACCATTTCATTCACGGTACGGAACCCTAACTCGGCCATAATGCTACGCATGTCTTCCGCCAGGAAGCGGAAGAAATTGATGACGTGCTCAGGGTCTCCGGTAAACCTGGCCCGTAGATCAGGGTTTTGGGTGGCAATGCCAACCGGACAGGTATTGACATGACACTTCCGCATCATGATACAACCTTCAACAACCAAGGCGGCCGTAGCAACGCCATATTCTTCTGCCCCCAGCAGCGTGGCAATGACCAGGTCGCGGCCGGTTCTAATCTGGCCGTCGGTTTGAACGACCACCCGATCGCGCAGTTTATTTCTGACCAGGGTTTGATGCGTTTCCGCCAGGCCCAGTTCCCACGGCAGACCAGCGTGTCGGATACTTGACAACGGGCTGGCGCCCGTTCCCCCATCATGGCCAGAAATCAGAATAGCATCGGCCTTAGCCTTAGCTACCCCTGAGGCGATGATGCCTACACCGGCCTTGGAAACCAACTTGACGTTGATTCTTGCCCGGCGGTTGGCGTTCTTAAGGTCAAAGATCAACTGTGCCAGGTCTTCAATAGAATAGATGTCGTGATGCGGTGGCGGGGAGATCAAGTCAACCCCCGGCGTAGAGTTACGCACCCTACCAATCCAATCATCCACTTTATGACCGGGCAATTGGCCACCTTCTCCCGGCTTGGCCCCCTGGGCCATTTTTATTTGAAGCTCATCAGCGTTGGTCAGGTAATAACTGGTTACCCCAAAACGTCCCGAAGCCACTTGCTTGATGGCCGAACGCATGTTATTGCCATTTTCATCCACCTCAAAACGGATAGGATCTTCCCCACCCTCTCCGGAGTTGGAACGCGCGCCAATTTTGTTCATCGCAATGGCCAACGTCGTATGCGCTTCCCAGCTGATGGAACCGAAAGACATCGCTCCCGTAGCAAAGCGCTTCATGATTTCTTCAGCTGGCTCAACCTCTTCCAATGGAATTGGGTCTCCTTTCCGGAAAGCCAGCAGACCACGTAAGGTCAGTGCTTTTTCCGTCTGGCTGTTGATTTCTTCTTTGTACTTGTCATAGGCCTCTTCATCGTTTTTCCGGGCAGCGATTTGGAGGTAATGGATGCTTTTAGGATTGAACATGTGGGCTTCCCCCCGGCGTTTCCACTGAAATACCCCCCCGACTTCTAGCTGAGGGTTAGGGACAGCCTTTTCAGGATAGGCCAGTTTCTGACGTACCAGTACCTCTCGGGCAATTCCGTCGTAGCCCATTCCTTCAATGCGACTGATCGAACCACGGAAGCACTCATCCACCACTTTGTGGTTGAGGCCAAGTACCTCAAAAATTTGCGCTCCCTGATAAGACTGCAGCGTAGAGATACCAATCTTAGACATGATCTTGAGCAAGCCCTTTCCAATTGCCTTGCGGTAAATGGAAAGCACTTCGGACCGTTCAAGCTTCACCTCTTCGAAAACGTTGGAAGAGTGCAGATCAGACAATGCAGCGTATGTGAGGTACGGGTTAATCGCACTGGCTCCATAGCCAATCAGCGTAGCGAAATGGTGGGTTTCCCGCACGTCTCCAGCCTCAATGACCAGGCTGGTCTTAGCACGTAAACCCAGCTCCACCAAGTGATGATGCACCGCACCAGTGGCCAATAAGCTTGGGACCGGAGCGATGAAACTATCCGCCATCCGGTCACTAATGATCAGGATGTTGTAGCCACTCCGCACGAGGCTTTCTGCTTGCGCTTTGATGTGTTCAATGGCTGCACTCAGGCGGCCTTCCTGGCCATCCGCTTTAAAGACGGAACGAATTACCCCTGCCCGGAAGTCCGGGTGGTGAATCTCTTTAATTTTTGCCAGCTCATCGTTGGTAAGTACCGGTGAATCGAGGTGAATATTCTTTGCGTTACCCGGCTTTACGTCGGTGATGTTATCCGTACTGCCTAACATGGCGTAGAGCGACATCACACTGCGTTCCCTGATCGGGTCGATCGGAGGGTTGGTTACCTGGGCAAAGAGTTGTTTGAAGTAGTTGGCCAGGTGTTGGCTTTGTAGGCTGAGTGCCGCCAGCGGGGTGTCTGCCCCCATCGAACCAATGGGATCTTTCTTTCCCTTGATCATTGGTTCCAGCAGGAAGTTAAGGTCTTCCTTCGTGTAGCCAAACAACTGCAGACGTTGGAACAACGTGGTGGGATCCATGCTTACGCCAGCTCTACGGCGAAGTGGCAGGTCAGCCAGACCGATACGGTGCTCGTCCAACCATTCGCGATACGGCAGTCTTTTACAGATGGTTTCCTTTAATTCCTCGTCACCGATAATACGGTGTTCTTCAAGGTCGGCTACGAGGATGCGGCCGGGTTGTAAACGTCCTTTCTGGACTACAGTGGATTGGTCGACGGGTAATGCGCCAGCTTCACTGGCGACAATAAGGACGTTGTCTTCGGTCAGGCACCAGCGGCTGGGCCGCAGGCCATTACGATCAAGCGTGGCTCCAACCAGGATGCCATCCGTGAAACAAATAGAAGCGGGGCCGTCCCACGGCTCCATCAAACCTTTGGTGTATTCGTAAAAAGCTCTTTTGTAATCCGGCATCATCTCATCGTGCTGCCAGGCTTCCGGAACCATCATCATCAGGGCATGCGGAATACTCACACCATTCAGCGTCAGAAACTCCAGCACATTGTCGAAATTAGCAGAATCAGATAAGCCCGTTCCGCAAACCGGGTAAATCTTATCAAGTTCGTCTTCCGTGAAGTGAGCCGTCTCCCGAATCAGGGTTTCCTTGGACTTCCACCAATTTACGTTCCCCTGGATGGTATTGATCTCTCCGTTATGAGCGATCATTCTGAAAGGCTGCGCCAGCTTCCACTTAGGCACCGTATTGGTTGAAAAACGGCTGTGAATCAGTGCGATGGCAGATTTGAAATCAGCGCTTTGTAAATCGTTGTAGTAACCAGGAAGCTGCCAGGTGGTCAATTGTCCTTTATAAACAATGGTCTTATAGCTAAAGCTGGCGAGGTAAAATTGGTCTCTGGTTTCCGGGTAGGTCGTATGAATCTTGTGGGTGGCGTACTTCCGCAACACAAACAGCTTCCGCTCCAGTGCCTTTGGGTCCATTTCTTCCCGGGGCTTAACGAACACCTGCTGGAAACGAGGCTCTACGCTTTTGGTGGTTGGGCCCAGCTCTTCATGGTCAGTAGGCACTTTGCGGTAATGAATCAGGTCGAAGCCCATCTCGTCCGCATAATCTTCAAAAAGATACAAGCAGCGTGACAGTAGCTGTTTCTCCTCAGGGAGGAACATCATCCCGACACCATACTTCCCTTTCTCGGGCAGCTCTTTTCCTTTTTCATAAAGCTTCCGCTTAAAGAATTCATGAGGAACCTGTACGAGGATACCTGCACCATCACCACTGTTGGGCTCACATCCACAAGCACCGCGGTGCTCCATATTAATGAGCATTTCCAGGGCATCCGTAACCAGCTTGTGGGACGGATCTCCGTTTAGATTGGCAATAAAACCAGTTCCACAAGCATCGGATTCAAGATGCTCTGTGTATAATCCTTGTGGTTTTGGCGTATCAGCTGCGTAACGCATAGTTCTACTCTATAAAAGCCAGTGAGGCGTTAGGAAGTAGTTCTATTTGGTTAGAAATCTGGTCCCGGCGTATAAAATGTGGTGAGAACCCTGGACAGATGTAGTTGAATCGCCAAGATAGAAGTAGAAATTCGTCTATGCCCGATTTTAAACCACCGGCTTTAATCTCTTTTCCGATGCCTAAGCTTAACTTCAAAATCAAGTTAAAGACAAGAAAGCATATTATTTTAATTTTATAGTTTTGAGCCAATCATTATTTTACAAACAACGACTATTTTAGAATTTAAAATCGAATACATGCAGATTAATTGCAAGAACGCTCACTATCTCAAAAAAACATGCCCGTTTTTACGTCCAATTTGGCGGGGTCGCAGGTGCAAGCTTAACGGATAAGAAGCAGGGTGATAACAAACAGTTAACGTAGGTACAACGTTGAATAAGCAATTTCCAACAGCTACTCCGTCGATCTTGAAAAAACTACTCTTACTACTCGCCCTTCTTTTCCCCGGCCTATCTTTTAGTCAGGCAGACACGGATCCTCCACAGGCTGACGGCCCATACCTGATCTATGATGAGTCAGACGAGCTCATTGCCAAATGGGCCTGGCCCGAAGATCGATACTGCGAAAAGGTGGCGTGGTCGGAGGTAGATGCAGACAAACTTCCGGTATTTCATGGCTTTAGACCAGAGACCATAACTCCCGACACCGTTTTCCGCCGCAACCGAAAAGTGGTATTCGAAGGGGTCGAAAAGCTGGCGGTGGTTAGTGATATTCACGGACAATATGACGTAGCCATTAAACTCCTCCAATCTCATAACATCATCGATGAGGAGCATAGGTGGTCTTTTGGGGACGGCCACTTTGTAGTAGTTGGTGACATTTTTGACCGGGGTGATCAGGTGACCGAAACCTTATGGTTCATCTACAATCTACAACGGGAAGCTGCCGCAGCGGGTGGCCGTGTCCACTTCTTACTTGGCAACCATGAAACCATGATCATGGAAGGAGACATCCGCTACATCCACAAGCGATACCTCATCACGGGTGCCTTATTTAAGACACCCTATCAGCAGCTCTTTGGAGCGTCGTCTTATTTGGGCCAGTGGCTGAGGTCCCTGCCCCTTTCCGTCCGGATCAATGACATGGTCTTCGTGCACGGTGGTTTCAGTAAGGAATTACTGGACGAAGTAGGGGACCTAAAACGCATCAATGATGTGTACCACAAATACCTGATTGGCGAGAAAAGCGGGCTTATGGTTCATGACTCCGCAGAGCTAGCACTCCTGCATGGTTCGGGAGGGCCACTTTGGTATCGAGGTTACTTTCTAGACCGGGAGTTTGAAGAAAGGGACATCACTAAAATACTGAAGAAGGTAAAAGCTAAACACATGATCGTGGGCCATACTTCTTTTGACGCCGTGAAGAGCTTCTTTAATGGGAAGGTAATTGCCGTTGATTCCAGCATAAAATTCGGGTCCATGGGCGAAGTACTGCTTATTGAAAACGGAGAAATGTTGCGCGGCAGCCTGCTGGGGGAACGTTTGCCCTTGAAGGACGGGAAAAAACGGTAGCACTTCTCCGTAGCTTATCTCCTGCCGCTGCTTTGAGCGTAAAGTGTCACAAGTGTTTTACTCTTAGTTGCCACGTCTGCTACATTCAACACTTCCTTGCACCTGCGGCCGCGCCCAAGGTGTATTGAACTTAAGGAGATTGAAAATAATTCGGCCAATCTCGTAGCCGAACGATTATCTTCGCGGCGCTAAAATATTCCCGCCAGTGGCCAACAAGTACTTTGATCTTATCGATCAGACTTTCTACTTTCCGCAGAACGGTTTTGACCTAAAAAACGGATACCTGACTTTCAACAATATACCCTTGATCCAACTGATCAAGAAGTATGGAACGCCCCTTAAACTGACCTACCTTCCCAGTATTGGAAGAAAGATCAAAGAGGCCCGAAACTTATTCCGTCGGGCCATGCGCAGCCAGGGATACAGCGGTACATACCACTATTGTTATTGTACTAAAAGCAGCCACTTTGCCCACGTAGTTGGAGAAGCACTGGACCACGATGTGCAGTTGGAGATCAGTTCGGCCTACGACGTCAACCTCATCCGGACCCTGTTCGCTCAGGGTAAGATCGATAAAAAGGTTTTCATTGTCTGTAATGGTTTCAAACCCGAAGATTACCTGGAGGGTATTGTCGGGCTGATGAACGACGGTTTCGAAAATGTCATCGCAGTTGTTGACAATACCCACGAGCTGGATTACTACGAAGTGCACGTAAAAGGCATCGCTAAAATCGGTATCCGGTTAGCCACCCAGGAAGAACCAAATTTCGAGTTTTACACCAGTAGGTTGGGGCTACGAGAAGCCGAAGTGTTGCCCCTTTTTCGGGAACGTATCAAAGACCACCCTAAACTGGAATTGCACATGCTGCACTTCTTTGTCGATACCGGGATTAAGGACAGCCTCTACTACTGGGGGGAGCTCAAAAAAGCCGTGCGTTTATACGGCCACCTCAAACAGGAAAGCGAGCAACTTCATGCCCTGAACATCGGTGGTGGTATGCCCATTCGGAACAGCCTTGGCTTCGAGTTCGACTATAAGTACATGGTCCGTGAAATTGTCTCCAACATTCTTGAAGCCTGTGAAGAACTCGAGGTACCAGAACCGGACATTTTCACTGAATTTGGTAAGTACACGGTGGGGGAATCCGGCGCGACCATCTTCTCCGTACTGGCCCAAAAGCAGCAGAACGACAGTGAGATGTGGTACATGATCGACAACTCGCTGATGACTACCTTACCCGATGCCTGGGGCATCGGCGAGCGCTTCATCCTTCTTCCCGTCAATAAATGGCACAACGATTACCGAAGGGTTAACATCGGTGGACTCAGTTGTGACAACTCCGATTATTACAACAGCGAAATCCACGAAAGCCAAGTCTATCTTCCCACGAATAAGCCCGATGACGAAGAACCCCTCTATCTCGGGTTTTTCCATACCGGGGCTTACCAAGATAACATCTCCGGCTATGGCGGGATCAAACACTGTATGATTCCCAGTCCCCAGCACATCATCATTGATATTGACGATGAAGGTAACCTGACCGACCGGTTACTGGCTCCTAAGCAGACGGCGGAGTCTATGTTGAAGATACTTGGGTATTAGATTGATTGTTTTGTAGATTGATAGATTGATAGGCTACCGCAAAGGGCTGCTCGCTCCGCTCGATTACTAAATCAACGGCGATTCAAACTAAGTTAGCATCGCCTTACGGTAGCCTATAAACCTTTTACATACATCAATTTACCAGACCATCAATCGATATAGGAGCCGAACGAACAAAGTGAGCATCTCCTTGCAGTAGCCCATAAATATATTACGTCTATCAATCTATCAATCCATGACCCTAGCCATTATTCCCGCCCGCTACGCCAGCACCCGTTTCCCTGGTAAGCCCCTGGCCGACATGGCTGGCAAGACCATGATCCAACGGGTGTACGAACGCGTAAGCTCAGCTGCCGTTATTGACGACGTTGTCGTTGCCACCGATGATCAGCGGATTCTTGACCACGTACAAGGTTTTGGTGGTAAAGCAGTGATGACACGTTCGGATCATCCCAGCGGAACCGACCGGGTAGCGGAGGTCGCTGCAGGTTTCCCGGATGCGACGATCATCGTTAATGTACAGGGAGATGAGCCTTTCATTGACCCGGAGCAGATTGCGGCGGTGGTAACGCCGTTCTCCGACCCCACAATTGAGATTACCACCCTGGCGCATCGCATATCAGATGAACGTTCGTTGCTCTCCCCCAACGTTGTCAAAGTAGTTCGGGACGAAGGCAGACGGGCATTATATTTTAGTCGACACGCCATTCCGTTTTTACGAGACATTCCGATTGGCCAATGGATTCTGGAGGGCAAACATTTGCAGCATCTTGGGCTTTATGCTTATCGTGCAGCCCTTTTACCCGAACTGACCACCTTACCTAAAGGTGAGCTGGAACAACTGGAGTCGTTGGAACAACTGAGGTGGTTGGCAGCAGGGTATTCCATCTTCGTAGGGCTAACGGATTTACCTTCCGTTGGGATCGACACGCCAGAAGACTTGCGTCGGGCATTACCGATGTTAGATCGGGAGTGACTTCTCCAAGACATGCCGTCTACTACGGTAAACGATCAAAGCGTAGGATAGGAAGCCCGGTGCAAGTTTTTCTTTCCAGCCCGCTTATTCGCAAAATACCTTTTCAATGTAAACACAGAAGAGGTAAAGGCCATCTCCTCCCACGGGACGGTCTTTTCGGTAAACAGGGCGCATTCCAGGCTTTCCTCCCCTACCCCAAATTTGCCTCCCACCAGCGTGCCAACGAACTGAAGGTAAATCTGATTGATTTTAGGTAGGTTATAAAGGGTAATGAGGTAATCGATTTCTACCTTGGCTTCGGCCTCCTCCCACACCTCCCGCATGGCACCCTCTTCCACCGACTCACCGTTTTCCAGGTAGCCACTGGGGACATTCCAAAAGCCGTGTCGCGGCTCGATGGCCCGACGACAAAGCAGTACTTTATCTTCCCACACGGGCAGGCAACCCGCTACAATGTTTGGGTTTTGGTAATGGATGGTTTCGCAGTTCGGGCAAACAAACCGAGGTCGGTTATCCCCTGCAGGAATGCTTAAGGCAATCTTGTCGGAACCACAACTGGAGCAAAATTTCATTCTGCTCGAAAGGTAGGGGTTAAGCGGCAGACTTTATGTTTGTTCCGGCGTTTAGCGTCTAACCTTAGCCCCGTTACCTTTCCTTGCACCTGCGGCCGCGCCCACCTTAACTGCTACACGGATGGACCGTGTTCGCGCCGTAAACGAACACCATCTCAATTGTCCAAGGTTAGAATGGTCAATCCAGCCCCTCCGGCTTAATGTTCAAAAGCTCCAGCGCCTTTGCCAGCTGAGCGTCTCGGTTATTGATGATGTCCTCCTGACGATAAAGTATCTACCCCGGATACCATTCTGCGGCGCTCTTATCATTTTAGTAGAGCCCACAACAAACTCTCGAATGCTTCCACCTAAAAAACTACCAGTATTACCTACTGCTTCTCGGGCCGCAACCGCTGCATGATCTCGTTGACCGGATAACGATCATCAGGGAACGCCCAGGTTTTCCGGTCCTTGGTTTGCACCAGAAGGACTCTGGTGGACGGCCCAAGGCCGGAAGATTCATAATTTTCCAACCTTACGTTGGACTGAGTTGGCAGCGGATTGGCTGCTCCGTCAATGATCATCTGGGTGGCCGTGATCTCCAGCGTAGGATATTTAAACAGCGACCAGAAAGAGCCCAGGAAAGCCATCAGGGCCAGCAGCGCCATGAAGTAACTTAGCATGGGCATCAGCACCCGCCGTCGAGGGTCGGGATGTTTATTCTTATTCAGCCGGATCGCCAGCCAAACCAGTAAAATGAAAGCTGCACCGCAAACCATCATCATTCCATACACGTCGCCCATCTGGGGGCTAAAGACAGTTGGTTCAGTCATCTTACAGCTTATTATTTATTTAGCGCTTTCCAGTCGACTTCTCCTCGGCTTCGAGCAGCTCACGTTGTTTCTCCAGGTTGGTCAATAATTCATCAAGCTGCTGAGCGCCAATACGCTTGGAGACGATCTTTTTATTCTCGTCGAGCACAAAAATGGAGGGCGTAGAGATCACATTGTAGTCACGGGCAAACCGCTGGTATTTATCCGTTGCGTGAAGCCATTCGCCAATTTCGTTGTCGTCGATGTACTCCCAGCATTTAGGCAGTTCTCGTTGCTTCGTGCAGACGGCAAAAACCTCAACACCTTTGGACTTCCACTTGGCGTAAAACTCCTTCATGTACGGGGTAGACTTCTTACAGGAAGGGCAAGCAAATTGCCAGAAGTAGAGCACCGTGTATTTAGCCTCAAGATCATATAAGTTTACCGGACTTCCATCCCGGCGGCTCATCTGCAAATTAGGTGCCTGCTTTCCGATCAGCAACGGACGGTTCTTATCCGCATTCTCAATCATCGTGGCCATCTGTTCGGGGTCCGACCAGTAAGCTCGTCCGTTACGGTAGTAATTATCAATCATATGAACGTATACCCCGTCCATCCCTACGATGTCACTCTTCGCAGCCTTATTGGTAAAGTGGACCACGTAGTACTTGAACAACTCTGAAGTAGGGTCCATTTTGGCCAGCACATAGTCAATGGCTCTGCTGATGGTATCGGGATGCTGAATGTACAGGCGATCAACGTAGTAGTTGATCCGGGAAAAAAGGAAAGGCGTCCTCAATAAGCGGTCGTCCTTCAGGTTGATCGGATCGAAGTAATGTTCCCGCAGCCAGTCAAGCTGGGCATTCCTGCGGTCATCTTCGTTCGTGATATCATCGTAAGCAGGAGGGTTGTTGGGCCGATTGGCATTGATGATGGCGGCAACAAAAGAGGTTGGATGCTCCTGAACCTGTGCTTGTTGATGGGCCTCTACCTCCTTATTGATGGCTTCCAGTTCGGCGATCAATGGAGCCTTCCCTTCTTCCGTCAGCGTCGTGTCCTTTAGGGCTGCACGGGTGGGCGCGCTGCGGTCTTGTTGCTGGTCAAGAAACCCCAGGTAGTTGAAAAACAATTCATTCTCCCGACTGCCGGTTACCTTCACGTCAGAAAGCTTTTCTTTACGTGTTTTGAGCGTAAATTTCTGGTCATCATCGTTACCAATGACCATTTGAAAGTAGTCGTTGTTGGGGGCCAGCACCACCAGATAAATCCCCTTTGGTAAGGCGTTGGTATCGCTCCGAAAAACGAAGCGTCCCTGCTCGTCTCTGCGGGCGGTATCTACGATGTATTGCTTGTCGAGCACGTTATTGGCCAAACTTAGCACATTCTGTTCGTAGCCCTCGATTTCGATGGTGATCTCGTGGGTTTCCTGAGCCATGGCTACGGCGACAAAAAACAGACAAAACAATAGGAGTAGCTGACGCATCATAGTATTTGCTTTTTCTTCTTGCAAAGGTAACGCGCCGAGGAAGGAATCTATTGAATCGGGACTTGCTTTACATTTGTTTAACCTCCAACATGGGGAGAATGGTTGAATGATGGAATTAGTAACCGCCGCAGGCAGACCTTCGACAGCGCAGGCCTGTGTTGCAAAGCTCTTACAAGCTGAACCGATGCTCACTACCGCTCGTGGAGGATTATTACTTAGGCACTACTCATCGCGAACAAGCGAAGCGCAGTGAGTAGCCACAGCGGCAGCCATTCAATTATTCGCTGATTCAATTATTATCTCCTTCACTACAGGGCGGGGCCGCAGGTGCAAAGGAAGGTAAAAGGAGCAAGGGTATAGAAGGAGTAAGGTTTAAAGGGCCAGGCCATTGTAGTATTCTATAGCCTTACGGATCAGTTCAACATCTGCCGTTTCGTTGATCCGGGCGCGGCCCGGGGCTTCAAGCAAGGTGAAGTTGATCCGGTGATCTTCGTTTTTCTTGTCCTGTTGCAT
>JBGCFZ010000176.1:0-6691 GCA_045110355.1 Lewinella sp. | reverse complement strand
CCCTGGTGAGCCGACTAAAAACATCGACTGGAAAGTCTTCGCCCGTACCGACAAGATGTACACCAAACGTTACGAAGAAGAAACGAACCTGCGGTGCCAGATCGTGATCGACACCAGTTCTTCGATGTTTTTTCCGGAGGTGACTAAAAATTCTGACGACCACGTCAATAAAATCCGCTTCTCCGCACTGGCTGCCGCCAGCCTGATGAACCTGCTGATGAAACAACGTGATGCCTTCGGACTCAGTTTTTTTGATACTGCCGTTGGTCTACACACCCGGCCCAAATCGAGTACTACCCATTATCGGCTCCTACTCAACCACCTCCAACAACTGGTAGAAACTCCTACCCGAGACGTAAAAACCGGTGCCGCCACCGCGCTCCACCAAATCGCCGACAGCATCCACCGACGGTCCCTGGTGGTGATCTTCAGCGATATGTTTGATGACACCGAGAAGGAAGACGATCTCTTCAGCGCCCTGCAACACCTCAAGCACGCCAAGCACGAAGTAGTACTGTTCCATACCGTCGACAAGAAGAAGGAAATCGACTTTGAATTCGACAACCGCCCCTACGAGTTTATCGACATGGAATCGGGCGAACGCGTAAAACTGCAACCGAACCAGGTGAAGGAATACTACGTAGAACAGGTAAAAGCCTATAAAGAACGCCTTAGGCTAAAGTGCCTTCAGTACAAGATCGATTACGTGGAGGCAGACATCAATGATGGGTTCCGAACGGTGTTACAGGCTTATTTAGTTAAGCGGAATCGGATGAATTAGTTGGTAGTCGGTAGTGCTCTGCGAGCATAGCCATGCAGCAATACTACCCACTACTGACTACCCCACTATTCCGAGCCATTCAGGAAACGCCACTACCAAAATTAACAACAAAACCTGAATAGCCAAAAACGGCACAATACCCTTATATAGATGCACTGTCTTCACCTCCGGAGGGGCAACGCCCTTGAGGTAAAACAGCGCAAAGCCAAAGGGTGGAGAAAGGAAGCTGGTTTGCAGGTTAATGCCAAGTAGAATGCCCAGCCAGATCAAGTCCGTACCGTAGCCGATGAAAATGGGGGTTACGACCGGGACGATGATGAAGACGATTTCGATGAAATCAATAAAAAAGCCGGCGATGAAGACGACAATCATCACTAGGGCCAGGAATTGATATTCTGTCAGGTTGCCAGCTTCGATGAGTTGGAGCAGAAACTTATCGCCTCCAAGCTCCCGAAAAACGAGGCTGAAAGTGGTAGCGCCCAGCAAAATCATGAAGACCATGGAAGTGAGGTGGGTTGTGTCCCGGCAGACATCTTTGATGGTCGACCAGTGGAGTTTCTTCTGGAGGAGCGTCAGCAGCATGGCGCCTGCGGCGCCAATGGCCGCAGCTTCCGTAGGCGAAGCGACCCCCCATAGGATGGAGCCCAGTACTGCAACGATGAGGGACAGCGGAAGAACCAGACTACTGATGAGGTCGATAAAGAAGGCTTTGTCCCAGGTAGTCGTTTCATCGTTGCCCCGGGGAAATAAGTTCGGCTTCACCAACCCGAGGATAAGGATGTAGGCGACGTAGCCCCCCACGAGCAACATACTGGGAATAAGCGCTGCGTGAAAGAGTTTACCTACCGAAACGCCAAGTACGCTGCCCAGTAATACAAGGACTACCGACGGTGGGATGATCTGCCCTAAAGTACCGGAAGCAGCAATGACGCCAGTGGAAATGGTAGCGGGGTATCCCTTTTTCAGCATTGGCGGAAGACTGATGAGCCCCATCGTGATGACCGTGGCCCCAACAATTCCCGTGGAGGCCGCCAGCAGAGCACCGACGATAATGACGGAAACGGCCATACCGCCCCGCACCCGGCCGAAGAAGGCTGACATGGTATGGAGCATTCGTTCCGCCAGTCCGCTTTTCTCCAGCATGATGCCCATAAAGACGAAGAGGGGCACGGCCAGTAGTACGGAGTTGTCCATCACCCCCATTACCCGGTTGGGCAGCAGCGTCAACACCGAAGGGTCGAGAAAACAAAAGGCATAAATCAAGGACAAGCCACCAAGGGTAAAGGCAACGGGGTAACCGTACAGCACCAGTAAGAAAATACTGATAAACAGGATGATTGCAAGAATGGCCAGGCTCATCTATTCCGCTTCGTCTTCATGAAGGTCCCAATCTATGCCGTCGGGTTCAAAATACACGGTCAGCCCCGTAGCAATCGCCTGCAGGATCAGTAATCCAGCAGCAAGCGGAATCATTGCTTTAATGGGAAAGAAATACGGTATTCCGTTTGGGTTAGGGCTTCCTTCTCCGCTGGAGAAAGCTTCCGCAGCATAATGCCAACCGGTGATCAGCAATACGATAGCCCAGGGCAGCAAGAAAAACAAAGTACCTACTAAATTGACCAAACGCTTATTCCCGTTGCTGAATTTTTCGTAGAAGAGGTCTACCCGTACGTGCCGGTCTTGCTGCAGCGCATAGGGAATGCCCAGCAAGAAAATGACGGCAAACAAGTGCCATTCCAGCTCAATGACCCAAGCCCCCGTCAGGGAAAACAGCGCACGTAGGCTTATATCAATCACGATCACCGCGATCAGGAGCAGGTTCAGCATCCCGGCGGCTTTGCCGATGAAGGCAACGAGGGATTCTATATTTCTGATTAGTCTCATCAGCAGGCAAGGTAGGGTTAATTGGACTATTGGTTATTTGGTCTGTTGGACTATTGGTATTTTGGCCACAACAGCATAATAAACCAATTGTCTAAACATGCCGAAACACTACGCCGTAACCGGCAACATAGGCTCAGGAAAAACCACCGTCTGTCAGCAATTCGAAAGAATGGACATCCCCGTGTACTACGCCGACCGGGCCGCCAAGCGATTAATGCAGGAGAATCACTCTCTGATGGCGGCCCTGAAGGACGAATTTGGGGAAGAAACCTACTCAGTCGATGGAAGACTGAACCGGCAGTGGTTGGCCAAGCAGGTTTTTTCGGATGACGAAGCACTGACGACGCTTAATGCCCTGGTTCACCCCGCCGTCCACCAAGATGCCGACGCCTGGCGCGCGCGGCAAACCTCTGCTTACACTCTTTATGAAGCCGCTATCGTTCTGGAACTCGGCCGGCAGGATTATTTTGACGGCGTCGTCGTAGTAGGAGCTCCCGAAAAAGTCCGCATGGAAAGGGTCATGCAACGTGATGGCGTCGATGAAGCAGCCTTTGCTGCACGGGCCGACAACCAGTGGTCAGATGACAAAAAAGAAGCAGCGGCCGATTTTCTTATCATAAACGATGGTCGTCGGTTACTTTTGCCCCAAATTCTACGTCTACACCGTAAACTGATGAATTATTGACTGGTCCGAAATCCAAAACTATGATGTCCACTGCTTCGTCAAATCAATCCTGAGCCCTCCTCTTATCTCTGCCCAGACAACCTAAAAACTAGACATGTCAACAAAATTCGGCAACATCTCCTGTCCTATCCTCAGAACCATCGACGACGATTGGGTTCTGTCGGGTACCAAAGACCTCACCAGTACAACCCTGGTGGATATTGACCTAACGGAGCTTACGTTCAACTGGGACAATTACAAAGTTGACGATACCACCCTTTTTGTTGGCTGTAAAATGGCATTGGAGACTGAGCTTTCCCTACGGCAACGTGGTGCGAACCTCCTGAATACTTCAGAGCGTCTCCCCTACCGGCCTCTGCGTAGAAACCTTTACACCTGGCGGGAACTAATGGAAGGCTACAGTGAGGAGGTGGACAACAGCACCGATATTAAAATTTATCAGCACTTCGAACAAGGTAAGCGCTGCCCCAACATCAACGAAGCACTGTGGCAACGGTTACACGACTTCAGCATTGACGAAGGGCTGCGCCGTTTACTTGATTTTAATGCGGACGGACTTCCTCGCCGGAAAACTGTCGGGTTTATGGGCGGACACGGAACCGGCCGAGACACCGAAGACTACAGAACCAGCCTCCGAACGGCAAAAAAGCTGGCCGAAGCTGGATACTTCGTCGTCTCCGGCGGTGGCCCCGGGATAATGGAAGCAGCTAATTTAGGTGCTTACCTGGCTGGCGTATCGGAAGAAGAATTGACCTGGGTATTTCACACCCTATCGAAAGCACCTACTTATCGTGACCCCGGATTCCAGGCCGCAGCCTACGCCATTCTGGACCGGTTTCCGGACGGCACGGAAAGCCTGGCCATCCCTACCTGGTTTTATGGCCATGAACCAAGTAACCTGTTTGCTACGTACATCGCTAAGTATTTCAGCAATAGTATTCGGGAAGACACCCTGCTGGCCATCGCTCTCTACGGCATCGTATATGCACCCGGTAGCGCAGGGACGACCCAGGAAATATTCATGGATGCCACCCAGAACCACTACGTCACCTTTGGCTACGTAAGCCCGATGGTATTTTTGGGTAAAAAGCGGTATACCGAAGATACGGACCTCTATGCGCTGATCACTCAACTATCGGAAGGAAAAGCCTACGCAGATTATCTACATTTAACAGATGGTCCCGCAGAAGTTGTTACTTTTATTGACAATCATCCCCCTTTATACGTTACCAAATAAAAAAACCACCGATGCGACTTCTATTGTTCTTGTTATCTCTCACGCTTTTCGTCGGCTGTAACGTCTTTAAATCTGGCAATAAGGAAATGGCCGAAGCTGCTCCACAGCCGCCCGTAGGTTTGGAAGGCCCTGCGTATGACCCAGCTTCCAGCCCCGTACCCATGAGCAGTTCAACCCCAATGCCTGTACCTGCGGGTACGGCCCCATCTGTGGGAACACCAGCTACTCCAGAAGGAAATTTGCCGGAGACTTACGCTAACGTTCCATTAGATCCTACCCAGGCGACTAAAGGCGAGGCTACGGCCCCTGCTTCTTACGGTTCCCCTGCACCTGCGGCCGCGCCATCTACGTACGCCCCCGCTCCGAACTCCGCAGAAGCACAACTTGCTTCAGTCCTCACCGGCATGTGGGTAAATAGTGCCGATGATCAAGAAGTTGTAGAATTTACGCCAGACCATTACACCACCTACTACAACGGAGAGTTGCTCTTTCAGGAGCCCATGACCTATCACGCCAACTGCCCCGGCGCCTGTAATGAAGGGATTGAAATGGAGATCGCCTGTTTCACCATCTCTGGCCCCGGTGGTTCAGATTGCTACGGCATCATCAGGCTTACCCCAGATGTCCTTGAAATGAGCATGCTGGGCGTTAGCACAGAGACGATTTTGTACACAAAGCAGCTCTAGCAACCTGCAACCTGCAACTTGAATAATAAGGGCGCGGCCGCAGGTGCAAAAACCCGTTTTAAGCACACCTTTAATTCGTTTAGCACGAACATGCTAACTTTGTACTATGTCTACGACCATTACTGACACCATCCGTCATTTATTGATGGAAGACGACCAGGTTTGTTTACCTGGCTTGGGTACGTTGCGCCTCCAACCGCAACCGGCGCTGATCAGCCCCATGGAAGGTAAGGCCCTTCCGCCGTCTGAGTTGGTAACGTTCAATGCTAACCTGGTCCTTGACGATGGACGAATTGTCGCCGCGCTTGAAAACACGGGGCTGTACACCCATACGGAAGCCAGTAAGGCCCTGGAGGAATTCATGCGCAATATGCGGGAGAATCTCGATGCTGGCAGGTCGTTTACGCTAAACGGTGTCGGTCGTTTTTTCAAGCATCACGACGAGCAATTGAAGTTTACCCCGGCAGGAGACAATTTTAGCAAGGAGAGTTTTGGGCTCCCCGGCATCGAACTCCGCCCCATTGTTCGTACCGAAAAACAGCGACGTGCTGCGGCAGACCCCATGGTGGCCAACCCACAGGTGGTGGGCGAGCAAGGCGCAAAGGCTACTGCCCGAACCAGAAAACGGGATGCCGTACTCTATCACCCCGAGCTAAGAAAAGCACTCTGGTATGTAGCTGCTTTTTTGTTTGTATTGCTGGTTTTCACTGGCATTTACCAGCTGGTCCAACTGTCCGTTGATCGAGTAGCTGAAACGCCCGTTGCTGAGGCACCACGCCTGCCCTCTCGAGATATTCCTGCCAACCGCGTCAACGTTTCTCCCAGTCCTAATGCCGTAGAAATCGAGACGATTGAACCAGAGGAGCCGCCCCGCCTGGGAGACGACCGGGTCAATCAGGAACCAACCACCTCTGCTCCTGCAGCATCTACATCTCCGGTAATCCCGGAGACCACACCAACGCCTTCAACGCAGGCTGATGGAAAAAACATCGCGCTGATCGCTACCGGCCTTTTTGGTAGTCAGCGCAATGTGAATAAAAACGTCGATCGGATAGAATCCGCCGGCTTCCTCTCTTTTGCCGAGCCTGAAGGTCGTTACACCCGTATTGGTGCCCGCCTTGAATACAACACAGAGGAAGAGCTACAAGATGCGCTGGAACGTATTCAGCGACTGTTTTCTGATGCCTTTGTGATTAAGGTTAATGGGGAAGAGGTTCGGAAATAGGAGCTAGGAGCTAGGAGCTAGGAACTAGGAACTAGGAGCTAGGAACTAGGAGCTAGGAACTAGGAACTAGGAAATAGGAGCTAGGAGCTAGGAGCTAGGAGCTAGGAAATCTAGACACCTTCACGTATTTCCACAAACTCAGTAGGTATTGTTGCATCATTACCCGCTATAAATGAAAGAAAGACGAAAAGCG